>JAZMZT010000157.1:0-15696 GCA_045586125.1 Bacteroidaceae bacterium | reverse complement strand
CCCGCTTTCCGTGCGCAATTACCGGGAATTTCTGCTGAACGGCAGGAAAGACACTCGCCGCGCGCTCCGGGAACTGAACGGGAAATACGACACCCAATTCGCCGCCTGGAACGAAATCGCCCTGCCCACCGAAAATGTCTTCCTCCGCCGCAGTTCACACGATTACAGCACCGGTCTTCTCAAGAACAAGATATTCTACCAGTACAGCGTAGACAGCCCCACAATGACTCTGAGTTCACTGCCTTCAGCTCTGTCCAACCCCAACCTCCGTTGGCAGCGTTCAGTTCAGACTGACCTGGGTATCGACGCCCGTTTCCTGGACAACCGTCTAAGCTTGAGCATCGACTTCTATAACAAGAATACCGATGACCTGCTGGTTGATGTAAGCCCCGCCATCGAGGTCGGCGTTCCCGCCTTCATCGAGAAGGGTATCAGCTCCAACTCAACCATCAATGCCGGTTCTATCAACAACAAGGGTCTTGAGATCGAGCTTGGCTGGCGCGACCAGATCGGTGACTTCAGCTATGAAGTTAGCGGTAACACCTCATTCCTCAAGAACAAGGTTACTTATCTTGAGCCCACCGTTGGTCGTCTGACCGGACGTACCGTTCAGGGTACATTCCTGACCTCTGTCTGCGAGGAGGGTTATCCCATTTGGTACATGCTGGGTTACAAGGCCACACGTATTGATGAGGAGGGTTATGCATGGTATGCTCAGTTCGACGCTGACGGCAACCAGATTGGCGAGACCAAGACTCCTGACCAGGCAACTGACCGTGTAATGATCGGTAAGGGTGTTCCTGACATGACTTACGGTATCACCATCAACATGGCTTGGAAGAACTTTGACTTCTCAGTATTCGGAACCGGTGTACAGGGTGTTGAGATCTATCCTACCGCATTCCGCGTAGACCGTCCTTCATGTAACACTTACACATATTACTGGGAGAATTCTTGGAAGCAGGCTGGCGACGAGGCTACCGCCAAGTTCCCCGCAGCAAACCATTGGAGCAGCGATGCATTCAGTTCAACACTCAATGTATTTGACGGCTCATACTTCAAGATCAAGCAGATCCAGTTGGGTTACACAATCCCCAAGAACATCACCAAGAAGTTCGCTGTAAGCAACATGCGTCTGTATGGTATGCTGGATAACTTCATCACATTCTCAAACTACATCGGCCTCGATCCTGAAACCGCTGGTGGCGGCACAAACGCTCTGGGCTTCGATATGGGTAACTATCCTACATCAAAGAGTGTTATCTTTGGTCTTAACTTAGAGTTTTAATTAAATGAGCTATTTGAATATGAAAAAGATATTAATCGCTTTGTCCGTTGTCTGCGCCGGCTGGATGCTTTCCGGTTGTGAAGACAGACTGAATATTCAACAGCACAGCGTTTCTTCAATTGAGGATTTCTACAAGACTGACGCCGACGCTGAAGCTGCCCTGGTCAACGTCTATTACACGGCTGGCCGCTGGTACTCCAACAGTATGTATCTGGAGTCAGGTTGGAATGAGTGCAATCTGCTTAACCCCTGGGAATACGCATCTGATGACATGTATGCAGCAGGTGAGAACAAGCAGGATGGTGTTGAAGGAAACCAGATCAACGCTTTCTGGCTGGACGCCAACCAGGTTGTAGTAACCGGAGCCTATCAGGCTTACTATATGATCATCGAGTCTGCAAACCTCGTTATCGACCATTTCAAGGACAACCCCTCAAAGACCGCACAGCGTTGCGTAGCCGAGGCAAGAGTTATGCGTGCTTATGCACACTTCCTCCTGGGCGCAGGTTGGGGAACTCCTCCCATCGTAGACCACTGCCTCACCGGTGCAGACCGTCCGGGCAACTCACCTTCACAGGAAGCCGTATTCCAGTTCGTAGTTGACGATTGCGATGCCGCTCTCGCCACCAAACAGCTGAAATCAAAGGAGAACCTGGGTGACAAGGACCGCACAATCATCGTTACCGCTGAGTACGCAAAGGCTGTAAAGGCTAAGGCTCTCATGTTCATGGGCAAGTACGCTGAGGCAAGAGACGTCCTGAAAGAGGTCATCAATTCAGGCCTGTACCAGCTTGTTGATTCAGACAAGATGAATACTCTGTATCACTACTCAGGTCGTGGCAACAAGGAGAGCATGTTCGAGCTCAACCTGGTTTACGATGCAACTGTAGGTGACTACTACTGGCGTGCACAGCCTAACTTCATCCAGTTGTGGGGATGGCGTTTCTCAAAGATCACCAAGCCCAACGGTGAAGGTTCAGAGCTTGCTCAGGCCAAGGACGGTTGGGGCTGGTGCAACCCTTCAAAGAAGTTTGTTGATGCCCTTATCGCAAATGACGGTGTAAATTCAGCACGTCGTAAGGCTTGGATCAAGAGTTATGAGGAGATCCTCTATGATATGCCTTATCAGAGTGACAAGTATGAGATCGACTTCGCTACCGGTACTCTTAAGAAGGATGCCGCCGGCAACTACATCGAGCGTACCACCCCCATCACTCTCGAGGAGAAGCAGAAGGATCCTACCCGCGGTATCACTGCTGATGACGGTATCTACGGTAACGTAGGCTGGTTCGTCTGGAAGCGTATGTTCCGCGAGGAGGATTATGCTCAGAACGGCGAAACCCGCTGGAACCTTGTTATGATGCGTTATGCTGAGGTTCTCCTTATGTACGCTGAGTGCTGCGCACAGACATCCGATGCTACAGATGACGCTGACGGTCTTGCAAAGCTGCTCCTGGTTCAGGACCGTGCTGAGGCAGCTCACAAGACAAGCGCTCTGAGCCTCGCCGAGGTACAGAACGAGAAGTTCCTGGAGTGCTGGCTTGAGGGTACCCGTTTCATGGATCTGGTACGTTGGGGTATTGCTGACACAGAGCTTGCCAACAACGGTAAGTATCTGCCCAACCTGGTTGATACCAAGCTTGCTGCCGATGCTCCCGTATACGATAAGAATCCTGACGGATCTATCAAGAAGGATGCACAGGGAAAGGATATCATCCTTGTTCCCGCCAAGCATGACAGTCCTCACGGATGGGTTATTGACGAGAGCGATGCTGACTGGTGCACCAAGGCTCACCCGGGCATGGGCTTCCAGAAGGGTAAGCACGAGTTGTTCCCGTTCCCGTTCAAGGAGTTGAATGTGAACCCCAACCTGAAGCAGAACCCCGGATATTGATTCTTTTCAATTCCAACATATTGAGAGAGTGGCGCTTTGCCGCTCTCTCTTTTTTTAGTAACTTCGCTGGTGTATATGAAACTCAATAATCGCAACATCAATAGCCTTGCTGCAGTATTTGCATTTCTGGCGGCTTACTGCTTTTTCCAGTTTGCATATCCGTACCACCTGATACGCCGCGAGCAGATGACCCTGTTTCTCTTTGACTGGGATTACATACTCCAGACCTATCACGGCGCCGGCTGGCTGGCATCATTCGTAAGCGATTTCATTGAGCAGTTCTTTCACCTTCCGGTCATCGGCCCCTTAACAGTGAGTCTGCTGCTTACCTGTATCGGGAGCGTGACTTACCGCATTTGCTGCAGGTTCCTGAGTCCAAGGGTTTCGCTTGCCGTTGCAGCGGTAGTATTTCTATGGTCATTCATACGTGAGACCGACAACCTTTATATCACCCGATACACGGTCGTGTTCCTGGGATACTTTCTGCTGTTGCTGGCAGCGTTGCAGTTTGGCAAGGGCTGGCAGAAAGCCGCCGCTGCGGTGTTGTTTGCAGCACTGGGAGTATGGACGCTGGGAACTCCCGTAAATCAGTATTACGGACGGCTGCTGGGTGTGCCGCAGGTCAAATACGACAGGATGATAGGACTGGACGCCCAGGTGGCGCGCGAGCGCTGGGACAAGGTGCTCAAACTGTCCGAGAAAGACCTCTACATGGTCGAAGCCAGTTACTGCTACAATCTGGCCCACGCCATGAAGGGAGACCTGGGACAGACTCTTTTCAACCACTCGCAGGGCGGCGAGTCTACCCTTCTGCTGCGGGTATCGACCGAGAAATCACCCTTCTCCAACTGTCTGGCCGGCGAAGCCTGGTACCAGTTGGGCTGCATGACCGTCGCCGAGAAGGCAGCCATAATAGCATTGCAGGCATCGCCCAAACATACCGGCGCCCGATACATCAAACGCCTGGCTCAGGTCAACATCATATCATCGCAGGATGCCGCAGCACTCAAGTATCTAAACCTGCTCAGCAAGACCCTATTCTACCGGAAATGGGCCAAGAGCATGTTACCGGAGAACCGCACCGAGGCCATTAAAGCAACTGTTGCCGATGCCCGTTCCCGACTGGCCGTTACCGACTTTGTGCACCATTCTTACGAGACCCGTTCCATCCTGCTGGGGCTGCTTGAGGCCAACCCCAACAATTCAATAGCACGCACCTACCTGCTCTGCAGCGACCTGATGCGCTACGATCTGGACCAGTTCATGGAGGACTACACCCCACACATGATCAAAGCCCACATCTACCAGGAGGCCGTACTCATCTGGCTCAGCCAGAACGACCGGATGACCCAGAAGAATACCGAAAGGTTCGGCATTGACAACACTATGATCAGCAGGATGCAGTATTTCTTCAGCACCCCTGAGAAATACCAAAGTACCTACTGGTACTATTACATGAACGCATTACAAGAGAGTGAATGAGAAAATATATATGGGCCATAACAGCAGTCCTGTTACTGATAAGTTGCTCAGACCAGGATGTAAGCGTTGCCGTTGACGGCAGCCGGGGACCGCTTGTGATCTACCCCGATTACAAGGAGGTCACCATACCGTCCAATATCGCGCCGCTCAATTTCCGCTACGCCATGAACGGCATAGACAAGACCGTAACCACCTTCACCATCGGCTCCCGCTCCGTAACCGTCAAAGGCACTGAAGTTGAATGGCCGCTACGCAAATGGAAATCCTTCATGGCCGATGCCGCCGGCAAGACCATAACCGTAAAGACCCAGGCCACAGTTGAAGGTAAGACCGTAACCGATGCCTGGTCCATACACGTAAGTCCCGATGATATAGACGGTTACCTGACCTACCGCCTCATAGAGCCCTCATATCAGATGTACAACGAGGTCTCCATCATGGAACGCTGCATCGAGAACTTTGACGAGACCGTAATCTGCGACTACAAACGCACCGACAACGCCTGCATGAACTGCCACATTCACGGGCAGCAGCGCGGCGATCTGTCCATGTATTACATACGCGGCCCGCACGGAGGCGCCATCCTGAACCGCGACGGCAAACTGCGCAAACTCACCCTCAACGCCCCCGGAATGCTCTCCGGCACCGTTTACGGCGAGTTGCACCCCTCCGGACGGTTCGGCGTATTCTCCACCAACATCATCCTGCCCAGTTTCCACGCCGTTGCAGGAAACCGCATGGAGGTATATGACAGCGCATCGGACCTGACTGTGGCCGATTTTGACAACAATCAGATGATCAACCTGCCGCATGTAGCACGCGCCGACAAATTCGAGACATTCCCCTGCTTCTCGGCCGACGGCAAATCGGTGTTCTGGTGTGTTTCAGATACCTTCCCGCTGCCGCAGGAGATTGAGAAAGTCAAGTATAATCTGGTACGCGCCGACTTTGACCCCGCGAACGGACATATAAGTGAAGTTATTGACACCATCTGGAACGGGCAGACTGCGGACGCATCGGCCTGTCATCCCAAAGCATCACCCGACGGCCGCTGGCTCATGTTCACCGTAGCCGATTACGGCACATTCCCCATATTCCATACCGAATCCACCCTCTATCTGGCAGACCTGCAGACGGGCCGGATTACGGCAATGGAGAGCATAAAAGGCAACAAGTCAGACACATATCACAGTTGGTCTTCAAACAGCCGCTGGTTCGTGTTTGCCAGCAAACGAGGCGACGGTCAGTACGGAAAACCCTACTTCTGCCACATAGACGCAGATGGAAATCTGACCAAACCGTTCGTGCTCCCGCAAAAGAGTTCACGTTTCTACCTCTATAACCTAAAGTCATTCAATGTACCGGATCTGGGAGATGCCTCAACCGGCATGACCGCACGTGATGCACGCATCATGTTCCGCCTGCCCAGCGAGCCATTCAGTCAGGCCAAATAAAAACGCATGGAAAAGAAAAGGATCATATTTGTCTGCCACGGCAACATCTGCCGCTCCCCCATGGCAGAGTTCATATTCAAGGACAAAATCCGCTCACGGGGCTTAAACGAGCAGTTCTACGTGGAATCGGCGGCCGTATCGACCGAGGAGATAGGCAACTCCATCTACCCGCCCGCCAAGCGCTGCCTCAACGCCCACGGCATCCCGTTTGACACCTCCAAGACAGCCCGCCAGATAACCCGCGCCGATTACGACCGTTTTGACCTGATAATCTGCATGGACCGCATGAACCTGCGCTGGCTCAAATACATCATCCCCAATGATCCCGCAGGTAAGGTCCGCCTGATGATGTCATACGCCGGCCAGGACCGCGACGTAGCCGACCCCTGGTACACCGGTGACTTCGAGACCACCTACCGCGACCTGGACCTGGCGACTGAAGCGCTGCTAAAATGACAGATCGTCCGGGTTGACGGCTGCCATGGGCGGAACTGCGGTCACCGCGCGGCCGTCGGGCGTGATCAATTCGTGATGAGGTATGGACGAGAAGTTGAAAAGACCCGCCATGGCATTGTAGTCATCCTGAGATACCCTATAACTCTGAGCGCCCTCAAGCCACTCTTTGCGGAAAGGCTCGTACACTTGCTCGGGATCACTGGTTATGAACACCATCACAAATTTGTCATGGTCATCGGTCATTAACTTGCGGTCGGTATTGAAGAGATTCCTTATTCCTGCTATGCAGGGGCCGCATCCTGTTGACCAGAAATCAAGGTAGACATACTTGCCGGGATATTTGGCCAGAATACTCTTAAGTACATCCGTGCCACGACATTCGGGCAGATCCCAATACGGTGTCTTTGTTCGGATGTAATCCTGATATATCATATCTGCCTGGGCAGAGAGATTGTCATCGTTAAAGAGTTCCTTCATCTTTGTCATGTATGACGTTAGTACCAGATCGGGACTCTCATTTCCTTCCTGTAACACATATTTCTTGAGAGTATCAAGATGGTCCGGAATATCCTGCATTACGCACACTTTGCCAAACAGAGAGGGCTCATCCCGGCCAAACAGTTTACGGTCATTGTCCAAATGAGTTGAATCAGTCCGATAATACTGCCATGCGAATCTTGAAACGATATCCGGTTTGTCATGAGCATACACATGAGCCGGTGAATAGAAAGGCTGGTCATACTTATACCTGTTGAATATTGACCACTGTACCGGCATAATCATCATGAGAGAATCATTGGCAGGGAAACCTGCTATGAACTCCAACGCTTCAGGGTTATTCAGTTTACGCACCAGTCTGCTCTCCCCCAGTTTACCTGCAGTGAACAAACCCATCTGGGCATCCATTCTGTAATCCAGATATGACTCCACAACTTCATTATGGGCCATTATGCGCGCGTATTCGTATTCAAAAGCCGAATAATCATACTTGACAGCAATGTAATCAACAAACTCAAGGGCAAGGGTACGCCATTGGCGTGCATACTCCAGAGCCTTGGAAAGATTCAGGGACTTGTCAAACTGTATTGTCCAGTTGTCAGCGGTTCTTATGCTCTGAGACAGGCGGTTGTATCTTTCCAACGGATACGGGCGGCCATCGGACAATGAGTATCTTGTCGTACCGTTCTCAAGGAACTGTACATCAACCGTATCGCCGGCCAGGGCAACGAATGAATGCCATGTACCCCTTTGGTCTACAATCGATACGCCCATAGCGTGATTGACATCGAACGATTTCTCAAAATATCCCAGGGAGTCGATTTCAAGCGCGATGGTTGTACTCTCCTCCTGGAAATAGTCCGAAAATATCATTTTGAAGGTCTGATAATTCTGACTGCGGTCGTACCCCCGGATATTACCGCGCAGGCATATGGCTCCCTTATTGAAAATGGCGTGCTTAATCTGTCGGGCCTCCTCTATCTCTTCCTTGCTGAACTCAGGCTTGGCCGGCTTGTATGAAGGGGCATGAATACCCATTATCTTGAATTGGCCCTCACCTTCGCCCTCTATCATATCGAACACCTGGACATCGGCCGGCATTGGTTCAAATGCCACATGGAAATATGTTCCATCCTTGTCCGGGAAAAAGTATTCGCCCAGAGGATGCTCAACCCCGAACAGGGCCTTGTAATGACGGTCCTGCTCATCGGAAAGATATGTCTGGGGCAGAATGCATATTGAGCCAGGCATCATACGGTTATTGAAAAAGAAAGTCAGTATTGTGGCCGTATCGGTATGCTCAACATCTGTCACCTGCACGATTCTCTGATAATCATGGGTGTTTGACGCGTAAGTCAGGACTTCAGGCTGTTTTACGGAACTGTCACATGCTGCCAGAAGCACAGCGCATAGAATTAGAAACAAGGCTTTCTTCATTTTGGATAGAATTAGGATTATTGAATTGTTTAGCAAAGATAAACAAATAGAATTGATACTTTTGCATATCAATATCCATATTCCGTTTGTTTTAAATAGCAGTATGAAAAATATCACCCTAAGGGCACTGCTGCCTTTCATCGGATTTGTAATTCTGTGCTCGTGTTCAAATCACAAGACAGCCGATGGTGACGCCCAGATCATATCCGTCGACTTTAACAGGTACGAAAATCTGGCCATGAGTGATATCATCTCAAAAATTGAAATCATAGCATTACAGGGAGACACCAATTCTTACTTAGTTAGCCCGATGGAGTTACGGATTGATGGAGGAAACTTCTATTTCAGGGACCAGCATGCGGTATTTGCATTCAACAGCAAAGGTGAGTTCCTGTACAACACTAAGAGCAGGCGCGGACGTGCGGGAAACGAATACTTCAGCATTAATGAGTACACTGTTATTGATGGGAATGTATATATAATGAATCATGACGGAAAGATTGTTGTGTATGACCCGGATCTGAATCTGAAAGAGTCATTTCAGAATCAGGCCGATGGTTATTCTTTTTGGGATTTCTGCATGTTTAACCAGGATGTAATGGCATTCCGAACAACAACACTTGATTCCATTATCTGGCAGTTCTACTCCAAAACTCAAGCTAAGACCGTTGGTTCATGCCGTCTGCCTTGCAATAAAAGAGGCGGATACAAATTTGGAACTTTGAGTTCATACATTTCCAATGACGATATGGTATTGTGTCGTCTTCCCGATAACGGCTATTCCTACTATACCCTGAATCCGGTTGATTGCTCCGCAACAGAACGTTTCCGTTACGATGTGGGTAAAAAATACACTTTCTCTCCATCCGATGTCGGGGATGATGAACGCATCACCAGTTATCTGGAAAGCCACCCGGGAGAGTTTGTCATTGCCCAAGAGACCCTGCTCAACAACAGTTTCATTTTAACCAGGTTTGGCTTTATTGAGCAAGTTGACGATTTTGATGACGGGAGATACCGCCTTTCTTTCTATTCACTCAAGAACGGTCATCACAGGTTGATAAACAACAGATTCTCAAATGGCAAGTGGATCATGGGTATTGATTACATGGATGACACCTGCATCTATTCTTTTGAGAATGATTACACCTACTTAGACCGTTTATATGAGGACAGTCTGCTTGATGAAGAATCAAGGAGCATCCTGAAAACAGTGAATGATGATACCAACGGCCTGATCATCAAATATCACCTACGGAATGACATTTTGAACTAAGTGTCAAAAAAAGTTTTATGTTCAGACAAATGACACAAGATCGTAGCGGAGAATGCGGTCGGTTGAGAAGTCCACAACGTAGAGAAGCTGATTCTTCTCATCGTACGTCATTCGGCTCACGTGATTATCCAGTCTTACCGACCTGAGGAAATTGCCGTCCCAGTCAAAGAACAGCAGTTCGGGAGCACCTTCCATTTCAGAGCCTTGTCCGGAATAGCGGTAGTAAGAACAACACAGATAATGGTGAACACACCGCTCAGGACTGCTGACAACGTGCTTGCTTTCATTTGAATGGACTATTGTAGTAATTAGGTCCTACAAATGAACACAATAATTTGTATTATGCCATTGAGAATGGTCTAAATAATTGTTATAAAGTTTGGTAGTTTAATTAAATGGGTGCCACGCAGGCCCACCCGAACTTACGGGCAATCTCGTCTAACAGTTTGCGGTCACTCAGGGGAATCGTGACTGGAATTGTCTCAGTTGTTCTTTCACAATTAGAAGAATCCATGGCCGATGTAATCTCCACTCCAAGTACGGCCGATATCTCCTGCAATGAATCAATGGTGAAATTATGGGTTCCGCTAAGCCATTTGGTTATTTCCGAAGGGCTCTTACCCATTTTACGCGCAAATTGACTCTTGTTCAGGCCGGCAGCCTTCATAGCATCGGCAATTCTTGCCGCAGTACGCATCTTAGCCGCAACCTTATCAAAAATAGGGCTGCTCTCCTTATCCAGTTTCTGTAAAATATCCGATTTCATATCAATCCTATTTTTAATCTTCAACCTCGATAATCAAATCTCCTTCAATTGATTTTTCAATTGGTTTTTCACTTTTAATAGAAATATGTACAAACAAAGGATACTATTATCAATTGCAAAGATATTAATTTGCCATTACATAGCAACAAAACGAGATAGAAAAATTCTACTTTAAGTAAAAAAATGATACCATTGGGGTCAGACCCCAATTGCACGTTTTAAATCTGCGACATCTCGCGCCCCAACCTGCGGATAGCCTCAAGAATCTGGTCGGCGCGCTGCTGTGAGGGCTTTTTGATTCCGTAGATGTAACGGGAAAGCAGGCTCTTGTTGATGCCTATATATCTAGCCACTTCCGATACGTTCAGTTGTGGGAATCGGCGGAAAACATCAGCAATCAGATTATCAGGATTGGGCTCCTCGGTATTATAAAAACTGCTTATGTGGATGTCCTCATCAATCTCCTCCCAGCGGATATCCTCCCCATCAAGGCCGATGACATATCCCTCGCGTTGCTCCGGTGTCGCCTCAAGCAACAGAGGAAACGCCTCCAGCGGGCGGCTGTAGGTATTACCCTTGTCGGTCAGAATGTAGATTCTGCCTTCAGCAAACCAGAGTTTAGCAATAGCTTCCTTCATTCAGTCCTCATCAAAATACTCTATCCATGCCTTCTTTATATCTGTATTGTAGGCATAGATATTAGTTTTTACACGACAAACGTAGGTATAAATTTTTATACCCACAACAAATAGCGGTACTTTTTTTAGATATGTGTAATTGGAGTCAGGCCCAAACAAGTGACACAGAGAACTGATTCTTCTGTGTCAATTGTTTACACCGGTATGTCTGGTTATTCTGAAGGTGCAGCGGTCAGCCCCTCGGAGTATGGTGTTCACAATCCGGACATCGAACCGGCTGGTTGGTTCAAGCTGGGAGAGTATGTAGAGAATACTCTGACGGGAGCACTCGCACTGCTCGGGATTGGTGCGGAGTCCACACTTTACTTTGGGACACGAACATTCCAGATAACTGAGTTCATATTCCAGGCCTGGCGTGATGACCCTGCCCTGATAGGAACGGCTGTTGTATCCTACGGAATATATCTGGTCAAAATCGCCGTTATACTTGGCGTAGATCTGCTTGTGTAACGGGAGGACACAATCCTTGACGCATTCTATAGTTTCTTCTTTATAACCCATATTGTTTGAGTTCCGATTTGCTCCGATCATTCGCTCTTGATGTGACGCAATATAATATGCAGTACCATGCTGATTAAACCTACCCAAAGGCATATCCTGGTTATGGGATCCGGATCTATTTCGTATGAGTAACGTACAGCTGCTGCGATGCCGACCAATGATGCTGCCATGAGAAAGAAGCAAATGTTGATTAGTTTTTTTCTCGTTTTCAGATTCATAATTGTTGGGAAAGGGTTAGTATTTGCAAATTAAGGCATAATTGCGGGTTTGTGCAAGCGTAAACTTAAAGAGTGCACTTCATTATCGCTTCTTCGGCATCATCGGATATTACCTTAAAGCCGGCTTTCTGGTACATCTTCATTGCGTAGTTGGCCTTCTGGACTGACAGGGAGACGCTCTTGTATCCATCGGCCTTGGGATATAGTTCCAGGGTATTTTCTTTTTTCATGCTGCTAGTGTGACATTTTTTGTAATCAGCTGTATTATCAAGATGTAATAGCATTGTAATATAAATCCAATCTTTATTTAGGAAATAGTCTGTAATTTTCACCCTGAAATACAAAAGAATCATGAAGATACTTATTGTGGATGATGAGCAGGATATCTGTGAGATACTGCAATATAACCTTGAGAATGAAGGTTTTGAGGTGGTTACTGCCAATTCAGCTGAGGAGGCGTTAAAACTACCTCTACAAGATTATTCACTCATCCTGCTGGATGTTATGATGGGAGAAATGTCTGGGTACCAGATGGCGCACATACTCAAGAACGATCCTGCTACAGCACAGATTCCCATTATCTTCATTACGGCACTTGACAGTGAGGATAATCTGGTAAAGGGACTTAATATAGGTGCTGATGACTATATTGCCAAGCCACTGGGTATGAAAGAAGTGAAAGCCAGGATCAAGGCTGTGCTCAGACGTACCCAATTGAAGCCAACTGTTTCAGCTGCTATAGATAATTATATTGCATATGAAGGGATTACGGTTGATTTGAGTGCCAAATCTGTTATATGCGACGGAAAGGAACTGGAACTGACCAAACTGGAATATGAATTATTGTCTTTCTTTCTCCAACATCCCAACACGGTGTTTTCCAGAGAAGACTTATTGAAGTATTGTTGGCCACATGATGTTCAGGTGCTTGATCGTACGGTTGACGTGAACATTACCAGATTACGTAAGAAGATAGGCCAATATGGTAAACTGATAAAAACACGTGTAGGATATGGCTACTGCTTTGAAAAGTAAATCTTTTCAGCGTAATTTACTGCTGAGCATAGGCGGTGTGTTCCTGCTCTATGCCATATGTTTTAGCGTATATCAGTATAAGCGTGAAAAGGAGTATAAAATAGATATTCTCCATTCACGACTGCAGATGTACAACTATGAGATGGTGCAGACTATCGGTAAGGATAGTATGGACAGTACCCAACTCTATCGCGATTATGTTTTGCATCATCAGATGGAGGGGCTTAGAGTATCTGTGATAGATAAGGAAGGACGGGTAATCTTTGACAGCTATGATACTGATGTGGAAGCATTGGGAAACCATCTGCAGAGAACTGAGATCCAGAAAGCTTTGCGGGATGGCAGCGGCTATGATATCAAACGAGTGTCAGAGTCTACCCACGAGACCTTTTTCTATTCTGCAACCCGTTTCGGTGATGTGATTGTACGTGCTGCCGTACCTTATTCGGCAGAACTGACCCGTTTTTTGCAGGCTGACAATACTTATATTTATTATTCTGGCTTTCTCACCCTCTTGCTGGGTATAGTTCTCTACTATATCACTCACCGTATCAGCCGACACATTGGTTACTTACGTGAATTTGCCGTGAAGGCCGAGGACGGTCAGGAACTTGACCACGAACTGGAGCGCCAACTGCCGGATGACGAATTGGGTGATATCAGCCACACTATCATCATGTTGTACTGGAAACTACGTCATTCTGAGGAAGATAAAGTGCGTATCAAGCGTCAACTTACCCAGAATGCCGCTCATGAATTGAAGACACCTGCTGCCAGCATTCATGGTTATCTGGAGAGCATCATTGACAATCCAGATATGCCAAATACTAAGAAACAGCATTTTCTGGAACGCTGTTATGCCCAAAGTGAACGCATGAACAAGCTTCTGTTGGATATGAGTGTCCTTACTAAACTGGACGAGATTGATGATGGCTCAACAAATGCCAGGCAGGAGTATCGTCAAGTTGACGTCTTGCAGGTTATCACAAATGTGATAGATGACACAGCCTTGCAATTACAAGACAAAGGTATAGAACTAAAACTCCAATTACCGCAAATTATAGAGGTACAGGGTGATCCGAGCCTGCTATACAGCATTTTCCGTAATCTGATAGACAATAGTATCACCTATGCATACGGGGCCACACAGTTTGTCATTGACTGCCGCGAGATAGAAATAGAAGGACGCCACTTCTATGAATTTAATGTGAGCGACAATGGTCAAGGCGTGGAGGTACAGCACCGTGAGCACCTGTTTGAACGTTTCTACCGCGTGGATAAGGGACGGTCACGCAAATTGGGCGGCACGGGTCTGGGACTTGCCATAGTCAAGAATGCTGTAGTGGCTCATGGCGGACAGGCTGAAGCACTTGCTACTCCCGGCGGTGGACTCACCATCAGGTTTACCCTGGCCAGGTTTTAGGCCTGTATGTTGATGGGACCGTCACCAAAGTCGTTGTTAAAGCCCTTGCCGGCCTGTACAACGTTCATCACGTAATCACCAAGTTTCTCGCACTCACAGATGAAATCATTGTAAAACACACCGAGCTGATAATTGTAAAGACCGGCATTCACGTCATGCAGATTCTGGTTCTTTAGCTGTGTGCGGTAGTTATTGATTTCATGTTCGATGTTAAGCGATACTTTTATACCATTATTTGTGGATGGTTGGTCTATGCGATTAAGCATCTCGGTCAGAGCTGAATCTACCAGTTGCAGCATCGTCTTCATGTGCTGCATCTGATCGGCAGTAAAGCTCTCCTGACAGTTCATACGATGGCGATTCAGAGTACGGCCCAGATTATAAACCGAGTCTCCGATAGACTCTAACTCCGAGATTTGGCGGAGCATCTTCTGTATCTGAGCTTTTGACGCATCCGACAGGCGTCCTTGACTTACCTTGTTCAGATAGCCCGCAATCTCCATCTCCATCGAGTCGGTGATGTTCTCATATTTCTCAATACGGGCAAATACTTTATTGAACTCTGTTTCATCCTGAGTCTGCAACAGCGTGGGCACAAAACCTGCCATCCGCTGGCAGCGCTCAGCGAAACTGCGAATCTCCTTCTGAGCCTCCATGATGCTGAGCTCGGCTGTAGAGAGCAGACCACCACTGATAAAGCGCAGGCGATAGTCTTCATCCTGGGCTTTCATAGGTAGCACGCGGCACACAAGCATCTCTATCTGTTTGACAAAACCTATCAGCAATAGCGTGTTGATGATGTTGAATGCGGTGTGAAAGGCAGAGAGTTTGAAGAGGTCGTTGCCTCCTCCCATACAGTTCTCCACCACCCAACTGACTGCATCACAAGCGGGATAGAACACGATGAGGAACACCACTACACCAAATACGTTAAAGAACATGTGGGCCAGTGCGGCACGACGTGCCTGTGTGTTGGCCGTAAGCGAGGCCATAAATGCCGTGATGGTAGTACCGATGTTTTGTCCCATGGCCAGTGCGGCGGCTTGCTCGAATCCGAATCCAGGGATGTTCATACCAAAAAGCATCAGTGTTATGGCCATAGTAGCAGCCGATGCCTGCACGATCATCGTTACCAGCGCACCCACAATCACAAAGAGAATGATGGTTAAGAACGAATCCTGTGGCACGTGAGACAGCATCCCCGCCACCATATCACCGATGTTCATCAAGTCGGATCGTAGCCATGTCGTTCTGTGAGCCAAGGAGTTGA
>JAZMZT010000156.1:0-5329 GCA_045586125.1 Bacteroidaceae bacterium | reverse complement strand
CCCAGTCCGGCTCGGTTTTCTCATATATCTTGTAATATACCTCCGATACCGTACTCAGAATGGGGATTTCATACAGTGTAACCTTGTAGATAAGGTCTTTTGCCTCAATGTGCAGGTGGCCCTCCTCATCAAGCGATATGTCGATTATATCGGCATTGAACCTGAAGCCTTTGAGCCACTCAAAATAGCACTGAGGTATGAAATAGATATTGGAGAGGCACCATTTGAACTCCTCATCGGTCAGGGCCAGTGTCTCCAGTTTCTTGAACTCCTTGCGCAGCAGGTCCACAAACTCCGGCGTGAACTTCATGCCGTTGCGGTCATTGAAACTGAATGTGCCTATACCCTCGGGGGTGGTACGCTGGTAATAGTATGACATGGAGAATTTGTAGAGGTCATTCTCCAGCACACTTCTTACAATAGTGCTCTCCATAAAATCTTTATTTATAAATCTTTATGTTATTCTCGTTCATGTAGGTAACCAGGGGTTCGTTGCTCTCGATTGATGCTACGCCCTCCAGATAAACTGAGAGTTCAAAACCTACCTCCTTGCTCAGACGAACCAGGTTCTTGAGGGTCTCCAGAACGCAGTACTCGGCAGCGATACCGCATACTACAACCTTGTCACCCTTTACAAAAAGGTCCTGATCATCGGCCTTGGTGTTCTCAAACTGACCGTACTCCTCCTTGTCCTGAGCCTGGCCCTTGGGAAGGAAACGTACATTGTCAATGTTCAGGTTGTCCAGAATGCCGTCAGGAAGTGCTGCGCCAACGGTATAGCGTACGCAGTGCTGCGGCCAGATACCGCCGTTGGCCTTGAATGAGCAGTGGTTCCATGGGTGCCAGTCAAGTGTGAAATAGACTCTGTCAAATGCGGTGAGCTTGGACTTGATGGGCTCAACAACGCGGGTACCGTCGGTTGCAGGAAGATTTCCGTCAATGAAATCCTTCTGGAGGTCAACCACTACCATAATGTTTGCGGGTTCACGGTTTGTCATAGCTGTCTCTTTTTTGTTACCTGTGCAGGCAACCATTGCCATTACTGCAACTGCTGCAGCAAAAAACTTAAATACTTTCATTTCAATAACAAATAACAATACATTTGAGACTGCAAAGGTAGTGCAAATCGCGCAAAGATGTTACTTTTGTAATCAAAAGGTACTAATATGAACAAAACAATATTTACAATTGCCGCAGCAGCGGTTACATTTATGTCGTGCAGTGAAAACAGAACAAATCCGTTCTTTGAGGATAGTAAGATGCCGTATGGCGCAGTAGAGTTCGACAAGATACAGTCAAGTGATTATCTGCCCGCCTTTGAGGAGGGTTTCCGCCAGTTCAAGGCCGATATCGACGCTGTGGCAGCCTGTCCGGATACCCCCACCTTCCAGAACACCATAGAGGCCCTGGAGTCAAGCGGCCGGTTGCTCAACAAGGTAAGCGCCGTATTCTTCAATCTGATGGAGACCGATGCCGATGACCTGATGAAAGAGACCGAGGAGAAGGTCATTCCCATGCAGACCGAGGCTGACTCCTATCTTTACATGAATGAGGTTATCTTTAAAAGAATCAAGCAGTTATATGACAATAAAGATAATGGTGGCCTCACCACAGAACAGATCAAGGTATTGGAGAAATACTACCGCCGTTTTGTAAAGGGAGGTGCCCTGCTCGATGACAAGGCTAAGGCCCGTTTCGTAGAGATTCAGAACCGTCTGGGTGAACTACGCATCAAGTTTGCCAAGAACAATCTCGACGAGAGCAATGCCTACCTACTCAACGTAACAGATATCAAGCGTCTTGAGGGGCTCAGTCAGGACCAGTTGGAGGCTGCCGCCACTCGCGCTAAGGATAAAGGCCTGCAGGGTTGGGCATTCAACGTACAGAAACCCTGCTGGATACCGTTCCTGCAGACATGTAAAGACCGCAGCCTGCGCGAGCAGATGTACAAGGCATACTACAGCCGCGGCAACAACAATAACGAGTTTGACAACAAGGCCATCGTAAAGGAGATACTCACCTTACGTCTGGAACTGGCCAATCTGCTTGGTTATGAGACGTTTGCCGATTATCAGCTTGAGGACCGCATGGCCAAGACCCCGCAGGCTGCCTATGACCTGCTTATGGAGATATGGAAATACGCCCTGCCCCAGGCCAAGCGTGAGCGTGACGAGATGCAGAAAATCATCGATGCCGAGGGCGGTAATTTCAAACTCGAGGCTTGGGACTGGTGGTATTACGCCGAGAAACTGCGTAAGCAGAAATATGACCTGGACGAGTCACAACTGATGCCCTACTTCAGTCTTGACAACGTACGCAAAGGCTCATTCATGGTAGCCGAGACCCTGTTCGGCATCAAGTTCAGGAAGGTTGACAATCTTACAGTATATCATCCATCGGTCGAAACATGGGAGTGCCTGGATGCCGACGGCAGCCACCTGGCCTACTTCTACACCGACTGCTTTGTACGCCCCACCAAGCGTCAGGGAGCCTGGATGACCAATTTTACCGAAGAGTACAACTATGCAGGACAGAGCCAGCGTCCCACAATCGTGAACGTCTGCAACTTCTCTGTACCTACCGATACCCTTCCCTGCCTGCTCTCCATCGATGATGCACGCACCGTATTCCATGAGTTCGGTCACGCCCTGCACGGAATGCTCACACAGTGCCACTATCCTACCGTAAGCGGTACTGCAACCCCGAATGACTTTGTAGAGATGTGCTCACAGATAATGGAGCACTGGGCCATAGATCCCTCAATATTAAAGCAGTACGCCTTCCACTACAAGACCGGCCAGGCTATCCCCGACAATCTGATTGAGAAGATGCAGAACGCCGGCCATTTCAATACCGGATTCGAGACCGTAGAACTTGTAGGAGCCGCCCTGCTGGATATGGAGTACCACATGCTCAAGGATTACAGCAACTTTGATGACCAGAAGTTTGAGGATGAGATATCGGCCAAACTGGGTATGATACCTGAGATTGAATACCGCTACCGCGGTACATTCTTCAACCACATATTCAACAACGACTACTGCGCAGGCTACTACAGCTACCTCTGGGCCGAGGTTCTGGACTGCGATGCCTTCCAGTGCTTCCAGGAGGAAGGCCTCTTGAACAAGGAGACCGGCAAGCGTTACCGTCAGAACATACTCGAGAAAGGCGGCAGCGATGACCTCATGAAACTGTACCGCCAGTTCCGTGGCAGCGATCCCAAGACCGAGGCAATGCTGCGTAACCGTGGACTAATCAAATAAAAAGGACTACATATGACATTTACAGGTATTCTGTTCCTGATCATTGCGACCGTACTGACCGCAATGTTCTCAATCGTATTCAAGATCTTTCACCGTAAGGACATTGATGCCAACCAGGCAATATTCTTCAATTATCTGACCGCTTTTGTGCTGGGAGTACTCTTCTCGCTGAACGGTGAAGCCGTTGTAAACCCCTTGAAAGCCGATTGGCTGGTTGACGTTATCATACTGGGATTCATATTCATGGCCGGAATGGTCATGCTGTCGGCATCCACACGCCGCGTAGGTGTAGCCATATCGACCGTATGCAGCCGTGCATCGATGGTAATCCCCATCATAGTCTCATATCTGCTTATTGAGGGCAGCGCCAAGCCCAAATGGCTGCTCATATGCCTGGTACTGGTTGCCATGACCCTTACCATCTGGACCGATAAGCCCGAAGGCGGCCACAAATACACTCTGCTGGACATCCTGGCACCTGTCACCGTATTCCTTATGTTCGGCGCCAGTAACGCATACCTTAAGGTCCTGCAGCACCGCGTGACCGTAAACGATACCGCTGCCGGCCTTTCAGAGCAGGTAATCAACAGCGAGATATCACTTGTAACCGCATCGGTATTCTTTGTGGCAATGATTATGTGCATATACTCGTTCTTTAAGAAGGGAGAGGACGGCAAGCGCTCTCCTCTGCTCCTTAAGAACGTTGTTGGAGGCGTGGTTCTGGGATTTGTGAACTATTTCTGCACCTACACCCTGATGCTCTCAATGAAGACCATTGACTCATCCTTCCTGTTCCCGGTACACAATATCGGTATCGTGGCCATTGGAGCAATTGTAGGCTGGCTGGCATTCAATGAAAAACTAAGACCGCACCAAGTTGTCGGTATCGTACTTGCTGCGGTCTCAATTGCTTTGCTCTGTATTTAGTTTTTCTGGAATCTGAAGTATCGGTCCAGCACCATCCATGATATGATCCTTTCCCTGCGGCGGTTGAGGAACCGTTCTACGTATTCATGCGCATGACGGATAATCTCCTCAGCCTCGTCAGGGTGTGCTATATAGTATTCCAGTTTCTCTATCAGGTCACTGAAATCCGGTTTGATCTCAATGTAGTGATAGTTGGGAATAAGCGACCCTTCCATAAACCAGGTCTCGCATGTGGGTTTGGGCATTACGGCGATTGAATTGGATGACATGACCCATTTCAGGTTGCTGGCTACATCATTACCCTCCAGGGACATGATGAACTTGTAGTCAAGATGCTGGCGTATTGTCATTTTAGGAGCCTGATATTCAGTCAGGTCACGGTCCACTCCGCCTACATCGCACATGGGATGGCCATAGTACTTCTTTACAAAGTCAAACCTGCCCTTCTTGGCCGATGTACCCTCATACTGGCATATCGCACCGCGGAAAATCACCATATCCTTCTTCTCTGAAAAAGACTTATGGTCATGCAGGAATATAAAGTGGCGCACCTTGTTCAGGTTCAGCAGAACCGAATTGGTGTTGTCGCAGTCAAGAGGACGGCTTTTCACTATTGCCGGAGCTTCAGGTACTTTGACGACATCGCCCGGTATCAGGATCCACCTGTAGTCAGGATCAAAAGCCCGCGCATATCGGTATGAATCAAGATAATATACCGTAGGATGTACTTTCTTCTGCTCTCCCAAGGCAACACTCTTTTCCTTGAAAGCATCAGTGCGGAAAGGTGCGTCTGAATCAATACGGTTGTAATAGTTCAAACGGTTTTCAATCTCAGCCCAGTCCTTTCTGCCGCTGGCCTTAGCCAGTGCATGACGGCGCGATGCTCTAAGAATGAATCTTGGAATGCATAATGCCGCATAGGCACTTACATAATACCTGAATTTGGAGTTTTTTCCTCCGGGCAAATAGTTTAACAAGTCCATTTTCAATCAAATATCAGTTTTACTCCCAACTGGAGATACCAGCAGTTGGTGTTGGATTTATCCAGATCAAAGGTCTTGGAAACAAGGCCGTCTTTGTTTGTAGCCATAGTGAACTGCGGATATCCCTCTGCATCAAGTCGGAGGCCAAGCGGTCTT
>JAZMZT010000155.1:0-23125 GCA_045586125.1 Bacteroidaceae bacterium | reverse complement strand
CCCAAAATTCTATTTGCCCGATTCGTCGGCCTCCAATTGTCTAATGTACTCCGTGGGACTGACGCCGTAGTACTGTTTGAAGGTTGTGGAGAAGTGGGTTTGGGAGGCGAAACCTACGCTGTAGGCTATTTGAGATACGTTTACGCGCTTCTCCTTGAGCAGTTTCATGGCCTGCTGCATGCGGATGTTCTGCATGAAGCGGGCGGCTGAGAAGCCGGTCAGTTCCTTGAGTTTGCGGTGCAGTTGAGTGCGGCTCATTCCCACCTCATCAACCATCTGGGTGATGTTGAAGTCACTGTTTGAGATGTTGGCGTTTACAATCTCCATAACGCGCTTCATGAACTGCTCGTCGCTGGATTCAAACTGAACCTCAGCCACATTCTCCGCCTGCTCCTGCTGTCCCGAGAACTTACCCTTGACAATCAGACGGTTGCTGATAAGGTTAGACATAAGAGCCTTAAGCTCACTCATATAGAAAGGCTTGGGCAGGTAACTGTCAGCGCCGGTATCCAGGCCCAGCATGCGGTCCTGAAGCTTGTTCTTACCGGACAGCATGATAACCGGAATGTGACTAACCAGCGAGTTGCCCTTAAGAGCCTTAACCAACTGAATACCATCCATTTCAGGCATCACAACATCGGTGATGATCAGGTCCGGCATCTGCGAAACCGCATACTTGAGACCCTCCTTACCGTTGCGTGCGGTAATAACCTTGTAACTGTGCTTGAGGCTGTCAGACAGATAATCCAGCATAGAATCATCATCATCAACCACAAGAACCCTGAAATTACCCTTAAAGCGGCTCTCATCAGCAGGCTCATCATAATCCAGGCCGGCGCGGTTACGTTCCAGCTGAGGACGTGCAATCTGATCGGTATCCACAATATCCTCAGGAGCCAGATGACCGTTACCCAGAGGCAGACGGAACGAGAACACGCTGCCGCTCTGACCGTCCTTGCGGTTATCGGCCTTAATGGTTCCGTGGTGCATGCGTACAAGCATCTGGCTGTAATTCAAGCCGATACCCATACCCATGGTAACAGACGTCATCTTATTGTCGGCGCGGTAGAAACGCTGGAAAATACGCTCAATGTCATCCTTGTCCAGGCCGATACCCGTGTCCTTGATAGAGACCTCGACAAAGTTGTGAAGCGGTCCCTTCTCGTGGTCATCGGTCCCTACCTCAACGCTCATCTCAATCTTTCCGCCATCATTGGTGTACTTAAAAGCGTTTGAAAGCAGGTTCATCATCACCTTGTCAATGCTGTCGCGGTCAATCCAGACCGTCTGCTCAGCCATAGAGTGATTGAAAGTAAAGTCAATGTTGCGCTTCTCGGCCGCCTGGGTGTAGAGTTCAAACGGACCCATCAGGAAGTTGATAAGGTCAGTCTCGGCAAAATGCAACTGCATCTGACCCTCATCGAACTTACGCATATCCAGCAGCTGGTTAATCAGCGACAGGATTCTGGTGGAACTCTTGTGCATCTGACGCAGGTTGGACTGCACATCGGCAGGGATGGCACTGTTCTGCATCATATCCTCAAGCGGCGAAATCACCATCGTCATAGGAGCGCAGATCTCATGCGCTACATTGATGAATGACTGGAACTTAGCCTCATCCATCTCCCTCTGACGGGTTCTGCGGCGTGACCTGAAGATAAACAGCAGGAAGGCCAGCATCAGCAGCAGATAAACAATCATCGCCACCGATGAGGCGTACCATGGAGCCTCAATCTTGATCACGTAAGTCCTTGGTACTGAGACGATATCGTTAAGTCTTGCCCTAACAGAGAGTGTGTATCGGCCATAACTCAACTGCGAGAAACTGAAACGGTTCTGGCCGGCCGGGTTGCTAACCCACTCGCCTCCGCCGGGAGTCATGGAGTATTCGTATATCAGGCTCTGCTCGTCACCGTAGTTCAACGAACTGAATTCCAGCGTGAAAGAGTTGTCACGGTAAGCCAGTCTGAACTGGTCCGATACCGTCAGCGGCTTATCAGATACCGGCTTGCCGCCCGACAGAACGCCCGATGTAATCAGTTCGCCGTTCAGGTAGAAACCCGTCAGAACCACCTTATTAACAGAAGATTCAGTGAAAATCCTGTAGGGGAAGAATGCGGTTATGCCTGAGTTGCTTGCAAAATATGCCCTGTCATCGACAGTCGAGAAGGCCGATACGCCATTAAACGCCTTCTCCTCAGTATAGAATCGGCTGATCTCATAATCATCAGGGTTAATGCGGTTTACGCCGCCCGGGGTGGAAACCCAAATGTAGCCGTCGCTGTCCTTGACCATGCTGCGGACATCGTTGCTGGACAGGCCTCGGGCCGTATTCAGGGTGGTTGCCACACCGTTGGTCATATTGTACACGATCACGCCCTTGGTGGTACCGAACCAGATAATGCCCTCCCTCTCCTCAAGGATGCAGGTACAGCCCGATGTACCCATGGCCTCAGATATTTTGTCGTTGTCAATGAACTCGCTGCGGTCTATGTCAAAGCAGTCGGCGCCGTTGTCATGACCAATCCACAGACGGTTCCAACTGTCAACCAACATGATATGAATCCAGTCATTGTTCAATGAGCGACCCTTACGGCTGCTCTTGGCAAAATCACCGTACACCTGGGTCGTCATGTCTGCCGGGTTCAGACGGCTGAAACCGGTACCCAGTTCAGAAAAGTAGATACGTCCCTTGTTGTCCTCGGCAATGGATGAAACGTTTGAGTACGGATTGGAAATCAACATGTCCACATCACCGGTACGTGTATTCAGTACACCCAGACCTACGTTGGGACAGCCTGCCCAGATTCTGTTACGGCTGTCACGGAACAGGCAACTGATGTATGGCGAGTTCCATCCCATCCTCAAAACCTGACCCGTACCTGACATACAGGTGACGCTGTTATTGTTATAGCCTATCCACAGACGGTTATCGGAATCAACAACCATCGCAGTCACGGTACCGGAAATATCCTCCCGGTAATCAGAGAATTTCCAAAAGTCAAACTCATTGCGGTCCTTAGTCACAAGAATCAGGTCCGACAGGAAACAGCCTATCCATCTGTTACCCGCACGGTCCAGGTACATGGCGCTCACATCCAGTTTTTCAAGGCTGCGGTCCGACGGTTTGATATCATACTGCTCCAGTTTTCCTTCATTGTTCAGATACAGAAGACCCTTGCCTCGCAGCGATACCTTAAGACCCTCACGGTCAATGAAAGAATGGGTTATCTCCCAGATGCCCTCCTCGGGGGTTATACGTTTCAGACGTCTTCTGGAAGTGCTCCACATGTAAAGATGTTCGTGGGTGCTTATGAAAATGTCACCGTCCTCATTCATGTTGACTCCGGTGATATCACCCTGAATGATATCGGTACTGAATTCCGTAATCTTGTCATTATGAGGATCATACAGCAACATACCTGTAGCGGTTCCAATCCAGATGGTACCTTCCTTGTCCTCAACAAAACCCCTGAATATACCCTGTGCCGGCGCGTAGTTGTTCAGGCTTACAATACCGTTCATCTGCACGGGATTCTGCGGATCCACCCAGTACATGCCGTCTCCGGGGGCTGCAATCCACAGCCTGCCGTCACTCAACTTGGTTATCTGCTGTATGTACGGGAACCGGTCGCCCGGGAAAGGAACCGTATGGAAACTCTTTTCACTGGCTTTCAGATACTGGAAACCAAGGTTTGTTCCAATCCACAGAGTTCCGTCCTCATCAGGGTACAGACTGCGGATGTAGTTACTCATAAGTGACAACGAATCATTGTTGTCATGAAAGAACTTGTAGAAATTGTAACCGTCATATCGGTTCAGACCATTCTCCGTACCAATCCATATAAATCCCGATTCATCCTCACAGATAGCCTGGAAGCGGTTGTTTGACAACTGTCCCATCTGGTATCGGTACGTACGTTGTGCATTAACAGGAAGCCAAAGGAACAATCCTGCAAGAAGAGCAATTATTGGTTTACGCATCTATGTATGAAAGACTGTAGTTTAGTAATTGTTCCAAAGATATCATTAATTAAGTTATGTTCCAAATGCAGAAGGGCCGATGGAACAAATCTTAATGAATATGATAAACTCACCCTCTCCATACCAAGCGTACGGTTTAATTAGTATCTTTACAACCGTAAGAAGTCCAATAAAACAACTAAAATAACCAATTATGAAACTTAAATCCTTAATTCTGACCGCCGTAATGACGGCATTCGTTCTCACACCTGCCAGTGCAGGCAAGCATTGGGTGGCAACATGGGCAACAGCCGAGCAGGTTGTAGAACCCCACAACTGCCCTCCTGCCCCGGGACTTCAGAACAATTCAATCCGTCAGATAGTCCAGACATCCATCAGCGGCAAGGAAGTCAGAGTAAAGTTCTCAAATGAATTCAGCCAGGGTCCTGTAACCATTAACGCAGCCGAGATTGCCCATGCAGCCACTGCCGGCGCAAGCAGCGAAATAGTAGCAGGTACAGAAATCAGCCTCACATTCAACGGCAGCAAGTCCGTAACAATCAAGCCGGGTGAACTTGTAACATCAGATCCCGTCAAGTTCCCCATGAAGGAGCGTCAGAATGTAGCCATCACGATGCATCTGGGCGAGGCTTCATCAACCAGCGTTACCGGTCACCCCGGTTCACGTACCGATTCATATCTCATTGAAGGTCAGGGTTCTGACTTCAGTAATGCAGTCAAGACCGCTCACTGGTACATCATCAATGCCATTGAGATCAAGGCCGAGAAGAAAGCCCGCGCAATCGTAGTTCTGGGTAACTCCATCACCGACGGACGCGGATCTACCACCAACGAGCAGAACCGCTGGACCGATAACCTGTCACGCCGTCTGCTTGCCAACAAGAAAACCCGCCGTGTATCGGTCCTCAATATGGGTCTGGGTGGCAACTGCATACTCCAGGGCGGCCTTGGACCGACCGGAAAGAGCCGTTACCCGCGTGACCTCTTCCAGCAGGAGGGCGTCAAGTACATCATCCTGTTTGAGGGAGTGAATGACCTTGGCGGACGCGGCGATGCAATCTCAAAGGCCAACCAGATTCAGGAGGTTTACAAGCAGATAATTGCCGAGGCTCACGAGCGCGGAATCAAGGTTTACGGTGCTCCCGTAATGCAGTTCAAGGGTAACAACTACTACAGCGAGAACCACGAGGCCGGCCGTCAGCAGCTCAACCAGTGGATCCGTTCAAGCGGTTACTTTGACGGTGTCATCGATTTTGATGCCGCAATGGGTAACCCTGACGATCCCGCACAGCTCAATCCCAAGTACCTCTTTGAGAATGACTACCTGCACCCCAACGCCGACGGTTACGTCCAGATGGGCAACTGCATCGACCTCAAGCTCTTCGAGAAATAGTACCATTGGGGACGGTTCCGTTTGGCACCGTTTCGCCCAAAACGGTACCAAACGGAACCGTCCCCAATGGTACTGCGGCTCGCTGATTTAACTTTCCAGCGTTTTGACAATATTGTAATTAAAATTGACAATACAATGAGAAAAACAATCTCAACAATTTCGGCTTTATTAATTACAATCACTTGTTTCGCACAGTTCCCCGGAGGCGGTGGATTCGGCGGAGGATTTCCCGGTGGTGGTTTTCCAGGTGGATTTGGCGGCCGGTTCCCGTTTGATCCTCAGGAGCAGAACGGCCAGATGCCCGGTTTTCCCGGCGGCGGAGGCGGCGGTTTTGGCGGTGGTTTCGGAATGAACGCCAGTTACAACACATCGACTTTAAAAGATAATGTAGAGTTCACGTCGTCCAACCTTCCAATAGTAATAATTCAGACAGAGAGCCCCACCCTGACCAACCGTGAAAAGTCCGGTGGCACAATGAAAATCATTGACAACGGCTCCAAACGTAACAAGGTAACAGACAAGGCCAACGGATACGACGGCAACATCAAGATAAAACTTCGCGGAAACTCATCGTTATTCTTTGACCAGAAGCGTTTTACGCTTGAGACAGTCACCCCTGAGGGCAAGGCCAACAACGTTGAACTCCTGGGCATGCCGGCCGATAACGACTGGGTGCTGCTGGCCCCCTTCAACGACATATCCATGATGCGTGACCCCTTTGCATTCGATCTCTGGAACGAGATGGGCCATTGGGCACCGCGCAACCGCTATTGCGAGGTGGTCATGAACGGCCATTACATAGGCGTCTACATACTCTGCGAGAAAATAAAACGGGCCGACAACCGACTGAGCATAGCCAAACTCAAGAAGACCGATACCAGCGGTCTGGAACTCACAGGCGGTTACATAGTACGCATAGACCCGCCAGATGAGGGTGAAAAATCATTCCAGTCCGATGTTCCCGGCATCATCACCAACGGCTCTATGGGCGGATTCGGTGGCGGCATGGGAGGATTCGGAGGCGGTATGGGAGGCTTTGGAGGCCGTGCCACAGTAACCTGGAGTTACTTCTATCCCAAGTCCGATAAACTTGCCCCCGAGCAGGAAGAATACATCAGCAACTACATAAAAACCACCGAGAAGGTAATTCAGAGCGACAAATTTGCCGATCCCAAGGAGGGTTACGCCAAATATATCGATGTAGAGTCATTCGTGGACTACATAATCCATACCGAACTCAGCCTGAATGCTGACGGACTAAAGCGCAGCACCTATTTCTATAAGACAAAGCAGAATGAGGACGGCACCGGCGGCAAACTGCATGCAGGAACAGTCTGGGACTACAACCTGGCATACGGAAACTGCAATTTCGCCAACGGAAACAACATCGAAGCCTGGGTATACAACGGAGGCGAGACCAACCCCACCCCTGCCATGTTCAAACGCCTCATGGAGGATCCCGCATTCGTGGCAAAGGTCAAGGCTCGCTGGAAAGAACTCCGTAAGGGTGTCCTGAGCATCGACAATATCAACAAATACATTGATAATCATGCAGCCCAACTGGCCGAGGCCAAGGACCGCCAGTTTGCACAGTACTCCAACCTGCTTGTTCCCGCATCAAGGAATCAGAACCAGGGAGGTCGCAATGGAGGCTTTGGTGGTGGATTCGGCCCCGGAATGGGTGGATTCGGCGGTGGCATGGGAGGCTTTGGAGGCGGATTTGGAGGCGGTGATGCCGTTGGAATGTTCGCTGCATACCGCGTATCCAGTTACGATGAGGAGATATCGGTCCTCAAGAAATTCTTTGCCGACCGCATAGCATTCCTTGACAAGAACTGGAAATGATTAAACCTTTTGCGTTTTCAAAGGTCAAAGAATTGATCCTTTGATTCACTAACGCTATGCGCATTAAGAAATTCCTCTCTTTACTGATAGTTGCAATGCTCTCAATCACTGCTGTAGCACAGCCTGGTGGCGGTGGCGGCTTTGGTGGCGGCGGAATGCGTGGCGGAGGCGGAGGCTTCCAGGGCGGTGGCGTTCAACGCGGCGGCGGTGGCGGTCAGCGCGGCGGCGGCTTTGGCGGCTGGGGCGGTTTTGCCACACTCAATGACAGCACAGAACTTGAAAGATTCAGCGGCAGCCTCACATTCGTTGAGGGCCGAGGCGCAGGCAACGCCATCCGTGAAGATGATCTCAAGCAACTCCTGGACTCCGTTCAGTTCCAGAGATATGAGATTGCCAACCGCAAATTCATCAAGGGAGACAACAAGGAGAGCATAGGCGTAATGTGCGGAATACCCACCGCAATCCTGACGCTGATTGCCGTAACCCACTACAGTTCAGATGATCCGGGGCTTTCCAAGAAGCTCTACATACTTTCGGGCGCATTGGCCTTACCCACAATTACTTTCTACACGTGGGGCCGACTCCAGAAAGGCAAGGCAAAACGCGAACTTGAAAGGATTGCCGATGAATACAACAAAGACCTTCCGTTCAAGAAAGCAGCCAAGATGCTGCAATTTGAATTTGAACCCACGGTATTTATAGACAGGCAGAACAACTCTTCGTTCGGAGCGTCAGTAAACCTGACATTCTAACACAAAAAAGAAAGGCGGGAAACCCCGCCTTTTCTTTTTTACTGCTCTCTCACATATGGAGATTCCGGCATGAACAGGTAACTCTTGATATATCCTCCTGCATCAATCACCACCTTCTCAAACACCGTACCCGGCTCAATGGGTCGGAATGTGATTGTATGCTCACCCTTGGCAGCCTTGCCCAGTTGAACGCGGTCATCCTTTACACGGGTTGCAACTGTGGGATAATATACTGAGTATATGTTACGCTGATCCTCATTCAGGCGCTCGTTGAACACAACCTCAACCTCATCCCCGCCATCCAGGCTTACCATGTAGCGGTGTCCCTCAAGACGGTAGAATGTCAGTGTTGCGTTCACAGCAACTACGGCCGATAAGTTCTCCACATCCTCATTCAGATTGAACTTGTAGGTCATTGTGGCGCCGTCAGTAGGCTGGCTGTAAGGCATCAGAGCCACACCGGAAAGTGTACGGCCCATGTAAGGAATGGTAGTCCACTTGGCCGATCCTGAGTTAACGCCGGTCTGAGCATAGAAGTGCTCGGCCTCCATTGCTACAACACCGTTCTTCTCAGTGAAAACGTATCCACCCTCCTTCTCGCCTTTCTCAACGCGGCTTACGCGCGGCTGTGTATCGGCACGGAAATTATCGTTCCATGATGTGTAGCCGATGTGCTTCTGGATCATCATGCCGTCCCACTTGCCGCCGGCCATCTCCTTGTTGTAGTATGCGCAGAGTTCGGCGTCACGCTTAAAGTCACGCTCGCAACGCTCGGCCCAGTAATTGGCTGCGGGATCGTTGTTGCGCACCAGTTTCTGGTTCATGGCCTGGCTGTAATACATGTCGTAGATGTTGCCCATGGCCTGTACGGGGAACAGGATAATCTGCTGATATGCATCGCGATACTCGGGCTTCAGACGCAGATACTGACGCAGTGCCTCAGCCTCCAGACGTGCGTAATCGTCGCAAACCTGCTCAAACTCACCGGTCTCAAGTGTGTAGTACTGACGTGCATCGAGCATCTCGGCACTTATGCGGCCGTTGTACTTGCAGCAAAGGTTCAGAATGCGGGCAGCCTCCTGAGCCTCCTCCTCACCAAAGAACTCAAGGCAGAAGTCATATGTGTGCTCCAGCAGGTTGTCAACGGTGAATGATGTGGGGTTCCATGCCATATCCAGGAACAGAGTGATGGGATATTCCATAGGCTTGAGGTCACCTACATTGAGCACCCAGATCTTGTCTACACCGTAGTCATAGGTCAGTTGCATCTGCTCCCAAAGGTGCTGTATCGGAGTGATATTGAGCCACTTGGAGTTACGCGGAGCACCTACATAGTCCACGTGGTAGTACATTCCCCAGCCGCCCTTGCGCTTACGTTCCTCGGCATTTGGCAGACGGCGTATATCGCCCCAGTTGTCATCGGACAAAAGGATAATCACATCATCAGGCACGCGCAGGCCCTTGTTGTAATAGGTCTGAACCTCCTTGTAGAGTGCCCATACCTGCGGACGCTTCTCGGCGGGCTTGCCGGTAACCTCCTTGATTATCTGGCGCTGGTCGGCAAAGAGGCCCTCCAGCATCTTCATGTTGTCCTCATCAGAACCTCTCAACTCAGCATCACCGTCACCGCGCATACCTATAGTAATAAGGTCCTCGGTATCCTTGGCGCGCTCCACACCCTCGCGGAAGAACCTCTGCAACTCCTGCTTATTGGCTGTGTAGTCCCACTGGCCGCCGTAAGCCTTGGGGTTGCGGGCCCATTCCTGATGGTTGCGGGCCATCGGCTCATGGTGGCTTGTACCCATGATTACGCCCATCTCATTGGCTGTCTTTGAGTTCTCGGGATCATCAGCATAGAATGCCCAGTCCCACATGGCGGGCCACATAAAGTTACCGCGCAGACGCAGGATCAGTTCAAAGCAGCATGCGTAGAAATCATGTCCGCCGCGCTCTGTGCCGAATGTATTCTTGACCCATGTGGTAAGGCAGGGAGCCTCATCATTCAGGAAAATGCCGCGGTAGGTCACTGCAGGCTCACCTGCTGTATAAGTTCCCTTGGCCAGGGATACGTTATCCTTGTGCTCAACGGGAACATCGGCCCAATAGTACCAAGGCGATACGCCTATCTGCTCGGAGAGCTCGTAGATACCGTAAATGGTACCGCGCATATCGCTGCCGGCAATCACCAGAGCCTCGTCAATGCCCTTTATGGGGTTGGAAACCACGGTCATGATATACTTCTCGCGCTTGCCCTGAAGTTCCTTCTTATCAATCTTCTTGGCCTTGATTATCTGTGCAATGTACTTACTGTCCATTGTACCCACAATAACCGGCTTGCCCACCCCCGGCTCATACACAACCGGAGCCAACTTGCCCGATACGGCCATAAAATCCTTCTGCAAAGCCTTCAGTGCAATCTGAACGCCGCTCTTATCGGCCTCATCGGCCAGAATAGTCACAGGATTGCCGTTCTCTATGAGTGTGAACCTGTCGGCCGATAACTCATCAAATGCAATACCTTTATTATCAGCCGCAAACGCTGAAACAAAACCAAGCGCCACCGCGCCAAGGACCATTAAAACTTTTCTCATAATTATATTTGGTTGAATTGATTACTACCGGTTAGCAAAGATAATGATATTATTTTATCAGCAACAGTTTGCCATCGCGGATATACAAGCCCTTGCCCGTGGGTTCTGCCAGCAACTGGCGGCCATCTATGGTAAACCATCCGTGATCCTGGGCCGATTCCTTTTTGACCGATACTATGCCGTCCGCTATCGGATAACAGAACTTGAACTGCGCCATGCTATCGGCCACAGCCATCTCCGTGATAGGCTTGTTCATGTATAACGTGCTGTCTCTGTTTATGTTATTGAGTTCAGCGGCAGGCTCCGACGTGTTGGTAAGACTGTTGTTTCCGTTGTAGGGATATGCCCAGCCTTTCACGTTCTCCTTGCTGGCATACGTCTTATTGTTGGCCGGAAATATAGTATAACGCTTCACTCTCTCATTAGGCATTGCCTGACGGAAAATGTAATCGTCATAATCCACATGAAAAATCAGGATTCCGCTGCCCGGCAGTTTCTCATCCCAACCTGTATTCTGGCGGTTTTCTATAACGTAGTATTCATCGGGATGCCCATCGTTGCGAACTATGTAAGCCTTAGGCTCGGATGAAAGAGGCGGCAAACCCTCTACAAGCACCTTCCCGGACAGTTCCTCAGGTGTCAGCCAGCCCAAAAAAGCACGCTCAAATGCAGAGTAACCGCAGGGACAGAAACCGTCTCCGTTATAGTTGCCGTTGTCCATCAGATCCCAACTGCCCACAATATTGGCAGATCCGTAATAGAAGTCAGGCAGACCGAAACAGTGACTGTATTCGTGACAAAGAGTGCCGAATGAGCCGTAACTGCCTTCTCCCGTCAGTTCCTGAGTACAGCAGTATGTATCTATAAAATACTCTTTACCAGCGCTTTGCACTTTCACAGGCTCTGAATCTTCATGCTCACTCATCCACCACTGATGCGCCCAGATGGTACTGTCATTGCCCCCATCCTGCCGACCCTTGCCGGCATAAATTATGAGCAGCTGGTCCACATAACCGTCGCCGTCCCAATCGTACGGAGACCAGTCATCAACCTTATTATCAAGCAATTGTACAACGTCCTGAACCAGGAATCGGCTGTTCTCGTCATCAATCATAGTGCTGTGGTATTTTATCATACTGTCCACAGTCGCATAATGCAAATCAAACGTAATCCGAAACTGTCCGTAACTCTGGTCAAAGAAATAATCATACACCGAGCCGCAGAACGGATCCTCGCTTAAGTTCTTGGTATTGAATATCTTATTCCACTGAGTCAGAGTCTGGAGGCTATCCCCCGTAAACCCCTTGTCAGCAAACGCAGCCATCACCACCAACTGACGGCGGTCACCCGTATAAGGATTGGCTGCAACCCTGTTCGTCCTCTTTGGGGCCGATGCACGGAACGCGGTATGCCTGGCATTCTCCAGTCCCGGACGGCAGCTTCTTATGCGTACCTCATCATGGCTTATGACAGGAGCCACAGTCATCAAAGCAAGCACAAACAGAATAATCCTTCTCATAATATCATTTGAATAATCTAAGTTCAAAACGGCCCGTAATGGCCATTCGGTCATCCTTGACGGCTATAGCGCCAAGTATTTCAGGTATGTCCGATATCCGGTCAATCACGCTCTGCAAATCATTCACCGTCTTTATCCGATTGGCCATTGCAGTGGCGTAACTGTCGGCCAGAAGCACGTCCTTGCACACAATCATCACTGCATCGGCACGCCCCAGGCTCAATGACGGTCCAACCGTACCGCTCGATGTGCAGATACCCAGCGGAAACTCTGCTGCAGGTATGTGCAGGCCTATTTCCTCAGACAGCGGAGACTGCCCCGCAAAGACCGATATGTCCATGTCAGAGGCCGCCTGGGCGTATATGTCTCCCCCATTCTCCACAATCACCTCATTGGTTCCCAAAAACTCCGCAACCTTTTTTGCAACTGCTCCGGCAACCGCGCTCATGGGCCCAATTCCGGTCTTGTGACTGACCCTGGACATCTCTTTCAGTATGTTGGGAGCCTCCAATCCTGCATCGTAAGGCGTCAGGGCGACCTTGTACTGCGGATCCATCAGCAGATAAGCATCCATCTGCCGGCGCAGATCCACCAGCATGGCGTATGTATCGGCCTCCATAGACGCACGATAGGAGCCGCTGTCGACCCCTATCCATAAATCTGACTCAAGGAACTTTACACAGAACCAGCGTCTCTCATCACTTGAGAAACGGCTACGGTAACTGCGTTCCCTGTACTCCATAGCACAAAGGCTAATCGGCAAACTCTATCTTGAAAAGCTTTAAAGGACAAGCAGTTATGCACATCTTGCACACAACACACTTGTCGGGCTGGAAGCGTAGTTTCCAGTCGGGAGCACCTATTGAAAAGGCACCAGAGGGACAGGCCGATGTACATGCGCCGCAACTAACGCACCTGCTGTCATCGTAACTGATCTTCTTCTCAAGCGGGCTGACATCCACCCCGCTCTTCTGCATGAAACCAATAGCCTGTGCAATATGGTCAGAGTCCGAATCCAACTCCAGCACCAGCTTTCCGCTGCGGCCGCCGTCGATATCGGCCTTGATGATGCTGACCATTATGTCATACTTCTTAATCAGCTCATAGATAAGCGGGCGGCTGGCCTCGCCATCGGGGAATGATATAACTACTTTCTTTGTCATAATCAGCTGATTTACAAGTTCAAATCCTTAAGTCCCTGAAGTGACCTTCCCGTAGGCATGGGCCTAACCGGAGCGGTCAGTTCAAACTGTCCCTTCTCTATCCAATCCTTCAGGATGGCGGCAATCTTACGTGCCTTGCTCAGGCTTGAAAGCGGAGCCGTATGGATCTTCTTGCCCATAAACTCAATCTCACCCGAGCGCAACTGCTCATAGTTGACCTTGCCTATCAGCTCACCACGGCCGCCGTAATCCTCTATAAAGGTATCTATCTGACAGTTACGTATACTTACGCGGTGCGCCAGGTCCTCATCCAGAAGCGGAATGGGAACACCTATGCCAACGTACATCGTCACGCCGTATTTCTCAAAATAAGCGCCGCGCAGGAACTCGCTTGACATCTCCCTCATCTCACCCATCACGGCCAGAGTACGCGCATTGCCCATCGGCACACCATACTCGTTAAGAGGCTTTGAGCAGTTGAACTGAGTGCCGTTCCAAACCACGTAACCCTGTGTGCCACAAAGGAATATGCGGGTTCCAAGGCCGATGGTACGGCATTCAGGATCGTTCAGCAGCGGCGAAAGTTCACCGGCCGAACTGTAGGACGCATTCTTCATACGGGGCAGCAGCGTGCCCATGTAGGTATATAATGTGCGGTCTGTGGAGTTCACAGCCACATTGTAGTTCTGATATGCGTTACGCGGATTCATCAGGATGGCCTCGTTAATGGTCTTGAGGCTTATCTCAGTCTTGATGTGCTTGCGCGGATAGCAGTCGGTACCCTTACCCCACGCCTCAAGCGTCACGTTCTTGCCGTCAATCAGGTCCTGGATTATGTGTGCGCCGCCATATCCCGGATTCTGCGGATTACAATCGGTAGCACCCACATACGTATCCACAGCAGCCAGACCGCCGCTAACCGGCACGCCGTTCAGTTCAATCCTCTCCATGCGGATGGGCGGATTAGCGTGACCAAAGTTCAGGATAGCGCCGCTTGAACACATAGCGCCGAACGTAGCGGTAGTAACCACATCAACCTTATCAAGAATCTCCTTGGGCGACATCGTCTTGGCCATCTCCGACACCTCCTCGGCCGTCAGCACCACCGCCTTACCCTTCCGGATCTTCTCATTAATCTCCTCGTAACTCTTACTCATTTCAAAGTATTCTAAAACATCTGCAAAGATAATAAAATGATACCAATGGGGTCAGGCCCCAATTGTATCATTTTAGTCTGTCTGCTATTATTTCCACTTTTGTCTCATCGGGCTTATCGGCCCTGATTGTATTGACAGATGTCGTGTCACGCAGAGGTATCGGTATTCCGCTATATTGATATTTAACCAGCCAGCCAATCTCCGGGCGAAGGGTCATAGTCTCCACATCCTGCGTCAGACCCACGATGCCGGCCCGAACCTCCAGATAATTGGTCTGGATGATATTGCCGTAACCGTCTTCAATGTGCTGAGTTATAGGCACACTTGTCATAATCGGGGGTAATTTATGGCCGTACTCTATCTTCTTGGGGCGTACGCGATATGTATCATACACTAAGGGCTCCAGACTAAGTTCTTCATAGATATTGTCAGAATTACGTTTCCAAGTTAAATCAAACGGAATGAACTCCAGGAACCAGCCGTCAAACTGTGTAGCATCATACAGAGGGAGACAACCTTCACTCTTGAGATGAAAATCCTTGGGCCGACCATTGATCGCCATATTCCACCAGAACTCAACATTGGGTTTGCCCTCCGATGCCGCCACGAACTCTTTCAGTATCGGGTCCAGCCTGTCGGTCCACTCCTTTACCCCATAATTGCCCAACTCGCGAGTCTTTTCACGCAGCAGTTTCCAGTCATCGGGAGTACCCTCCAGGGTAACGCTGGGAATACCGCACCCGCTCAGATGCTCAACATACTCAAAATAGGGTTTGACTGCGTCCATCAGCGTGATTTGCGACGTCATCCGCTCCACCATACCCGTAGTTGAGAAATTGCATGTCATCAGCTCATCCAGATCACCTTTTGTGTTCTCCCCTATCAGAGCGGCAAACATCTCAACCTTCTGGGCCGTTGTGGTCTCAAGGTTAGTTCTGATTTCCAGTTTCTTCTTTCCCTCATGACTCACCAGATAATCCCTGAATCGGTCCGGTTCACGGTTCACATGCTGCGAGAACCCGTTGCAGATCAGAATCCACATGATATCGGGCGAAAGCACAATAGGCCTGTGCTCAGCGTATGCCAGGCAAACCATCGAGAAAAACGGATTCTCACCGCCATCCACCAATGATTTGTTCTTAAAACTGCAATCCAAATAAGGACCGCCCGCCAATTTCCGCCCCAGTTCAAAACCATTCGTAACCGGCAGAATCTTCTCCGCAACCATCACATCCTCCACCTTAAATGTAACAGAGCCCGGAGCCTTCACAATATCACTCTTCTGGGCCGATGCACTCTTCTTCTGGGCCGATGCAAACGCGCTCCCCACCAGAACCAGCACCGCAAAAGCAAAAACAAACTTCTTCATATCCATAAGTTTTTGCTGCAAATATACCCCGCGCACCCATCGGCCTCCAAACAAAAACCGTTGCAATCCCGTTGCATTTTCGCCACAAAGAGAAGCGTATTAACCACATTTATAATAAGTACACAAAAAGTACCATAGCGAATGAGTAATTTTGCAGCCTTAATAAAAAACAAACCATATGTGGAGAAAATTCTGCGGATGGATACTGAGAGTCTGGGGCTGGGAGACAAGCCCTTTCCTGCCCCCCGAACCCAAGTGCATACTTTTGGGCGTACCCCACACATCGATGCTGGACTTTGTAGTGGCTTACCTGTTCTACATTTCAATAGGTGGCAAGACCTTCTGCATGGTCAAGAAAAGCCTCTTCTTTCCGCCCCTGGGCTGGATTCTGAGAGCCATAGGCGGCATACCCGTGGACCGCAAGCACCCCGCATCGGTAGTGCGCTCCGTACTCAAGGAGATGGAAAAGACCGATCTGATGCACCTGGCAATAGCCCCTGAGGGTACCCGCAAACCCATTGCACGATGGAAAACCGGCTATCACTTCATTGCCAAAGCCGCAAACATCCCCGTCTATCTGTGCTACTTTGACTGGGGCCGCAAGAAAGTTGCCGTAGACCGCAAGGTAGAACTTACCGATGATGCCAACGCCGATACCCGTCGCATCCAGGAGATATACGAAAGCATGAATTTAAAGGGACGTCATCCACAAAATTACCTTACCAGATAAAAACCTTACAGGACTATTAAAAAATGAGACACAGATTTACAACACTTGCAGATCTGCTTGAATACACAGCAACAGTAAACAGCGACCGCCTTGCATCGGACTTTGTAGATGGAGGCTGCAGTTACACATTCTCACAGTTCCGTGACAAGGCCGACCAACTTTCTGGCCTGCTGGGCACATTCGGCCTCAACCCCGCCGACAAGGTAGCCATCCTGTCCGAGAACATGCCCAATTGGGCCGTAGCCTTCTTCTCGATAACCGCTCACGGACGCATCGCAGTGCCCATGCTGCCGGATTTATCGGCCAACGAGGTGGAGAATATACTCACCCACTCCGAGACCAAGGCCATATTCGTAAGCCGCAAGCAACTGCCCAAAATCAGCCGGGAGTCATACGACCGCCTGAATCTGATAATAGACATAAGCACCTTTGAACTCATAAAAGCCCTGGACGAGAGCTATACCTGCGACGGACGCAGCAAAGTGCCCGACGCCACCGATATAGCCGCCATCATATACACATCGGGCACCACCGGCAACGCCAAAGGCGTGATGCTGAGCCATCGCAACTTCTGCCACAACGTGCTTGAGGCGTGGTACGCGCACAAGGTATACCGCCGCAAGGACGTGTTCCTGTCCATCCTGCCGCTGGCGCACACATACGAGATGAGCATCGGCATGCTCTATCCGCTCTCCACCGGCTGCCCCGTCTATTACATCCAGAAGCCCCCCACTCCCACCATACTGAGTCAGGCGCTGCTCAAGATACGCCCCACCACAATCCTGTCGGTGCCGCTTATCATCGAGAAGGTAATCCGCGGCAAGATATTCCCCACCATAGCCGGCAGCAAGTACCTGCGCTACATGAAGAAACATTTCCCGCGCATACTCTACTTCCTGGTGGGCAAGAAAGTCAAGCAGCAGTTCGGAGGCCGCGTAAGGTTCTTCGGCGTCGGCGGCTCCAAACTGGATCGCGAGGTTGAGGAGTTCCTGCGCCACATAAAGTTCCCATACGCAATAGGTTACGGACTGACCGAGACCGCCCCGCTCATCTGCGACGCCGGCCCCAAACGCACCCATCTGGGCACCACCGGAACCGCATCATTCGAGGTTCAGGTCCGTTTGGCCGATATCAACCCCGAGACCGGACAGGGCGAACTGCAGGTAAAAGGCCCCAACGTAATGCTGGGATACTACAAGGATTACGCCCGCACCCGCGCCGTGATGACCGAAGACGGCTGGATGCGCACCGGCGATATCGCCACCGTCGATAAGAAAGGCCGATACTCCATCCTGGGCCGATCAGGCAACGTAATCATCGGCGCATCGGGCGAAAACATCTACCCCGAGGAGATTGAAAGCGTCATCAATAAGATATCGGACGTAAACGAATCGCTCGTGATAAGCCGCTCAGGACAGCTTGTAGCGCTGGTTCAGTTCAACGACGGCGCCATAGACTGGAACCTGGAAGGCCAGGAAAAGTTCCTGGAGGCAATTGAGAAACGAAAGAAAGAGGTGATGGAATTCGTGAACTCCAAAGTGAGCCAGTTCCTCAAGATCCGTGACGTGGAGGTAATGAAAGAACCCTTCAACAAGACCGCCACCCACAAGATCCGCCGCTTCCTCTACCAAGACAAGAAAGACAACAGTAAAACCGATAAGAAATGAACTTAAAGAAGATAATCAACCCCTGGATAGGTACCCCAAGTTACAACTGTTTTGTATGCTGCCCCACCAACCCCAAGGGCCTGCACATGGAGTTTTATGAGGATGGCGATTATGTGGTAACCAAGTTCAAACCCACGCGCGATTATGAGAGTTGGGAGAACACCCTGCACGGTGGAATCCAGGCGCTCCTGATTGACGAGACCGCCGGTTGGGTGGTTTGCCGCAAACTTCAGACCAACGGCGTCACCTCAAAAATGAACATGGAATACCTCAAACCCGTCAGTTCACAACTGGACGAAATCACCGTCCGCGCCAAGATAAGCAAGATGATGCGCAACGTAGCCTTCATCGAGGCCGAACTGATGGATGCCGATAACACCGTCCTGACCCGCGCCGAACTCATCTACTTCTGCACGCCCAAGTTCAAACTGGACGAGAACAACTTCCACGAGTTCAAGCTGGAGGGAGAGTGAGCAATTGGGGCCTGACCCCAATTGCACTATTTTTGCCAAGTGAACTGCACTCTGGCAAGCTCACGGTTATCGTCCACCGCCTGGATGCTGTGAAGCGAGGTATCGCCATCCATCTGGGTGTGAACCAGTATCTTCTCGCCAAACAGGCCCTCCTTGCGGAAGTTGATGATCAAACCGGCAGGAACATGCTCAATGCGGTACTGCGGCTCCAGGCTCTCGCTTGCCCAGAGTGAATATATCGCGTTGTTAACGTGATCGTTACGGTCTATATCATCGTAACGCACCAGAAAACGCTCGGTGTAATCATCACGCTCGGGAGCCGGCAGTTTGGGGAATCGGTCCTCAAGAATCACCTTCTCGCGGATAGGCTCATACTCCGGCAGACAGTCCTTAAGATGCATGGGCCGGCGCGTCGCAAAATCAATCACAATCCACTGGCTGCAAGCGCGGATAATACGCTCACCGCTTGCACTCCACACCTCAAACTCACGCTCCGTATAAAGGGCCGAAAAATCTGACGGCCAGCTCTTTAGCGTAATCTCCTCGGCCAGATGCGGCATGCGGTCAATCTGCACGTTCATCGCAATCAGCACCCACGCCTTACCCACAGTACGCAGATAATCGTAGCCGATGCCAATCTCGTTGGCGCTGTCATCGGCTATATCCTGGAAAAGATTGAGCAACGTGAGCAAACGGAGTGTATCGTTACGGTCGCATTCAAAACTCTTGACCGTGTATGTGTGTATCTGTTTTCTTACCATTATCAGCGAATCTCCACCTCGAGTTTACCAACAATCTCACCGGCGTTGCGAGCCAGGAGCAGCTCAATCTTGCCCGGCTCCAGAACCCAGTCATGCTTGTCCTCGTTCCAGTACTTGAGTGACTCAACCGGGATATCCAGAGTAACTATGGCAGACCCACCTGCATTCACCTTTATCTTCTTGAATGCCTTGAGTTCCTTGTAAGGCCACTCCACCTTGGAGTCAACCCTATGTACATAGAGCTGTGGTACATCCAGCTGATCATACTTACCGGTGTTCTTGGCTGCAAATGAAACTGTTATCATATCACCGTCCCTGTATTCAGACTGGTTTGAGGCGTAACCTGAATACTCAATCTCAGAGTAACCCAGACCATATCCGAACGGATACATAACAGGCTTCTGCTTGGTATCAAACCAGCGGTAACCCACCAGTATGTCTTCAGAATACAACGCTGTACCGCGACCTGTAGCGCCCTTAAGCATCTCCTCGGCCTTGCTGTCCTCCTGAACCAGCGATACAAATACATCCTGGTTGATCGGGGCATCGGTCTGCGGGAAACTGCCTGTAGCGTATGCGGGGTTGTCCTCCAGTTTGATGGGATATGAGAACGGCAGACGGCCGCTGGGTGAAATCTTACCCAGCAGGATATCGGCCAAAGCATTACCGCCCTCGGTGCCGTTGAACCAGGACTGAACGATAGCGGGACTGCATGCCTGAACGCGGTTCAGGTCAACCGGAGCACCTGCAACTGCAATGAATACCACATTGGGGTTAACCTTAGCCACAGCCTCCAGCACATTCTCCTGATTATAAGGCAGATCCATGCTGCGGCGGTCGCTGCCCTCGGTCTCATGCTGACGGTTGTCACCACCAATAAAGAGAACCAGATCAGCACCCTTGGCAGCCTTTACAGCCTCATCCTGCAACTTCTTGGCAGTATCATCAGGCTTAGCGGGAGCAGCAGGAGCACCGCCACGACGGCCAAAGCCACCAAATCCGCCGCGAGCCTGCTGTGAAGTATAGCCCTGGGCATAAACAATCTTGGCCTTATCGCCAATACGGTTCTTAAGACCGGCCAGAGGAGTAATCTCATAAAGAGCCTTGACACCGGCACCTACTCCACCTATAGCCATAATCTTATCGGCATTATCGCCAATCACGGCAATAGTCTTAACCTTATTCAAATCAACAGGAAGCAACCCACCCTCATTCTTAAGCAGTACAATTGACTGAGTGGCAACCTCATAAGAAATTTGAGCCTGCTCGGGCTTAGCGGTCATCTCAACGTTTGCCTTATCCTCGGGAACCGGCTCAACAGCCAGACGCACGCGCAGGATCTCACGCACACGCTCATCGATCACGCTCTCAGCCACAGCGCCGGCAGCAACAGAATCCAGCAGAGCCTGGCCCAGATAGGTAGAACTGGGCATCTCCACGTTCAGACCGGCGGTAACCGAACCCACTGTGCTGTGAGTACCACCCCAGTCAGAGATAACCATACCCTTAAAGCCCCAGTCCTTACGAAGGATCTGATTCAATAACTCATAGTTCTCAGCGCACCAGTAACCGTTAATCTTGTTGTAGGCCGACATCACACCGAATGCGTTACCCTCAACGATAGCGGACTCAAACGGCGGCAGATAGATCTCACGCATGGCACGCGGGCTCACAATCACATTCACGCTGCCACGGTTGGTCTCCTGGTTGTTCAGCGCAAAATGCTTTACGCAAACAGCCACGCCGTTATCCTGAACGCCCTTGGTATATTCAACTGACAGACGTGAACTCAGGAAAGGATCCTCGCTCAGATACTCGTAAGTACGTCCGCCTGTGGGAATACGCTGTATGTTGATAGCCGGACCCAGAATCATGTCCTTACCGCGCAGACGAGCCTCACGGGCCATTCCAGTACCGTAAATATATGCCATCTCCTCACTCCATGTAGCAGCCAGGGCCGATCCGGTCGGGAAGAAAGTGGCAGAGTCAGTAGTCAGATGAAGTGAGTTCCATGAATGCGGCTCCATCTCCTCACGGATACCAAAAGGACCGTCGGCATAAACCATATCGGCAATACCCTGAGCGGGAACACCCTCGGACGTGAACATATGCTTGCCGTGAAGCATTGCCACCTTCTCCTCAAGTGTCATCTTCTTGATAATGGCGCTTATCTGTTTCTCATTCTGCATCAGCGGGTCGTCATAATCCTTAACATCACGTGACAATGTCGCGTCACCCTTGCAACCGCCTATAACAACTGCAAACAGGGCGACAATTAAAAGATTTCTTTTCATACAAGTTAGTATAATTGGTTAATAATCAGTATAATTACTCCACTCCGTCTTGCGGTATGCCTCATTAAGGCCTGATTCATCATACTCAGGCAGAGGAATATAAACGCTCAGTCCGCAATAAGAATTCACCTTAATCTCCTCCCTGTCACCGGGGAATATATAAGGTGTAGATATATGGTAAGGAACACATTGATCCAACTGCAACCTGAACTCATTCAGATAATCAGAATCCGGGCAGATAGTCTCCACAAAGTCCTCCAGGTCAAAGAACACATGGTGCGTGAATCGGTCAAAACACTGAATATCACTCACATCCAGCGTCTGAATGGTATCGCCGTACTCAGCAATGATCTTGCGGAAACAACGCGCCAGACTGTCCAGACCTTCGGTCTTTACAAGCGAAATGCCGGCCATCTGCTCCCACCCGTTCATGGAGTTGTAGTAGCGGTAGAACTCATTGCAAGACTTGAGCACGTTTCCGTTCAGCAAATCACGTGTCACTATATGGTACGGGAATCCGTAACTTACTATCTCATAGCACGATGACACTATCTGAGGAGTCTTGTTACGCAGCGCGTACGCAATCTCCACATTACCCATGTAGCAGGCATCGAACACAATGAAATCAAACACATCATCCGGAATGGCCTCGGCCAGCCCCTCCAGTTCCATGCATGAATATGCGGGTTTCTGACCCTTGCGGTCCTCCCATGAGAAAGCGCGGTGCATGGGCGAATAGTTCATATTGGGAGCCACGTAATGCAGCATGTTGGTAGGCAGCCAGCCCGTACCGTGACTCCACATGACCAGTCCGTAATGCTCGGCCTTCCAGTTCTGAACCACATCGTCAATCACTTCACGCAGAATCATGGGGTCCGATGTGTCCCGCTCGGGGTACTTGGCCACCGTATCGATCTTGAAATCATGCACGTGAAGCAGTGCAGGAGCCACATCCTTGCGGTCCACAAACACCAGCAGGTTGTAATTGTCCATACCGCTGCTGATGCAACTGTTCATGGAGTAGATATTTGAATTGGCCGTATTGGACAGGTTGTTATCCGCCCCGATATAGACCAGAACCGTTCTGTTTATCTTATGCTCAACCTCGCTGTTGAAAATACAGGAGTTCAACAAAATGATGGCCGATGCCACCAACACTACCCTTATCCTTTTCATAATATCCATAGTCATTTAGGCTGTTCTGCCATGTCAATATCTATAAGTCTGTATGAGCTGTTAAAACTCAGTTCGTCACCGTTGTCCAGCAGCAGTTCATACAGTTTGCTGTCATGCTCAAAACGTCGTATCTCCCTGTCAGGAAACTCCTTAGCCATAAAACCCTTTATCTTGGCAGGAATCAGGATGTCAGGCACAGCCTCCTTGGTACACTCGCATTCGGTCAGCGAGCCGAAGTCGGAGGCCAAGCG
>JAZMZT010000154.1:0-2709 GCA_045586125.1 Bacteroidaceae bacterium | reverse complement strand
GCGGTCTCATTGTAGAATGCCCAGAATCTGAAATGGTATGTGTTTGTCTCCTCATTGAAATACCATGGCTTATATTTTGTCTGGTTATTGCCGCTTCCCAAAAGATACTCATTTCTGCATGCGGTTCTGATTGTTTCATAGAACGCGGAATCAGGTGTGGTCATGAACTCCATTTTAAAAGTATCAACGTATTCAAATCTTCCTTTCTCTGGGTTCAATATGGTCTCTACCAGCCTGTAAGGCGGAAATTCAAAACCGGCATAACCTTCAACAATCTCCTTGTGTGACCCTATGGGATCTTTCTTGTATCTGTTGATAGTTATTCTGTCATAAATAAGTATGAATAGAACCAGTGCGACGGGTATTATCAACAATACCAATAGACATCCTCCGCATCCTGTTCTGTTATCGGCCTGCTTATGCTCGTTGCTATCCTGTTCTTTCATTATATGGAGTCCTTTTTGGAGGGTAGGCAGAAAAGAATCAGGAAAGCAATACCCACTAATGCGGTGACTGCAGTTAGGACAAAGGCAAATGCTTCAGACCAATTTGCCGGAGTGTTTGGGGACATATTGTAGAGTGCGCGGTCCATTAGGACAAGCAGTGTGAATGCACACAAAGCTGCAGGGATAAGTAACAACCAGGGAGTTATCCCGGCATCGCGCAGACGCCGTACAGATACTGTCAGTGTGGGCAGGAACATAACGAGCCAGAACAGTCCCAAAAGGACAATTGTTGCGTGAAACACTCCCTCAGCCACAGGATGTCCTGCCGTATTGCCAAACAGAAATGAAATTACAGCCAGCACACAAACAACCGGAACCGATACAGCCAGTAAGGCGAGAACCCACGTCCAAAACTCTCTGCGGTCAGCTCTGCCTCTGAACTGAAAGTACCGCTTAAACGTCTCTGCTAAAGTTTTCATATCGCTTATTATTTTAAACCAAGAAGTGAGCTGAGCGCCTCAATGTGGGCGCTGAAAGCTTTGCGGCCGGCATCGGTCACAGAGTAGGAGGTGTTGGGCTTTCGGCCGATGAACTGTTTGACGGTCTCGATGTATCCCAGTTCCTCAAGAGCCTTGATGTGACTTGCCAGATTACCGTCCGAAACGCCGAGCATGGACTTGAGGGTGTTGAAATCAGACTGGCCCGCTCCGGTCAGTACCGACATTATACCCAGCCTTACGCGGCTCTCGAACGCCTTGTCGAGATTCTCGATAGTGGTCATCGGTTTTACTTTTTACCGTCAAACCTTATATGGAACCAGATTCCCCACACGATATGGATAATTCCGAACCCGATGGCCCATAGCATTATTCCCCATGGAGCAAAAGCCAGTGCCGCAATACCCAGAGCAATATCGGCATAACCGATATATTGGGTGACCGATACTTTAAAGGCAATAGGTGATATGACCACCATAGCCAGCCCGTAGAATACCAGCATAACACCGGGCACCATGTTCCAAAGCCCGTTCATAAGCGGAGTAAGGCATACCAGTCCGCCTACAACCATAACGGTGAAGAACTTGCCCAGCAGATGCCGTGACCCCGCATCAAGTTTGAACTCCAGACCTTCACGCCTGGCCCTTTGTCTGGACATATCCCAAACTGTCTTGAAAGCCGTACAGAACACCACTGCGCAAATACCTGCCACAATAAAGAATGATGCCCAATCAGCATGTCTGACAGGATTGATCCAAGCGCCCCACAGCGGACTGAAACTACCATAAACCCAGAAACTGACAACCGCCGCACCCAGCAGGGCCCACAGTCCGACTACTACGCCTGCTGCTCCGTCCAGAAATACAACCTTCTGTGACCGCTCCATCAAGTCCTTAATGTCACTAAGAGTCTCCTTAATCTCCTGTTCTTTCATATTAAATTCGGATTAAAGAAGTACTTTGTAATACAAAGTAAATTAATCCAAATCAAACAACCAAACATTTGTCTGTTTTTTTTGCTAAGATGGGGGCGGTACCATTGGGGACGGTTCTGTTTGGTACCGTTTTGAGAAAAAAGAAACAGCGGCTTAATAGTAAGTCGCTGTTCTCTTTGTAGTTGGATATAAAACGGTACCAAACATAACCGTCCCCAATGGTACTACTTCACTGAGAGCTTGTAGATGATAGTGTGCTGATACTTCTCACCCGGGTTAAGAACCGTGCTGGGGAAGAAGTCGTGGTTAGGTGAATCAGGATACATCTGTGACTCAAGTGCTATGGCAGTGCGAGCACCGGTATAGACCTGAAGTCCGGGATGGTTGTTCCAAACCTCCATGAATCGGCCCGACTTGGGAGAGTAGAGAGTGGCAACCTTCTCAACCTTACCCTGCTGCTCATGGATGAGGCAGAAGTTGTTGTCATAGTTGCGTACCATACCCTCGGGTACCTGGCCACCGAAACCACCGAATCCGCCGCGGCCTCCGCCCTGTCTGGGCTGGGGTGAGTACTGACGGTCACCTATACGTACCGGCTTCTGGAAATCATAGGGCGAACCCTCTACCATACCCAGGTCACCGGTCGGGATGTTGCTGCGGTCAGTCTCGGTTATGAAGGCTGCATTGATCATGAGTTCGTGATCCATGATGTCACCGTTACCTACGCCGTCAAGATTGAAATAGGTGTGGTTAGACAGGTTAACTACTGTAGCCTTGTCAGTAGTGGCCTCATAGCTTATCTGCAGACCTCCGTCCTTGGTGATGGAGTAGG
>JAZMZT010000153.1:0-3571 GCA_045586125.1 Bacteroidaceae bacterium | reverse complement strand
TACGCTATTTGACAATTTTGAATAAGATACACTCTGTTTAACGCAGATGATAATGTGACAGATTAGGTACATTCCTATTTTTGTTCAACAAAAAGACCATCACCAACTTTAAAACTGTTTTTTATATGAGAAAAACCTTGTTGCTAATTGCATTAATGACGGCATGTTCCTTTGTTAATGCCCAGACTGTAGATGCTGTCTCAAAAGGAGGAGCTGATTGTGAAATAGTCCTTGAACCAGGTTCTAGCCATAAGGGAGATTATCGTTACTATCAGCCTTTTGAGTTCTCTGTAAACTTAGGTACTACCTCAGCAGGTATCCTTTATCCTGATACCCATGTTTCAACTGGCAATGGCATAGGTTGGAATGCAGGTTTCAGAGCCCAATTCAACAAAAACGCCTGGGGGCTCAGAACCGGTCTTTCATATGAACTGAACAAATCATTCGTAATTGATCAGATTAACCCTTTTGGGTCAGATTTCTCATTCCGCCAATCTGTTGTTAACATACCTGTGACATTTATGTATCACGGTAACCGCCAAGAGGCTTTCGGCTTTTACTTTGGCGCAGGTTTCAACATGCGTTATTCATTTGATTCATCATTGCAGACTCTAGACTATAAGACCAACAACTTACAGTGGTACGGACATGGTGTATTTGGTTTCAGATTAGCCAATATCTATATTGAGGATGAAATCAGCGCTCAGATTAACAGCTTGTTCAAAACGGGTACAGGTGTTCCAAAAGCCAACCTTACGACCGTATCTTTGAAAATTGGTTGGATACTCCCACTTGATTTCGGAAAAAAACGACACAAGAAGTTAAGACTATAAAAAAGAGATGGGCAGAATGCTATTCACTGCCCATCTTTTTTTATGTCAGAACTGTTTCTGAATGAGGTGCGGCTATACATCAGCCGCCCCGTAATCATCAGCTTTCATGAAAGGTGATGGCTACGGGACGGAACCGAGGCGAAGCAGCGGATGTTGACGCAAAGGAGTCGTTTAAGAATGCGTCAGTATTGGTTTGATTAGGACATCTGTTGCAAAATTATTGATTATTATGAATAAAGCCGTTGGAATTCGCCAAAACGGAGTTTTGCCGCATCCCATCCCCTGCGGGGGGCTAATTGCCACAAAGCCAAAAATAAGATCCCGCTAAAGCGGGCTCTATTTTCGTCTCCATACTTCCGCCGGTATAAGCTAGCTTATCCCAACGGAAGCATGAAGACGAAAATGCCCGAAATCCGAGGATTCCGGGCATTTTTGGCTTTGTGATTCCGTTGGGATTCGAACCCAAGACCCACAGCTTAGAAGGCTGTTGCTCTATCCAGCTGAGCTACGGAACCGAGCCTTAAGCCAGACGAACAAAGCAACGCAGTTGCTTTGGATTATTTTGGAGTAACGGGAAAAAGGAACTCGTTCATTTTTCACGTTAATCCAAAAGAATCAAGTAAGCGACAGCTTACTTTGTCGTGGCGTGGCGAGGTCAACAAAGTTAACCAGCCTTTTTGCGGCTGCAAAATTAGCGCAATAATTCAACATTTCAAACCTCTTTCCCCGATTTTTGATACCAAACCAAAATTATAGGCAACGGCAACCAGTAAACCAGGAAAGAAATGATACGCATTGCATTATCTGTTATGCCTAACAGAACATCAATATTAGTATACTCCAAAGTCTGCAGTAACTGAGCCCCCACAAGCATGGTAACCAGGAAATGCGCGAACGGAGGCAGTATGGTGCAGAAAGCATCGACGCAGTCTCCTGCGGTGCGGAAAGTCTCGGTGGACAGGCCGTACACCAGCGACGGAAGGCAGACGGCAAGCATAAGCAGGAACATCAGTCCGTCGTACAACGGGCTGCCTTTAAGCGTTCCGGTAATGCCCAGCAGCAGGTGGCTGCCGGCATAAACGCCCAGCACTATGAGTAAGATGAAAATGGCCAGCACAACCATGCTGATGTAGAAAGCGGTGCTCTCCTTTGGCGAGAGGCTGCGAAGGCGTGACAGGGCGCGGAACAGCCCACTGCCCCTACCCGTTCCGATTGCCATGAACAGCATCAGCGCGTTACCTACGGGAGCATTGCCCAGGCACGATGCAGCCGTCCTCACCGCCCAGCGAAGTCCGGGAACGCCCAGCACGCTGCGGAGCGCCAGTTCCCCGTTGCCGCCTACCCTGCTTATCTCCACGATGCAGCCTATCCAGGATACTACGATAACCAGGATGAGCAGAATCAGATAGATTACCGCAGGATGCAGCCAGCCTGTAAAACGCTTATTCATCGGCCTCAAGGTTTGACGGATCAATTATGTGGAGCTCTATGGCGCGAACCACCAGACGAGTAACGTTTACACCGCGCTGCTCGCCCTCGGGGAACAGGCGTGCTATAAGGTCAGCCTGACGTTTCTCGAGCGACTTGGTGCTGAACGGCATGGTGTGAAGTTCGCTTATCATATCCTTGGTGTAGCCCAGTGCCAGATGACGCAGGAAACGCTCATCGTACTCATCAATCTCATACTCTATGCTGGCGTTGCGGCGCAGTCCCTCATCGGTTACGGCGTTGCGGAAACGCTCCACCAACTTCTCCAGGATGGGCTGGTTAAAGACGTAACGCTTTCCGCTCATCACGTCCATTATCTCATTGCGGGTAAGCAGTTCGCCGGTCTTGAGAACTATTCCGTGCGCTCCGGCGTCCAGGACATCGGCCCAGAGTTTCTCGTTCAGCAACTCGCCGGTAAATATCAGCACCTTGACTCCGCCCTTCTGGGTGAGTTTGCGGCAAATATCTACGCCAACGGTAGTTGAACCACCCAGTCCCAGGTCCAGCAGTACCAGGTCGGGCTGTGCGCCGCCGTCCATCAGGGCCCAGAACTCGCGCTCGGTCTGCGCGGTACCTATCACCTCAACCTCAGGGATGTCGTTACGGATAATGGACAGTGTCCCTTTGAGTTCAAGTGACACATCCTCAACTACGATAGTCTTGAATTTCTCCATATGCTGTTTCATTTATTTCCTTACAATAGGCACAGTGAACCAAATCACCATTCCGTCCTTCTCACTCTCGGCATTGATGCGGCAGCCCGGATGGCCGAACGCCTCGTCATGCTCTCGTATTATCTGGCGGCAAACCACGTATGCCATATTCTCCTTGTTCATGAGCGGGGTAAACAGACCGTCCAGCGCCTCACTTGAAGGTGTCTTGCACTTGCGGTGCAGTTCAAAGCGCGCAAAACCGCCGTCGGCCACAACATTGACCTTCATATCACCGCCCTCCTCCATTCCGCGGCACATCAGGCTCTCCAGCAGATAAACCAGCATCACACGGTCAGCGCTGACCTTCAGGGCCGATGCCTCCACGCAGATATTACCCTCATACCCGTTCTTGCCCTGAATCTTGCTCACAGTCTTATTGACCTGATCCAAAACATCGCTGACGGCAAACACCTCACGGTGCAGCAACTGTCCCGTAGTCTGAGACAGCGCATACTGGCTCAGAATACCGAATATCTCGCGGTAATAATCCACAAGTTCCTGCATATCGGCCACCTGTCCGCTCTCCACCAGTTGGAC
>JAZMZT010000152.1:0-1698 GCA_045586125.1 Bacteroidaceae bacterium | reverse complement strand
CCTCATCAGGTCGTTCATTTGACGGAGATGATAGCTGAATTTCTGGTGGCTTTGCCGACGGCAGCTTTAGTGAGTAAGTGGTAGCGTCATTTAGAAGAGAGTCTACCGGGTTGCTGGACTGCTCTCGGTCAAACTGAGCAGGTGAAGTAGCTCTATCAGGCTGGTTGGTTCCCTCAGACGCGGTCTCATCAAGTTGAGTCTTATTAGATTGGATCCGAGCAGGTCGAACAACCACTCGAGGTGATACGGCTCTCATGCGCTTGTGACGCGGTCTCTCATCTTGTGGCAGCTGAGTTGCTCGGACGCGTAGCGTTCCACACGCATGTTGATGCTGCCGCAAAAGCGTAGGCGTAGCAAAGGGTTCACGGCACCGTCCGCACACATGCTTTCCCGGTGAACGGTCAAGCTTGGCCTGATCCTTTCGGCTGATACGCGGTCGCAGCACACGATCAGTTTGCAGTGTTCCATCAGCCAGATGCGTCCCCACTACCGGATCCGTAACCGTAGCCAGTACGTGATAAGACGATGGGATCAATGTCGCTCCGTCCGCATCGTAATCGGTAAGATAGCCCAAGCGCGTATTCCGTGGGATAGCGAGGGGGAGTGGCGTATTGTTGAAGACTTTGACGCACGTAAAGTTGGCGTCTACGATATGATGATATGGTCCGCCGTCCTCACCGAATGCCAGATTAGTGGGAACATCTGGCGAGAAGAAAAACTCCCGTTCAGGTAAGCCTTTGCGCTTCAGCTCAATTGGCACATCCTTGACAGAGTTTGCTGGAACCAAAGTCCTTTGTAGCGTTCGTACGGATCGGTGAGTTGTCTGGTTGTCTTTGACCTTGACTTGAATAGGTACCTGAATCCCGCTGCAGGCGGAGATAGTGCATGTGGTAATGGAGTTGAGTATATCCATACCGTTCGGCAACAACACGTCTTCACCGATAAGCATATTGGGCCCAATTCCATCCATCACATGGGCCTCCATACGCAGCTTTGCCACGGCAGGTTGACCCTTCAAAGTGCCCGGTAGATAGAGCTCGACAACCACGTAATCCGATGTAGACGAGGTTCCACCAACTCCCTGTACACCGATGGGACGTTGAGTTATACGAATGGGCGTTGATTCGGCTTGCCTCATCAAGAACTCTCGTTTAATCATCGTCATAGCCGTTCCAGTATCCAAACAGATCTCCTCTGTCTGTCTATCCGGCATCAATGAGGCCTGGCAAGTCACATGCTTTATGTGCCTGAACGCATATCCCCCGCCAAGTGCCTCCCTGGAATCACTTTCCACGATCGGGCCATGGCTCGAAGGGATAGATGGCGTCGGTTCGGTAGGAGAAGTATAATTGGGCTTGCGATCGTGGCCACTCTTCACATGGCTCATTAGCTTGTTGCGACTCTCAAACTGCGCACCGCAAATGCGGCAGTGAAAACGGCGGCTCAACGGCGCTGGTTCGGCATGAAAGACGTCAACGTAGTGATTCGGTACTGTAATCTCCGGCCCCGGTATCTCTTCCGGTGGACCTGGCTCGATATATTCGTATTAGCCATCAGCTTCATCGATCTTCATTTCATTGGGTTCCTGCCAGTTATCAAACGCTTGGCCAAAGTAACTCTCACCCGGCTCGGTGACGTAGGCGCCTGGATGACCTTCCAGATCCCCTGTCTCCTGCACGAAATGGGATTGGGGCCGCT
>JAZMZT010000151.1:0-3275 GCA_045586125.1 Bacteroidaceae bacterium | reverse complement strand
GTATGTGTCTAGGTTTATTAAGAATTAACTAATAAACTGGCATTATGTGATTGAATATGCCATATAGTTGTTTTTATCGGTTCAAAAGGTTGTGCGGGTCAAAAATTTTTGTACCTTTGCATCCGCATTTTGCAAACACTATTTATTATTTAATTAAAAACAAATGAATCAGTACGAAACCGTTTTCATTTTGACTCCCGTTTTATCTGATGTTCAGATGAAGGAAGCGGTAGAGAAATTCAAGGGCATTCTTACTGCCGAGGGCGCTGAGATTGTCAATGAAGAGAACTGGGGCATGCGCAAGCTTGCTTATCCCATTGAGAAGAAGTCAACAGGCTTCTATGAGTTTATCGAGTTCAACGCTGAGCCTTCAGTAGTTGCCAAGTTGGAAGTTAACTTCCGTCGTGACGAGCGCGTGCTCCGTTTCCTGACCATCAAGCAGGAGAAGTATGCAGCTGAATACGCAGCAAAGAGAAGAAGTCTTAGACAGTCTAAATCAGAGGAGGCATAATTATGGCAGAGCAGACATCAGAAATCAGATATCTTGCACCTCAGACTCAGGATATCAAGAAGAAGAAATATTGCCGTTTCAAGAAGGCAGGTATCAAGTATATCGATTATAAGGATCCCGAATTCCTTAAGCGTTTCCTTAACGAGCAGGGTAAGCTTCTGCCCCGTCGCATCACCGGTACTTCACTCAAGTTCCAGCGTCGCGTGGCTCAGGCCGTAAAGAGAGCACGTCACTTGGCTCTTCTGCCTTACGTAACCGATATGATGAAGTAATAATCTTTAAAGAACAGAAAGACTATGGAGATTATACTGAAAGAAGATATTGCAGGTCTTGGATACAAGAACGATATAGTAAAGGTAAAGGACGGCTATGGCCGTAACTATCTGATTCCCCAGGGCAAGGCTGTCATCGCTACTGAGTCAGCCAAGAAGGTTCTGGCAGAGAACGAGCGTCAGCGTGCTCACAAGCTGGCTAAGATTAAGGCCGATGCTGAGGCACAGGCTGCTAAGCTGAACGGTGTTAAGGTTACCATCAGCGCTAAGGTTAACGAGGACGGCACAATCTTTGGTGGCGTAGGTGCAGCTCAGGTTGCTGAGGCTCTGGCCGCTAAGGGCTTCGAGGTAGACCGCAAGGCTATCGTTGCCGAGACCGTTAAGGCTGTTGGCGAGTACACCGCTACCATCAATCTCCACAAGGAGGTTAAGGCAGAGGTTACCTTCGAGGTAGTTGCTGAGGCTGCTGAGTAATCAGTTGATACTTAAATATAGTGAAGGATGGCCAATCGGTCATCCTTCATTGTTATAAGGGTATCGGATTATTTGCTAAATTCGCATCATATTAGGTTATGGGGAATGCAGAATTCACTTTAGAGGGCCGTAGCGCCTCGTTCTACACTCTGGGATGCAAACTCAACTTCTCGGAGACATCGACCATAATGCGCCAGCTCATAGAGGCCGGTGCGCATAAGGCCGTGCGTGGCGAGAAGGCCGATATCTGCGTGATCAACACCTGTTCGGTGACCGAGGTGGCCGATAAGAAATGCCGCCAGGCCATCCACAAGATTGTGCGTGAGAATCCCGATGCCTATATCGTTGTGACCGGCTGCTACGGACAGCTGCAGCCCGATACCGTGGCCAGCATTCCTGGTGTGGACATAGTGCTGGGGCAGGATCAGAAGGGCAACATCCTGGAGAACCTGAACGGATTGCAGAAACGTGACAGCGGAATCTACAAGACCGTGGGTACCAATGATATAAAGAACTTTGTGCCGTCGTGCTCACGCGGTGATCGCACCAGGTTCTTCCTAAAGGTTCAGGACGGCTGTGACTACTATTGCACATACTGCACCGTGGCTTATGCACGCGGACACAGCCGCAACCCGTCTATCGGTAGTCTTGTGGAACAGGCCAGTCAGGCCGCTGCAGAGGGTGGCCGCGAGATTGTCATTACCGGTGTCAACATAGGTGATTTCGGCAAGAGCACAGGTGACAGTTTCATAGACCTGATTCGTGAACTGGATAAGGTGGAGGGGATTGCACGATACCGCATATCGTCCATTGAGCCCAACCTGCTTACCGATCAGGTGATTGACTTTGTGGCACAGTCACGTGCGTTCATGCCGCATTTCCATATTCCGCTGCAGAGCGGATCCAACGAGGTGCTTAAGCTTATGCACCGCCGTTATGAGCGTGAACTTTTTGCTCAGAAGGTAGCACGCATCAAGAGCGTTATGCCCGATGCTTTCATCGGCGTTGATGTGATTGTTGGTATGCGCGGAGAGACCGATGAACTCTTTGAGGATGCTTACCGCTTTATTGAGGGCCTGGATGTTACGCAGCTGCATGTGTTCAGTTACTCGGAGCGTCCGGGTACGGCTGCACTCAGGATTCCGTATCAGGTATCGCCTCAGGTCAAGCATGAGCGCAGCCAGCGTCTTCTGGAACTGTCTGACCGCAAGACACGGTCGTTTTATGAGGCGCATATCGGCCGTGAAGCAACTGTTCTTGTGGAGAAACCGCGTCGCGGAATGCCAGCACACGGGTTTACGGATAATTATATAAGGGTGGAGATGGATTCGGCCCAGGTTCAGGAGAACAGTCTGGTACGGGTTCGTCTGGGCGGATTGAATGCTGCCGGTGATGCACTGGTGGCCACAATATTGGAGTAGTATGAAGATTGCGATAGTGATATTGAACTGGAACGGCAGCGGAATGCTTAAGCGTTACATGCCTACGCTGCTCAGGTGCTCACGCATGGACGGTGTGCAGGTGATTGTGGCCGATAATGACTCCAAGGATGATTCCATGGAGATGATGCAGCGCGAGTTCCCGGAGGTTCCGCTTATCCGGTTGGAAAAGAACTGGGGCTTTGCCAAGGGTTACAATATGGCTCTTCGTCAGGTTGAGGCCGAATACTACATACTGCTTAACTCGGATGTGGAGGTTACCGAGGATTGGATTTTGCCGCTGGTCAGTTACATGGATGTGCATCCTGAGGTTGCAGCCTGTCAGCCCAAGCTGCGCGCTCTCAATAACCCTGATGAGTTTGAGTATGCCGGCGGTGCAGGCGGATACATGGACCGCTGGGGTTATATGTTCTGCCGCGGACGCGTGTTTGACAGTATTGAGAAGGACAACGGCCAGTATGATTCCATCGCTCCCGTATTCTGGGCAACCGGTGCCTGTCTGATGGTCCGCAGTGCCGATTACTGGGCTGCCGGCGGACTGGATGACCGTTTCTTTGCGCATCAGGAGGAGATAGACCT
>JAZMZT010000150.1:0-8007 GCA_045586125.1 Bacteroidaceae bacterium | reverse complement strand
TCTATCCACATCTTCTCAGACCAGAGTCAGGACATCACGAAAGTCAATTACTAACCAAATATGTGCATGAAAACTTACGCCACAAAGATATGGCACGTTCCCGGCTTTGCATTCCAGAAACGTGCCATTGACGTTAAGATTTGTTCCGACTAGTGAAAATTTTGCTAAAAAAGCTGTCGTACCCGGATTCGAACCAGGACAAACAGAACCAAAACCTGTTGTGCTACCATTACACCATACGACAATCGCCTAAGCCCTTTTTTGGTATTGCAAAGGGCGTGCAAATATAGGGTTTTTCGCTTATTCGGCTATCAGGAGATAGTAGTTTTTCTTGCCTCTCTGAAGCACTATGTAGCGGCCGTCAACCAGATCATCCTCAGTTAAGATGCGTGAGTGGTCATAGGTCTTTTCCTTGTTGACCGATACACCTCCTCCCTGCATCATCTTACGGGCCTCGCTCTTGCTGAAGAATACCGGGCAGATGTCAGTCAGGAAATCCGATGCCTTTACCTCCTGCTTCAGGACCTCGCGGTTGAAACGGAACTGGGGCACACCGTCAAACACTGAAAGCAGCATTGACTCGTCAATGTTCTTCAGGTCATCGGCACTTGCAGAGTTTCCGAACAGGATGTCCGATGCCTCTGCGGCAGCCTTGTAGTCAGCCTCGCTGTGTACCATGCAGGTTACATCCTTGGCCAGACGCTTCTGAACCAGACGCAGATGCGGAGCGGCGTCATGCTCGGCAATCAGGGCCTCGCACTCTTCCTTCTCAATGTTGGTGAAGATCTTGATGTAGCGCTTGGCGTCCTCATCGCTGACATTGAGCCAGAACTGATAGAACTTATAGGGTGAAGTGTACTCGGGGTTGAGCCATACGTTGCCGCCCTCGGTCTTGCCGAACTTGGTGCCGTCTGACTTTGTTATGAGCGGGCAGGTCAGGGCAAAGCACTCGGTTCCGTTGATACGGCGTATCAGTTCGGCGCCGGTGGTGATGTTACCCCACTGGTCTGCACCTCCCATCTGGAGTTTGCAGTTCTTGTGCTCGTTCAGGTAGAGGAAATCATAACCCTGAAGGAGCTGGTATGTGAACTCTGTGAATGAAAGACCGTCACGGGCCTCACCGTTAAGACGCTTCTTCACGGAGTCCTTGGCCATCATGTAATTCACGGTTATATGCTTACCTATATCACGTGAAAAATCAAGGAAAGTTACGTCCTTGAGCCAGTCATAATTATTTACAAGTTCAGCCTTGTTCGAGGCGTCGCTGTCAAAGTCCAGGAACTTGGCCAGCTGCTTGCGGATACACTCCACATTATGCTTGAGAGTCTCCTCATTCAGGAGGTTGCGCTCCTGTGATTTTCCGCTGGGATCACCAATCATTCCGGTGGCGCCTCCAATCAGTGCCAGGGGCTTGTGGCCGCAGCGCTGGAAATGGCGGAGTATCATGATACTGCACAGATGTCCTATGTGAAGGGAATCTGCGGTGGGGTCAAAGCCCACGTAAGCTGTAACCTGCTCCTTGCTCAGGAGTTCGTCGGTACCGGGCATCATCTGATGAATCATGCCTCTCCAGGTCAGTTCTTCAACAAAATTAGTCATATATATGTTCTTAGATTTTGTACAAAAGCGCGCAAATATACAACTCTTTAATCAAAGTCGCAAACACACGCTTCCTTTTTCCCCGTATCCGGCCAAACCTGTTGCCAGAAAGCTTGTAGGGAGGATTCTATGCAAGTATGGCAGCAAAAACGGCGTTTTGGGGCATTTTTGGAGCCATACTTGTTACCGTAGGTCTTGTGGGGCACATTTTCTGCAAGTATGGCACTATCTGGGAGATAGCAGGTGGGTGGTGTTTTGCGTGATTTGCTTTTGTATTGTTTGGGGCGGGGTTTCGCGGAGGGCCGATGCCAATGAAATGGTTTGCACGATTGTGTCATGGCCGTCGGTTTCCAGGAAGAGACGGTCTGATGGGACCTGCCGGAGGGATTCAGGGTTGTGTTTGAGACCGAATGAGACCAGGATTCCGTGTGAGTAGAGTTGGTTCATCTGCTCGGGGCCGCCTCGGAATCCGTGAATGAGCCAGGGTTGCTCAGGCTTGAGCGTGCGGCGCAGGCGGATCACGCTGTCAAAATCACGTACTACATGGAGTATCATGGGTTTGCGGAATTGCTCTGATAACTGAACCTGACGGACAAAAGCCTGCTCCTGCAAGTCATGCGAAGGGCCTCGCAGCGCGTCGAAGCCACACTCGCCCACTGCCGGAACCCGGGGATTCGCAAGCAGTACTTTCAGCGCATCCAACTGATTGCCAGAATCTTCAGTAATATCCCAAGGATGAAGGCCGGCACTGAACAAATGACCCTCCTCATTTTCTGGTAAAGGACCGCAGCCAATGCATACCAGCGCCGTTCCCGGCACCTGCGGCAGCACATGTGTATGGATGTCCAGGATATTCATGGAACCGGATCATAACCCGAGCCGCCCCACGGATGACAGCGCAGGACACGCTTTATGGCAAGCCAGGTTCCCTTGAAGGGACCGTGTTTGGTGATGGCCTGGATAGCGTACTCCGAGCAGGTTGGAGTGAACCTGCAAGAAGGCGGTGTGAGAGGTGAAATGAATTTACGGTAAAACCGTATGGGAAGCATCAGCAACCACCCCAATGATTTAGTAAAAATATTCAACAGTTTCCTCACTTCTCGGACAGTGCTTCAACCAGTTTTTCCAACGCCTGGCTCAGTCGCTGGTCAAGCTTATCGGACTCCCATAGCTTATTGTCATTGAAAAGGAACGCCAGGGCCAGTCCCTTTCCTTTTAAAGCTACTGTCTCCTTGAGAGAAGAGGACCCGGTGCGGTAGAACTCCCTGATCTGACGTTTGATGCGGTTGCGGTCTACGGCATGGTGAAAATTGCGCTTGGGTGCGCTTATGAGCACCTGTATTCCCTTGATATCATCGGTCAGGAGCCACACCAGACGGACGGGGAAAACCGATATCTGACGGTTTCCCTCGCTGAAGAGACGGTCTATCTGCGTGCTGCTGCACAGACGCTCCTGCTTTTGGAATGTGTTTGAACCTGACAACATTAAATAAAAAACGGGTTCCGCCCGGGGCATAGAGCCTCAAAGTAGGAAACCCGTCTGTATAGGATGTTTATTACTTCTTCTGGTTGGCTGCGAACCATGCATCGATAGCGGCAGACATGGAGGTGATTCCGGGAACCGGGGCCTCAATGTCAAGACGCAGACCTGCATCGCGGATAGCCTTTGCGGTAGTTCCGCCAAAGCAGCCTATGATCTTTTCACCCTGAACAAAATCAGGAGCATTCTGCTTAAGTGATTCGATACCGGCCGGGCTGAAGAACACCAGCATATCGTAATCATCAAGTTCACCTGCTGCGAACTCGTTGCTTACGGTGCGGTACATGACAGCCTCGGTATGGGCAATCTTGTTGGCATCCAGCAGTTCCTTGAGTTCACCGGTATGAACGTTTGACATGGGGATGAAATACTTCTCTGTCTTGTGCTTGAGGATAGGAGCCATGAGGCTGTCTACCTTACCGGTGTTGCCGAAGAATACCTTACGCTTGCGGTACTGAACATACTTCTGGATGTAGAGAGATACTGTCTCGGTGATGCAGAAATACTTCATATCCTCCGGGATGTTTACTCTCATCTCGGCGCAAAGCTGGAAGAAATGGTCAACGGCGTGACGTGAAGTGAATACTACAGCTGTGTGGTCAAGTATGTTGACATGCTGCTGTCTGAACTCTTTGGCACTAAGCGGATCAACACGGATGAAAGGTTTGAACACAAACTCAACGCCATATTTCTCAGCCAGATCAAAATAGGGAGACTTGCCTGTTGTAGGCTGCGGCTGGGATATGAGAACCTTCTTAACTTTCAAGGCTGTACGGTTTAAATTAGACCAAATATATTTCTCAATAGCACGAACTCAAGCAGAACAGGTGCCATTTCAAACGCACAAAGGTACAAAATAAATCCCGAATTGGAACGCTTATACTTAAATAAGGTGGTTTTTATCTTGAAAATTCTGCCCGATATGACCAAAATGCGCATCAAATATGCAAAAACAAGCAGTAAAACATGAGGCAGATTCAGAAATAAAACTAGTATGGAAAAGACAAGAATCAGGAAACCGGCCACCGAAAAAGACATCACGAAAAAACAGTTCCAACGGCCCGGTTTAAGGGTGATTATCTGTCTTTTATAGAGAATCTTGTTAGCCGCGGTGTAAAGCAGCAGCTTCAGGACAAATACAGATGTTGCAAATAAAGAATACCATAACAGGAATAGTACCGGGTGGAAACCATCCTCCATCAGGTCTTGTGAACAGACGGCAACCGTTATTCCCAAGATGACGCAAGAAAGGGCAAAAACAATGATATTCTCAACGGTGGAAAGCAAAGGGTAGCTTACGTCTCCGTCAGGATTCCTGAACCTCAACATTGATGAAAATGAATCAATGTATTCATATCTGTAGGGACCCATGATTATCATCATGACCAGCAGAGTCAGTATAACCACTGACAGGAACCAGTCATTGACCTGGAATGGATTAACCAGACTGATAACAGGAACAAACATCATCTGTCTGTATTGATTTTACTTGTTGTGTCATTCCAGTCAGGAAGCGAATCAATAAGATTCATCGCCTGCGCGGGGGTATCGGCCACGTTCCACAGTTTCTTGAATACGGGATTCATGAAATGGCGATGGGCCGTACGGTCAAGCATCTCCAGAAGCGGATCGTAATAACGGTCGGTGTTCAGTATTATGATGGGCTTTACGAAAAGGCCCAACATTTTCCAGGTAATTATTTCAAACAGTTCCTCAAAGGTTCCGGTTCCGCCGGGCAGCGCTACTATCGCATCGGCCATCTGGGACATACGTTTCTTGCGCTCGTGCATGCTTGGAGTGATGATGGTCTCGGTAAGGCCCTCATGAAGCCAGCCGTTATCGACCATGAACTGCGGAATAATGCCGATGGATACGCCGCCGGCATCAAGGGCACCGTCCTCGACCGCAGCCATCAGCCCGGTGCTTCCCGCACCAGACACAAGCCTCTTGCCGGCTTTGGCAATCAGCCCGCCCAACTCATAAGCCGCATCAACGAACACCTTCTCGGCCTCCGCGCTCGATGCTCCATAAACAACTATAGTCTCTCTCTCCATCAATAGCGATAATGTTCTGCCTTATACGGACCCTCCACAGGAACGCCAATATAATCAGCCTGAGCCTGAGAAAGTTTTGAAAGATGTACGCCGATGCGCTCCAGGTGCAGGCGTGCAACCTCCTCATCCAAATGTTTGGGCAGACGGTATACATCAACCGGATACTGCTTGTTGAAGAGTTCTATCTGAGCCAGTGTCTGGTTGGTAAAGCTGTTGCTCATTACAAAACTGGGGTGTCCTGTTGCGCAGCCCAGGTTAACCAGTCGGCCATCGGCCAGAAGGATTATGCTGTGACCGTCGGGGAAGAAGTAACGGTCTACCTGAGGCTTTACATTCTGGCACTTGATGCCGGGAATCTTCTTGAGTTTGTCAACCTGGATCTCGCTGTCAAAGTGGCCGATGTTGCAGACGATTGCCTGATCGGGCATAACCTTGAGATGATCGGTGGTGATTACGTCTATGTTACCTGTTGTGGTTACGAATATGTTGCCAAGGGGTGCGGCCTCCTCCATGGTTACTACCTCATAGCCTTCCATGGCAGCCTGCAGGGCGCAGATGGGGTCAATCTCGGTTACCAGTACGCGGGCTCCGTATGAGCGCATGCTCTGGGCACAACCCTTGCCTACCTCACCGTAACCGGCCACGACGCATACCTTACCGGCTATCATGACATCGGTGGCACGCTTGATACCGTCAGCCAGTGACTCGCGGCAGCCGTACAGGTTGTCAAACTTGCTCTTGGTTACGGAGTCATTGACGTTGAATGCGGGGAACAGGAGTTCGCCGTTCTGCTGCATGCGGTACAGACGGTGTACACCGGTTGTAGTCTCCTCACTTACACCCTTTATGTTCTTGGCCATATTCTGCCAGTAGGTGTTGCCCTTTACCTTGGCAACCTCCTTGAGTGCGTTCAGGAGTTCACGCTCATCGGCCGACTCGGCTTCATACTCCAGAGCCTTGGGGTCTTTCTCACCCTTTACGCCCAGATGTATCATGAGTGTGGCGTCACCGCCGTCATCGACTATCATGTTGGGGCCTCCCTCGGGGAAGTTCATGGCCTGCAGAGTGCACCACCAGTACTCCTGTGCGGTCTCGCCTTTCCAGGCAAAGACTGCGGCACTGCCGGCGGCTGCTATGGCTGCGGCGGCGTGATCCTGTGTGGAGTATATGTTGCATGAGCACCAGCGGATATCGGCACCCAGTTCGTGAAGTGTCTCAATGAGGACTGCAGTCTGAATGGTCATGTGCAGGGAACCCATGATGCGGGCACCCTTCAAAGGTTTAGAGTCACGGTACTTGTCACGGAGAGCCATCAGACCCGGCATCTCCTTCTCGGCCATCTCAATCTCCTTACGGCCAAACTCAGCCAGCGAGATATCAGCTACCTTGTATGGCAGCGTAGTGTACATTTTTTCCATCTGTAAATCAACTTTTTTCTGTGTGCAAAGGTAAACTTTTACCACCAGCTATGCAATGATAATGCCAAACTTGCACAATAATGGCTACACAAGCCGTCTGGCTACAAGTATGGCCAAGAAAATGGCCAAAAACACTGTTTTTAATGCCATACTTGCGGAATATTGGCTCTACAGGCCATCTGGTGACAAGTATGGCCAGAAAAGTGGCACGGCCGTGGATAAAAAAGAGAGGGGTCGCATTTTTGCGATCCCTCTCTTTTTCATTTCTAGCCTTACTTACGCAGACCGAGAGCCTTAACGATGGCGCGGTAGCGCTCAATGTCTCTCTCCTTGAGGTAGTTGAGCAGTCTCCTGCGCTTACCTACCAGCTGGGTCAGTGCCCTTTCAGTGCTATAATCCTTACGGTTCTCCTTAAGATGTTCCGTCAAATGGGAAATACGGTATGAGAACAAGGCTATCTGGGCTTCAGGTGAGCCAGTATCCGTGTTGGACTTTCCGTATTGTCCAAAGATCTCTTGTTTTTTCTCTTTGTCTAAATACATTTTCTTAAAAATAATGTGAAAACTCGTTTAGCGGGCGCAAAGATAGAGCTTCTTTTTCAATACACAATGAAAAATCTGACATTTTTGCCGTAACTTTGCAGCCGATAAACAAAAGGAAATATATGAATATAAGGAACATCGCTATTATTGCGCATGTAGATCATGGTAAGACAACACTGGTTGACAAGATGATGCTGGCCGGACACCTGTTCCGCGACAATCAGGCCAAAGGAGAACTGATGCTCGACAACAATGACCTGGAGCGTGAGCGCGGCATAACCATCCTGTCCAAGAACGTATCTATTACATATAAGGATACCAAGATTAACATCATTGACACTCCGGGACACTCCGATTTTGGAGGTGAGGTGGAGCGCGTTCTCAACATGGCCGACGGCTGCATCCTTCTGGTTGACGCCTTTGAAGGCCCCATGCCTCAGACCCGCTTTGTACTGCAGAAGGCCCTTCAGATAGGTCTTAAGCCTATCGTTGTAGTAAATAAGGTCGATAAGCCCAACTGCCGCCCTGAGGAGGTTTACGAAATGGTATTTGACCTGATGTTCGCTCTGGATGCAACTGAGGACCAGCTGGATTTCCCCGTCCTGTACGGATCGGCCAAACAGAACTGGATGAGCACCGACTGGAAACAGCCCACTGATAACATACTGCCTCTGCTGGATGCCATCATTGAGCATATCCCCGCTCCCAAACAGGAGGAGGGTACCCTGCAGATGCTTATCACATCCCTTGACTACTCTTCATACACCGGACGTATCGCAGTGGGCCGAGTAAACCGCGGCACGCTGAACGAGGGTATGACCTGCACGCTGGCACACCGTGACGGCAGCAAGGAG
>JAZMZT010000149.1:0-24866 GCA_045586125.1 Bacteroidaceae bacterium | reverse complement strand
TGACGCTCGTGATGGTGCTCATGACGGTTCTCGCGGTCCTGATCATGCACGTTCATGGAGTGACAGCCGTCATCTTTGCTGCGGAACAGGTCCACCAACAGGCCTGCCGCAACAGCCACCACAAAGAGTATCAGGAATATCCAGGCAGACTTGCCAGGGAACATGGCCAGCATGACGAAAGCCTCGTCGCCCGATGAAGCAATCATCATGGCTATCAGTGCGCCAAAGCTAATCAGGCCATGGGTATAGAGAGATACTGACGCGAATCCGCCCATGCATCCGGGTACGGCACCCAGCGCCGCCGACAGCAGCACCTGGCCCACACGGTGGTTCTTGAGGCCGCTGAACATACGCCCGTTGGAGCGCACGTTGAACACCTCGATGAGCATCATCATTATCACCACCAGTCCCGTTACCAGGACGGCGGTGCGCAGTGATTCGGTCAGTATATCAATAATCATTTATTTGAACAAATACTGTGCGAACTCATGCAGTGACTTGCGCCAAACCTGCCACTCATGGTCGCCGGGATATGATTTGAACTTTACATCAACACCTGCGTCACGCATGGTCTTGACTATGTTGCGGGTGTACTCGATGCGCGGATCCTGTTCGCCGCAACTCAGGAAGAACACATCGAATGTCTTGTTGAAGGTCTTGGTATCGGACAGCATGCCGGGGCACTCGGCCTCCAGGTCAAAGTTTGCTGCTCCTGAAATACCACCGAACATTCCGGTTGAGAACACACCAACGTTTGCAAATACCTCCGGATCACGAAGGCCGATGTAGAATGACTGGCCGCCACCCATTGACAATCCGCACATGGCGCGGCTCTTGCGGTCCTTCTTTACGCGATATGTCTTCTCTACGAAAGGTATTACATTGTCAATCAATTCGCTACGGTATGTCTGCATGCCCTGCCAGCTGTAACCGCCGCTCATGCCTCCGCTGCGTGATGTTACATTACTGTTGGCGCTGACAATAATCATGGGTACAGCCTTGCCGGCGGCAATCAGGTTGTCCATAATCATTGCGGTACGGCCCTGCTCCATCCAGCCGCGATGATCCTCACCGCCGCCGTGCTGGATATAGACTACGGGATACTCCTGCTTGCCATCGTTGTAGCCGGCCGGGGTATAAACCATCAGCGGACGCCATGCCTCCTCAACCTTTGAGTAGTAGTAAACGGTGTTGACCTCGCCGTGCGGAACATCCTGAACTTCAAATACATCCATGCCCTCCTCCTTGATTTCGATAGCGCTTGTCCATCGGCTGCAACCATAGAACGGCTGGCTGGCGGGATCGGACACCGAAACGTTGTCTATAAAGAGGTTGTAGTAGTGGAATCCGGGCACCTGAGGCTTGGTGGTAACGGTCCATGCGCCGTTCTCGCCCTTTGTCATATCGTACTTAGTGCCGCCCAGGTCAATCTGCACGTTCTGTGCCTGCGGGGCCTGAACGCGGAACATCACGCTGTTATCGGCCAAAACACGGGGATAACTGTTGCGGTTTATATTGGTGACAGGTGAGTAAGAACCCTCAGGGAACTGCTCCATACGGGGTCTCTGGGCTGAAGCAAAACTGCACAAAACAGCCGCAAGCATGGCGGCCATAAACTTTGTAGTCCTCATAATGATAATTGGTTATGTCTGTTTTTTAATAGCACGTAAAGTATCACCGGCGCACCTATGGCGGGGGTGATTGCATTGAGCGGAATCAGACCGCGGTTGCCGGGAATTGAACTGAGCACATTGCACAGCAGCGCAACGACAGCGCCGGTCAGAATGGTCACGGGCATCAGGCTGCGGTGGTTGCTTGACTGCAGCATCAGCCTGCCAATATGCGGTACGGCCAGGCCGATGAACGACACCGGGCCGCAATACGCCGTGATGATGGCCACCAGCAGGCTGGTTGACAGCAGCAGCCAGTTGCGCGTGCGAATAATGTTTACACCCAGGTTCTCGGCATACATATCGCCCAGCAGCAGCGCGTTAAGCGGCTTGATAAGCGACACGGCAATTGCAAGGCCTATGGCCGTAACTATGCAGTAAATTGGAAGTTGCCCCATGGACACACCGCCAAAGTTACCCATGCCCCACATGGTGTACGAGTGAACGCCTTCGGCCGTCGAGAAAAAGTTGAGCAATGAAATCATGGCCGATGCCAGATAACTCACCATGATACCCACAATGAGCAGCATTACCGGATTCTTGAGTTTTGTTGAGAGGTAAAGTACCAGCGCCGTCACCGCAATGGCACCCGCAAAAGCGCCCAATACTACAGAGAGTGAACCTCCAATGGTAAGGTTTCCCATTGTGATGTTTCCGCCGAACAGAAGCATCACCAACGCCACTCCCAGACCGGCACCTCCGTTTATACCCAGTATGTCAGGACCTGCCAGAGGGTTGCGGAACGCAGTCTGCAGCATCAGGCCCGATGCGGCCAGCGATGCGCCTGCCAGCAATGCCGTCACGGCTGCCGGCAATCGGGACTCCCTGATAATGAAATCCCAGCTCTGGCGGCTGGCACCCGCGCCGGTAAGCGAAGCAATCACATCCTTGAGCGGAATATGTACCGTACCCCAACACAGATTGAGGAAAAACAGCACCAGCACCGCCACGACCATTATCGCAACCAGATATACGGATTTGTTTCTTTCTCCTTTCATCGCGTATCAATGTGACTACAAAAATAGCAAACAAGTCGGTTATTACAGACTTTATGTCTAACTTTCGGTCCAATTCAGAACACATCATACAATTAATACTTACAATTATGAAGAAAATCCTTTTCGCAGCAGCCGTAATGGCTCTCTTTACAGTGAATGCAAATGCACAGTTCGGTTTCGGCGCACCCCAGCAGCAGGGTGGCGAGCCCAAGGCTCCTGAACTTGAATACGTAGTACGTCTTAACGTAAGCCTCGGCCAGGCCTATTCATCGGGCGATAACGGCAAGGGCACACGCACCATCATACCTATCACCGGCGGAACATTCGAGGGCCCCAACATCAAGGGCGAGGTACTTCCCGGCGGTGCCGATTACCAGCTGGCAGTTGACGGCCGCAACGAGGTTGAGGCAATCTACTGCATCCGCACCGATGACGGCGTAACCATCCACGTACGCAACAACGGTATCATCAAGATGGGCGGCCAGGGTGGCATGTATTTCCGCTGCGCTCCCAAGTTCGAGGCTCCCAAGGACAGCAAGTACGCCTGGATGAACGAGTGCCTCTTCCTCTGCCAGCCCGGTTTTGGCGGTGCCGGCGGCGGCATCACCCTTGACGTCTGGAAGGTCAAGTAATAAAAATGGCCATACCTGCGTAAAACCCGTGTTTAAACCGCGTTTTCTGCAAGTATGGCCGCTGAAAGTGCCATTTTGCCTGTTTTTGTTGCCATACTTGCTGGGAATCGGCCCTACAAGCATTGTGACAACAAGTATGGCAATACAATCACAATTTTGATTTGATCTTGCGGCGCACGATCTTGAGGTCGCGCTCTACTTCGCGCAGATTCTTGCGTGCACGGGTGCGCATGGCAATAACGAACTCTACGCCGGGCATCTTGTCGGAGCGGTACAGGCGCTCGTAGATAAACAGGGATGTCATGAAATAGACGGCGGTCAGAATCCACAACGCGATTGATTCATATCGTACATCCTGCAGCAATGCTCCCGTGGTACTGATCTTGGCAAATCCGTTTACTGCATGTGTGGACGGGAATATCTGGGCAAAGATCTTCCAGAACGTTGGCATATTTGATGTAGGCCAGGATATGCCGCTCATGAATATGAGGGGGACCGATATGAACACGAACAGCAGGAAGCAGGATTCGCGGTCCTTGACAAAGAACGATATGCTGATGGCAAAGAAGATGCTTGCCAGAAGGAAGGGTACTGTGAATGCCACCAGAGTGGGCAGTTGCCAGAGTTGCGGCATGTTGAACAGCCAAGGAACTACGCAAAGCACGTAAGTTGCGGTGAATCCGTAGACAAGCAGATAGGCAAGTGCCTTGCCGGCCAGTACGGTTATGGGGTTGGAGTACTCGTCACCCAGTATGAGTTCACCTTTGCGGCGGCGCTCATTTTCGGTTCCGGCCATCATGGCTACACCCAGCACCAGAGTCTGCTGCAGCACCAGTATAAGTACTGCCGGAATAAGGAATGCCTGGAATCCGTTGGCGGGGTTGAACATGGTTACGTACTCGTTCTCTATTGGCATTGTCATGACCTCTTTTTCGCGGTCCGACATACCTGACAGGCGGACCATCTGGATGTCGCGGTTCATATCGAGCGATACCATGGTGCAGCCGCTCAGCAGTGCCTTGTAATAGAGGAGTCCGCTCATGTCGCAGTACAGGTTGACGGTGGCTTGACGGCCATCGGTCAGGGTGCTTTCAAATTCGGACGGAATCTGGATGATGCCGTAGGCCTTATGGTTGTGCAGGACATTCCGGGCCTCTTCCATATCGGCACAGTATGAAACTATCTTAAGGTCAGGCGTGGCGTCGCTCTTGCGCAGGAACTCGCGGCTTGTGGTGCTGCGGCAGTCATCGACTGCTACCACGGGGACATCGCGAACCACCTCGCCGCCGTACAGATAGGCGTATAGCAGGGGGTAGAGCAGCGGTACGATGATAAAGAATACCAGTACGCCGACATCGGACACCGTCTTGCGGAGTTCCTTTCCTGTTACGTCAAGAAGATCTTTTACCCACATATTGGTTTGTTTTTAAGGTAGATAAGTGTATTCATGAGCCGCTTTGCGCAGCAGACTGATGTCCACGAGCGGCAAAATGCAGAACATAAGCAGGGCTGTGTAGAACCATGCCGAGTAGGCCATGGGGATTCCGTTCAGCGCCTGATCCACGTAAATCAGGAAATAGTACCTGAGCGGGAAAAGGTATGAAAGGGCCTGCAGAGGTGCCGGCATGCCCATAACGGGGAATGAGAATCCGCTGATGGGGATGGAGAGCACACCCCAGAGGGTGCACAGGCTGAGTGACCAGCGCAGTGAGGGTATGGCCGATGCAATGAACACGGCGAATCCCTGCGATGCCAGTATCAGCAGTTCGGCATCCAGAAGCATGGGCCAGAAACCGTTGTGGGCGGGGAATCCCAGGTATCCGTAAAGCAGTACCAGGTAGATTGCCGCCATAAGCGAGAAAACCATGGTCTGCGGGAAGAGTTTGGCGCTTACGGCTTTCAGGATGTTGTCATCGGCCATAAAAAGCCACTCGCCAGCGGTGCCGTCCTTGAGTTCGGTATGGATACTGAAACAGGTTACCATAAGTATCATAAGAGCCAGTACGGCGGGCAGCATGGTGTTGCTCAGATAGACGTTGTAGTTGAGCCACGGGTTGCCAAGGGGGTGCATGTCCATCTGGATGGGCTGCAGGAATCCCATGGCCTGGTCCATGTTTGCGCCTTTGGCAAGCAGTATCTCACGTCCCACTGCGGCCGATGCCATTACCGCCATTGTCTTCATGTCACGGTAGAGCAGTGAAGAGGGGATGAGGTAGGTGGCGTTGGTGTAGATGGAGATGGTGGGCTGCTGCTGGCTGGATGCCTTGAGTGCAGTGCCTTTGGGGATGTAGAAGAATCCGTAGATCTCATTGCGCTGCATGGCCTCGCGGGCCTCGGCAAAACTGGCGTACTGCTTGATGATCTCAGTCTGCTGATATGAGTCCAGGTTACGTAGTATTGACCTTGAAACCGTGGTGTTGTCCTCATCGACCACTCCGGCGGGAAGGCTCTGCGGCAGGCCTTCGTTCATCAGGGTGGTAAAGAAGATGAAGCAGAACAGCGGTGCTGCGAACATACTCAGCCCATATAGCCGACGTGATGTCATGCGCAGCATCTCACGCCTCACTATCGCCCAGAATCCTTGCTTCATTTGAGACATGGCACGGGGTTATTTACGGTCAATTATTACAGTCATTCCCGGACGCAGGTTCTCAACGGTCTCCTGCGGTACGGCACGAACCTCAAAAGTCTTGAGGTCATACTGGCCGTTCATCTTTGTGGCTTTCCATGCGGCGTATGAACCCAGGTCACGGATGTATGTGACCTTGACCGGAACGTTTTTGTCCAGTGCCGGGACATATGCGTCACGGACGGCATTCATTGTCAGGTCCTGAAGCAGGTCCTCACGTACGTTGAATGAAACCCACATATCATTCATGACTGCTATGTTCATGATGGGGGCTCCGGTACCGACCAGTTCACCTACCATGGGGAATATCTCGCTCACCTCGCCGTCAAGTGATGCGGTCAGGACGGTCTCCTCAATGTAGGAGTTGACCTCGGCCACAACACCCTGGGCCTGGCGCATCTGGGCGGCGGCCATCTCCTTGACCTCCTCCTCGGCTCCGTTCACGGCCATGTCATACTGTGACTTGGCTGCCCTCTCGGTTGCTACAGCGGCATCGTACTGGGCCTTGGCCTCATCACGTTTCTGCTCGCTGACCACACCCTGGCCAAAGAGGTTCTCTACGCGGCGGTAAGACTTCTCGTAGATTTCCAGTCCAGCCTTGGCCTTCTGCCACAGTTCATATGCGCCCTGGATCTGCTCCTCGCGGGCACCCTTCTGAGCCTTGGCGTTCTGTGCGGTGGCGGCACTCAGCACTGCCTCGGCCTGAGCCTGCTTGGCGTTGATGTCGGGGGTGTCAAGTATTGCCAGGGTATCGCCGGCCTTGACCTGCTGGCCCTCATGTACCCTGATCTCAAGGATACGTCCGGGGACCTTGCTCGATACACGGTATTCGCTCACCTCGGCCTGTCCCTGAACAATCTCGGGAACACGGTGGTTGAAGGTGTAAATGCCAACCGTGCAAACAATTGCCACAACAACTGCGAATGCTGTCAGTGACAGCACAATGTTCATTTTTTGAGTCTTGTTGTCCATATCTTTATGTTTTTATCGTTTTCAGAATCAGTTACTTGAGTTGTCCAGTTGCCTGACGCAGATAGACTGTAGCCATGATGCGGTCTATGCGTGCATCAATCTCCTCGGAGTGGGCCTTGAGCCATGCGGTCTGTGCGGCAAGCACAAGTGATGACTCTACAACGCCCTCGTTGAAGCCTATGTTTGCCACGCGCAGGTTCTCTTCGGCGTTCTCCATGTTCTTAAGGGCCATCTGGAGTCGGGAATCGGCCTCGGCAATCTTCTTCTCATACTGGTTGACCTGTAGCGAGACCTTGCCTCGGGCATCCTCCAACTGATACTGTGTCAGGATCATGTCCGATTTTGCGCGGCGGTATTTGTTCATACCCTCGCCAAAGTGAAATACCGGAACCTTGGCCACAACACCCACGTTCCACATCCCGTGAAAGTCATTGGCGAATCCGTTGCTGGCCGATGGGTTGGTAACCAGGAAGTTACCCATCAGGGCTACGGTGGGCAGGTAATCGGCACGGACAATCTTTGACTTCATGTCATACATGTTGACTGCCAGTTCCAGGCTCTTGAGTTCGGGACGGTTCTCGTAGAGGTCCTCCTGGGTGTAGATGACCGTATCGGCCGGAATATCAAGCGTTTCGTTCAGTTCATCCTTGAGGGTTATCTCAGAGTCAAGCGGCATTCCGCAGAGTTGGCAGAGCAGCATCTTGGAGAGTGCCAGACCGTTCCGGGCCTTGATCTGGCTCATTTCGGCCTCGTTCAGTTTCACCCTTACGGAGAGTTGGTCCGATGCGGTTGCAACGCCCTCCTGTTTCATTATCTCAACGTTCTGGTCCATCTGGCGGAGCAGGTCAACGTACTGATCGGTCAGGTGCAGTTTGTTGGCTATTGAGACAATCTGCCAGTAGGCCTCGTCGACGGTTACTATGACCTTCTGGTCCTCGCCGCTCAGTTGGGTCTCGGCCAGTTCCTTGGCGTATGCGGCTACCTTATTATATGCGCGTATCTTGCCGCCCACATAGATGGGCTCCTCGACGGTGATGGCGCCTACGTAGACGTTCTGGATGTCAAGTGTCAAATCTTCTGACAGGTCCTTGCCCAATTGGTTCAGGGTACCCTCAACGTCCGATGCCGTCATCTTCTGAACTATGTAGTTAACGGTGTTCTTCACAGTCTGGTCTGTCATATACAGGTTCAGGAAATCGGGATCGGTCATAAGTTTGCCTGTTGAACCGGAGACCGATGTGCCCAGGCGTGACAGGGAGTTCTGCTGATCCTCACTGATAAGATTGATGTTCTCGCTGTTGTGCAGGTAGAGGGCTGTGGCCGATACCTTGGGCAGATAGTTGGCGCGGGCGGTCTTGCTGTCATATTCGGCAGCGGCAACCTTCTCCTGGGCTATTTTGGACTGGCTGTTGTTTTCAAGAGCCATGCTCCTGCACTCCTCAAGTGTCAGTACGGTCTGTGCATAACAAGGGATAACCGTAACGGTTGCTGCGATGCAGGCCATACCAATAATTCTACTGATGTGTTTCATATCTTTTGTGTTTTTGTTGTCCTTAAAAAACCGTTGCAAAATTAGTGCCAGAGAGGGGTTTTCCGGTAATCTTTTTCAACACGTTTTGTATCTTTTGGTAGAAAATACCCACAAATAGGTATTAAATTCATTTGAAAATATTACTTTTGGGCCAAAATAATAGCAAAAAGAGATGGAACACTACTCGGAAACGCTCCTTACCCCTTCCAAAATCAGGCAGATGGTACCGGCCGGCATATCGCTTGGCATAGGTGATGACTTCTTTATTTCACGTCTGCATGACAGACCGGAGTATGTACACCTTAAATACCCGTTCCGCGTGGACTGCTATGTGGCCGCCTACTGCGTGGAGGGATCAGTGGATTGCAGTATAAACCTGACCGATTATCATCTCTCCACCGGAACGCTGTTGCTTTTCACGCCGGGTAATATAGTTAGGATTTCTGAGCCCGATCAGGTGGACCAGAATCTGCGCCTGACTCTTATCTGCGCATCGACCTCTTTTATTACAAGTATAGGAATAAACCCCAGCAAGTTCCTGATTGAGGCAATGGACGTGCTGCGTGACCCGTGCATCCACCTATCGGCCGATGAGACCGAAATGCTTCACAGATACGTAAACCTGGCACTTGACATAACCAAGACCAATCCCCAGTTCATAAAGGAGAGTATAGGCGGTCTGGTGTCATCGGTATTCTATCAGTTTGCGGGATTTCTGGCCGATTCCAAGCGCCGTCAGGATTTGGAGACTCCGGTGCGTACGTCACGCCAGCGCCAGATGCTGGAGCAGTTCATAAAACTGGCCATCAATGACCATGCGCGCGAGCATATGGTGGGTTATTATGCCGACAAGATGTGCGTGACTCCAAAATACCTTTCCAAGATTGTTAAGGAGGCAAGCGGACGCTCGGCTCCGGAATGGCTCAACGAACTGCTCATTCTTGATGCCAAGAATATGCTGCGTCACTCGGACATGACGATCAAGGAGATATCGGCCAGACTCAATTTCCCGAGCCAGTCATTCTTCTTCAGGTTCTTCAAGAACCACACCGGGCAGACGCCGACGCAGTATCGAGACGAGTAATCAGTTTGTCAGAGTTGAGAACTTTCCGGTTACCGTCTCGGAGTAGGTGGTGGAGACAGGAATGTGCGGAGCTGCTGCATAGGTGAGTTCCGCAAAGAGGCCGTCGGGGCCTTTCTGGATGGCTCTGATCTTGCGCAGGTTCACGTAGTACGAGCGATGGCAGCGCACTATGTTGTTTGATTCGCAGATCTGCTCTATGGAGCGCATGGAACTTCTGAGCGGGAAACGCACCAGTTTGTCATTGTTCAGATAGCAGATGTTCACGTAGTTGTCGGCAGCCTCGACGTAGAGAATGGCGTTGGCGGTAACTGCCAGTTTAAGTGATTTCTTGTCATCAAGGAAGGGCAGGGTGCTGTCCTCGCGACCAATCTGACCTGTGGCGTATTTCTCAATTGTGACGGAGTCTTTGGCCAGGCGGATATCGCGGTCCTTGATTTCTGAAATAAGCGCCAGTATCACGTACGGGAATACCAGGATGGAGAATGTTATTATGAACATCTTGGGGAGCAACTCAATGTAGGGCATGGTACGCTGGTCCATGAGCCATACAAAGAGGGCACAGAACATGGTTATGGCAAGTCCTTCCAGGAGTTCCCAGATAACAAATCCAGTATAATTGATATGGTGCTTGCTGCGTGTAAGAAGCATTGACAGGCGGCTTATAAGTACCACTACTATCTCTATTGATGCCATGATGGCCGATCTGAACGCCAGTTGGTCCTGGGTTACGTTCATGAAAGTGTCCAGATGGAACGGACGTGCTCCTATAAGGAAAAAGAATGCGTACAGGGGGATAAGCAGTATATAACTGGCAAGCATGTTTCCTTTAAAGTATGAATCGGGGATTTTGTGCATATATTCCGTTTGTTTTTGCGTTTCGATGCAAATATAGGGGTAAAATTCCGTCCCACATCTAAAGGGACGAAATATTTTTCATCACAATTCTACCCCTCTATTTTAATTTTAACCCCTAAATATCCGATTTAGTCACTCTGTACGCCCGTATATCCCTTTAATTTTCACCCATCGGACCATGTATGTATCTTTGTGGTGAAAAAATTCTGAGATATTCGGTTTATGAACAAGATATGCGCTTTTGGAGATTCGGTTATGAAGGGTATAGTCGAGGACTGTTCCCGGGTGGCCGGCTCCGTTAAATATATGATAAGCAATCTTAGCTTTGCTGAGATATGCAGCTCCCGTCTGGGACTTGATATAAGGAACTATGCCAGGTTCGGCGGAACCATCAACCAGGGCATGGACCTTGTAGAGAAGCATAAGGATGATGTGTCGGATTCACGATACTGCGTAATAGAATACGGTGGTAATGACTGCTCTTATCACTGGGATGAGATTTCACAGGATCCCGTGTCGGTCCATAACCCTCTTACCATGCTGGGCGATTTCCGCAGGCAGTATTCGGCTATGATTGACAGGATCTGTAAGAACGGTGCCAAACCGGTTCTGCTTTCACTCCCCCTGATTGACAGCGAGCGTTACTTTAAACATATTACCAAGGGCCTGAATCCCGAAAACATCCTTAAATGGCTGGGCGGTGACGTTAATTTTATAGGTCATTGGCACGATATGTACAATATGGCAGTGTGGAAACTGGGTGCAGCCAAGGGAGTTCCCGTGATTGACATCACATCGCCTTTCCTGGTAAGGAAGGATTACCGCGATTATCTGTGCAGTGACGGTATTCATCCCAATGAGGAGGGTCACCGTATCATTGCCGATGCCATTTGTGATTTTGTAAATACAAATAAAAACTTCAGGATATGACTACAATCTGTTCATTTGACTGCAATCAGTCGGCAGTCAAGAGCATTGCCGGCGATGTTAAGCCTATTGCACCGGTTGACGGCAAGTGGGTTGAGGTTTCACCCAGAGTATTCGAGGATCGCGTACGTAACCTTGCTTACGGACTTATGGTCCGTGATTACCGCAGGGATGAGTGTGTTGTATTCAGCGGCTTCAATGACGAGATGAAACCCTTTATCAAGACAGCATGCCGTCTTGCCCATATAACTGCCAATTTCAACGAGTCGGCCGACGGCTCCAGACTCTCTGTTGACGATGTGGAGTATCTGATGACTATTGGTTGCACATGGTCACGCAAGTACAAGGCATCTGTTGACCGCACGATAGCCCGTATCATTTTAGGTTGCTGATTTTAATACCAAGCAAATACAACCTTTATTCACTGAGCGGACGGTAGAAATGCCGTCCGTTTTTTATTTCCGGATGGAATATTGATATGAAATCACCCAGCAGCATCTCGGGGTGGAATGAACTCAGTTCAAAATAGGGCACCTGATTTACATCACATACCCAGATGTTGCGGTCCCGGAATGGCTTGAATGAAGCGTATGACTTAAAATCAGATTCAAGCAGACTGTATGTGAGAGGCACTGAACTGCTGTTTTTGAGCAGCCAGACATCGGCATCCTGAGCCTTTTCATAAACTGTCTCAAACGAGAGCGGAACCGAGCCGCTGTTATCGTTGTCGGCAAACAGATACAGTGCGCCGGCATCGGCTATCATGCGTCCGATGGTGCTGCCGCCTCCCGCTACATACCAGGCTGATCCGCTGCGTGTATCGAGCATAACCTTGGGTCGCGATACTGTTTTTGAAGCAAGCTGCTTAAGATTGTTATAATCTCTGCTTACCTGACCATACAATGAGTCGGCAGCAGCGGCTGCATTGAACAGGCGGCCGTAAAAGCGTATCCATTCCGCCCTGGCCAAAGGTGATGTCTCCATATAGTCGGCGCACTCCAGCAGGGGTATTCCCAGTTTTTCCAGCTGGCCGTAGCCGGTCTGTTCAAAAGGAGATACCATTATGGCATCGGGATGCAGTTCCATTATCTTCTCAACGGTGGGGTACATGCTGTTGCCGCAGTCGGCAATGGTGCCGTCGGCCAGGCGTGCGCGGATAAGGGAGTCCGATATGTACTCCGGCTCGCAGACTCCTGCTATGCAGTCCTGGACGCCCAGTTCAACCATCAGGTGAGCAAGGCTGTTGGTCATTACAACCACACGCTTGAGCGGAACGTGAACGGTATTCACGTCGCGGCTGAATCTGTAATCAGTTTCAACAGAATCCGTAAAGGTGTATGTATGCAGCAGCGTGCCCTTTTTCCAGGGGTTGGCTATGCGCACGTGATAACTGTGTGCGGTCTCCTTCACCGTTATATGGCTGGCTTGTTCCATTATGCCGCCCTCGGCATGGAATTTTGTGCCTCCGTTGCAGGCGCATATGAGCACCGCTCCTAACAGTATTATTGATGTCTTTTTCATTCTTCAGGTTGGTTGAGACTGTATATGGCCGATACCTCAGTGGAGAGTTCGCCGGTAGTGGTGTTGCAGCCTATTACTCCGTTCTGTATCCTTATGAAATCTATGGCTGCAAGATTGGCCGGCGTGCCGTCAGGGTTTACCGCCCAGTCTATGTCAAAGGCCGAATTCTCCGCACTGTTGGGCTTGTTGTCAACGTATCCGTATTCAAACGATGAGAATACATATTGGTTGTTCACAAAACTGGCATTGTCGGGTAGCAGCGTGGCTGTAAATGCCACGGAATCATTCTCATACCACTGCGGATAGTAGGGCTGGCTGTGATACATATTATGAAGTATGCTGCCGGTCCTTGCGTCCGATCCCTTCCAGGGTGAATCTCCGTTATCGGTGGCGGGTTTGTTGTATCGGATTGTATAACCCAGGGTGGCTCTGCCTGCTCTCTGCTCCGATCCCCAAATCTCATACCAGGCGTCATCGGGCTGTCCGTTGCCGTTGGCATCGGCACTTACCCAGACTACCCCGGACTCGGCGTTGCCGTTGTAAGCATTTCCGTCAATCCTGAAATCGGGACCTTCCTGATTCTGCACGGTTGCGTTGAATCCGGCGGTAATATATCCTCCAAAGGCTCCCAGAGTGACCATTCCGCCCGATTGCAGGGTCTTGAGACACTTGGCTGCCATACTTGCCGCATCATCACCCGGCTCATATTTGGGCATCAGGTTTACAAACTGTCCGGGTGCGGGCATGTACTCAAATACGCGGTCAATGTCTCCTGTTATTTCGGGCTCGCCCTGATACTCGGTCAGAGTAACATCGGCATCGCAGAATACAACCGTGTTGGGATTTATGCCGATGCCCGGTACGCGGTACAGAAGACGGCCCTCAGGGCTGTAGCATAGGAGTGACCCCGGTGTCACGTAATCCATTGCGTCGCATACATATACCTTGTGTGAGGTGGGCTCAACCTTTATGGAGTAGGGGCATTCCACGCGTGTGCCGTCGGTTATGAAATCGGAGTCAAGCACCTGTCCGCTTGCCAGATCCAGTATCTGTATGGTGCCTCCCGCTCCGTAACCGTAGAACCAGGCCTTGCCGTCCACTATGTCCATGTTCAGGATGGGGATCCGGAATGTTGCGGTTACCTGATCGGTCTCTGTGTCAATGCGGTGCAGACGGCTGTCATAATCCATTGTGCCGTAATCAAATATGCCTCGTGACACCACGTAAACACCGGTAGCATCGGCGTAAATGGAGCCCGGGTTTTCACGCACTGTTATGCGCTTGGTCTCGGTAAAAGTGCTTATGTCTATTACTGAGACGGTGTTGTCGGGATTATCGGAATCCAGACCGCCGGAGTTGGATACATAGAGTTTGCCGTTTGCACAGCATATTCCGTCGGGATTTCGGCCTACGGAGACTGTGGCATCGGCCTGCATGGTCAGCGTATCGATGCGGGTTACGGTGCCGTCAAAGCAGCATACGTAGACAAAGCCTCCGTTGGCGGTCAGACGGCGGGGTTGTGATGCAATGCCGCCCTGTTGCAGCGGGATCTGGCAGACGGATGTGCAGGTTGATGCGTCCAGTATCTCTATCGTGCTGGACTCGGAGACTGCCAGATAAAGGCGGCTTCCGTAAAGGAGCATATCGTTTGCCGTATCGCCTATGCGGCGGCCGTTTACCTTCTCAAAACAGTCGTAGGAACGGCCTGCAGATGAGTTCCATGAGTCCGGCTTGCCGGTTTTGAAATCTATCCATGCAAGGGTGCTGTTGTTCTGGTTGAACAGTCCTTCGGAGAGCACGAACACTCCCATATGGTCACCGTCCGCAATGACCTGGCCGGGCTCAAACAATACCGGCTCGGGGTCACACGCCAGTATGACAAGCAGCAGGGGCAGTATTTTGCTGAGCGTTCTCATTACAGTTCAATTGTGGCGGTTAAACGTATCTGACGGCCGGGCATGGGGTAGTTGCGGACCAGTTCATACCGGCTGTCGGTCAGGTTTATGCATTCGGCCTTCAAAGATATGTCAAATGACCTTATGCTGAAAGTCCGCCATAGCGAACAACCCAGTTCGTAGTATGACGGCATATTGTATTCGGGGCCGTTGTAGCCGTTGCAGTAATACTCTCCGCTGTAAAGCAGGTTGAGGCTGGCGTTTACATACGGAGTCTCTATCCATGTTACGGCCGATGCCGAATGCCTGGGGGTATAAGGCAGCTGGTGGTTCCAGGTGGAACTGTTGCTGTCCGATTTGTCCATTGAGCGCTGGTATGTGTATGAAACCAGCAGTGCGGGGCGTACTGATCCCTGCAATGTGTGCAGTTCAATTCCGGTTTCCAATCCGTGGGTGGTAACCAGTCCTATGTTTTTCATCATCCATACCGCGGTGTTTTTGCCGGGTACTGCCATGATGCGGTCTTTTACATTGCTGTTGTAGGCATCGGCATAGATGGAGTAACGTATGCCTGAGACCTCATTTTCTATTATTATTCCGGCCGATGTCACCGATGCCCGCTCGGGACGGAGGTCGCGGCGTCCTATCTGCTCAAAATAGAGGTCGTTGAAGGTGGGCAGGCGTAGTGTGTTGCTGAAAGATGCTCTCAGATGCAGACCGGCGGCGGTCCATACTGTCCAGTTGAGACCTGCTGTGGGTGAAAGGTGGTTGTAGCTTTCGGCTGCCTGGCGCAGCAGGGTTTTCTCTTTTGTCACTACATGGTTGAGCCTGCCGGTAACAGTGATCCTTTCTGATGCGTATTTGAGTGCGGCGGTGCTGTTAATGGTGTATCGGGTGGGGCGGGCCTGATCGGCTCCGTTTCCGTCAAGACCGGAAAGACGTCCGTCCACGCCGACAGATGCAGACAGGCAGTCTGCTATGCGATACAGTGCAACGCCCGACAGATACCCCTCCTGCTCGGTGTAGCGGTTATCGGTCCTGCCTTGCGTGTTACTTACCTTGGGGTCCAGGTAGCGGGTGTATGTTATGCCGTACTTGGCATTGAAACGTAGTGTTAACCTCTGACTGAGGGAGGTTGTAAGTGTGGACTGGACAAACCCGTTGCGGTTCCAGAGTCGCTCACGGGCGGCATTCTCATTGTAAAGGATGTTGGCCGGCAGTCCCTGCTCGGTCTGGAACCAGTATATGCGGGTGGTCAGTCGGGTGTTGTCACTAAGGTTACTGTGCAGGGCCCCTTCTATGCGCAGACGCTGCACATCGGAGTTGTCACGCCGCATCTCTGATGAGTTTGCCCCGTTGTTCTGGATGTAGGGGTAGTTGCCCTTTGTCTTGAGCCATTCAGCCTGTAATGATACGGTATTGCTTTGGTTGGCTTTGAATGCGCTTTCGGCCTGGGCTGACAGGGTGTTGAAACTGCCGTATTTGAGTTGTGCGCTGCTGTGTGACTGGCCATCATCAAGTTGTGGCAGGCCGGTGTTTATGCTTATTACCGCGGCCTGTGCGGCAAGCGACGCAGGTTGCAGCAGGTCATTGTCGGGACCGCTCACCATACGCACGGATTCTGCCTGTGATGCGGAGAACTTGCCCAGGTCAATCTGTCCGGTCTGGTTATCGGTAATGATAATTCCGTCGTATGCAACTGCTGTGTGTGAAGCCCCAAGGCCTCTTACGGATACTGTCTTGAGTCCGCCCACGCCTCCGTAATCCTTAACGGTGGCGCCGCTCATGTATTTGATTACGTCCGATACCTGCAGCGAACTGGTTGCCTGCATCAGTCGGGCATCGGCCCTCTTTGAAACGGATACCGCTCCGGGGCTGTTGGTGCGGTCACTTGTCACGGTGACCTGCGGAATGTCTTTTGTACGCATGGTGTCAGATAAAACCTGACCCTGTGCCTCCGGGTGGAAACACAGGGTACAGATTGCTATCAAACAATATTTTACGTCAAAAGACATCTTACATGATTACTCGGTTACAGTGAGCTGGTCCAGGCAGAAATAAGCAGGAGTGTTCATGCCATATTGGCCGGCGTCTGTAGATGAGAGTGAGAATTTAATACTGGTAACCTTACCAAGTTTGCTCAGGTCAACCTGCTGCCATGTATTGACAACATCCAGACCATCGGCCAGAAGGAACTCGATTGTTCCGGTCTGCTCCTTTCCGTTGAAACCGGTGATGGTGAGTGTGAACTTGTCATTTTCAGTCCACGTTTTGCATGAGCCGTAGTCATCTCTGCCTTCTTTAATTGCAAGATATGCGCTTGTGCTGTTGGTTACGTAGCACTCCTTTGCCTGATAGGCCTTGCCGTCCTTGAAGGATACCTCAGCAGGCAGTCCGTAATCCTCTGAACCGGTGTATGAGATGAAATATGTGTTGCCCTTAACTCCTTTCTTTGTTATAGCTGAAAGGTTGGAGTTGGATGCTGTGGTGTCATTGGTGCAGCTTGAATATGTGAATCCGCCACCGAATCCCCATGCGCCCCATCCGTGAACAAGTACGAACTGATCAACAGTTATGTCAGCCTTGTAATAGTAGCCCACCTTGGTTGTTGAATCAGTGGAAAGATAAACTGAATCAGCCTTGCTGAGGCTGTAGGAAAGTGTGAATGACTTGGCGGCTTCCTCACCACCGTTTTCTTCCTTGTCGCAGGATGTGAACACAAAGCCCATAGCAAGGGCCATCAAAGCAAATGATAAAACTTTTTTCATTGTAGTTATTGTTAATAAGTTACTGAGTCCCGGCAGTTTTATAACGTGTCTTGCAGGTCTTCTGACTTACCCCGGTATGTCTCCGCCTTCCCGGCTTTGCAGCCAGTGGCACTTGTGGTGATGGACATCCCTTTTTGAGGGCTTACAGCAGCGGGTCTGTTCAGGATTCTCACCTGATTCCCTTTTGATCCTCTGGCTCATGGAAAGAGTATCGGAACAAGACGCAGCAAAATTAGTAATAAATCATTATCTTTATACCACCTAATGAAAATTGAATGATCAGGATACTTATAGGAGCCGCTACATCGGGCAGTGGAAAGACTACTTTCACGATGGGACTGCTTCGTGCACTTACGCGGCGCGGACTCCGTGTGCAGCCTTTCAAATGCGGTCCTGACTATATTGATACGCAGTTTCACAGTATTGCAGCGGGCGCAGAGTCCGTTAATCTGGATACCTGGATGGCATCGCCAGATCATATACGTGAGGTTTTTGCACGTTATTCGGCTGGGGCCGATGCGGCCGTGATTGAGGGTGTGATGGGGCTGTTTGACGGCTATGACCATATGCGCGGAAGCAGTGCCGAGATTGCGGCTTTGCTGGATGTTCCGGTGTTGCTGGTGGTAAATGCACGCTCCACTGCATATTCCGTGGCGGCTTTGCTGCACGGATTCAAAACTTTCAGGCCCGATGTGCGTATTGCCGGCGTGGTTTTCAATCAGGTGGCATCGGAATCACATTTCAGTTTTTTGAAGGATGCGGCGGCCGATGCGGGCGTTACGTGTCTGGGGTGGATTCCGCGCACTGAAGGAATTGAGGTGCCGTCCAGGCATCTGGGACTGACAGTAGGTCTTGAAAATGAGTTGAATACGCTGGCTGACCGGGTATCGGACCTGGTGGAACAGCATGTTGATTTGGATCTGATATGCAGAGGATTGCAGTAGCCAGGGACAGGGCGTTCAATTTTGCTTACAGGGAGAATCTGGACAGGCTGGCTGAGATGGGACAGGTGCTCTTTTTCAGCCCGCTGGCCGGTGATGAACTGCCCAAGGATGTGGATCTGGTCTATCTGCCCGGCGGATATCCGGAACTTTTTGCTTCTGAACTGGCCCTTAACCGCATGCTGGCATCGCAATTGGTACAGTACGCGGAGGCCGGCGGCCGGATTTTTGCCGAATGCGGTGGGATGATGTATCTGGGCAAATCGCTGACAGATCAGGAGGGTAAGGTCTGGCCCATGGCCGGGGTGCTGCCTATAGAGTGCACCATGCAGGGTGCGCGCCTGCACTTGGGTTACCGCCGCATGACCATCTGCGGCACAGAATTCCGCGGTCACGAGTTCCATTATTCAAAAATCGCCGCATTGGGGTCGTTTCCCAATGCGTCGTTTTTCAATTCGTCGTTTCAGTTCGATGCGCGGGGTGAGAAGGTGGATACCGAGATTTACCGATACAAGAACGTGATTGCAGGCTACACCCACTGGTATTGGGGTGAGTCCGATATCAACGCATTTTGGGAATTATGAAAAGAATATATACACGTACAGGCGATGACGGCACCACCGGAATTCACGGCGGCGAGCGGGTACCCAAGGACGATATCCGCATTGAGGCCAACGGCACGCTTGATGAACTCAACACCCAGATAGGCATTGTGCGCAGTATGCTCAAGGCCGATGACCGATGGCAGGAAGGACTGTACAGGATACAGTGTGAGCTGATGAGCGTTATGAGTCTGGTGGCAACGCCTTCGGCCAGGCGTGACAGTAATCCCAACACTTTGGATGCCGGGATGGAGCAGTTCTGTGAGGACTGGATGGACAGCCTTACACAGCAGATAGGAGAGCATGAACATTTTCTCATACCCGGCGGAACGCCGCTGGCAGCACAGTTGCAGATGGCCCGCACCGTTTGCCGAAGGGCGGAGCGCAGGCTTTGGACATTGCATCGTCAGGACCCTCTGCCGCAGGAACTGCTGCGTTTTGTAAACCGTCTGAGCGACCTTTTCTTTATCCTGGCCCGATTTGAACTGGACCGTCAGGGATGGCCCGAGGAGAAGTGGAAGGCGTTTTCTTATAAGAACCGTAAGTGATGGCCGATGCAAAGTTACATCCCGTGATGCTGGCGGGAACGGGCAGCGATGTGGGCAAAAGCGTGATTGCTACCGCCCTGTGCCGCATTTTCCGTCAGGACGGCTACAGTCCCGCTCCGTTCAAGGCGCAGAACATGGCGCTAAACTCATACGCTACGCCCGATGGGTTGGAGATTGGCCGTGCTCAGGCTGTTCAGGCCGAGGCTGCGGGCGTGCCTTGCCATACCGATATGAATCCGCTTCTGCTCAAGCCCAGCTCGGACCACACATCGCAGGTGGTGCTCAACGGCAAGCCTGTGGGAAATATGGGCGCGTATGATTATTTCCGCAAGGATGAGGGTCGGGATGTACTCCGCAAGGAGGTTAATGCGGCGTTTGACCGACTAAGCAGCCGATACAACCCCATCGTGATGGAGGGCGCCGGCAGCATATCGGAACTGAACCTGCGCGATACTGATCTGGTCAATCTGCCTATGGCACGCCATGCCGGGGCTAAAGTTATCCTTGTGGCCGATATTGACCGCGGGGGCGTTTTTGCAAGCGCCTACGGATCAATTGCGCTGCAGACTCCCGAGGATAAGAAACTTATAAAAGGCATAATAATCAATAAGTTCCGTGGCGACTTGAGGCTGTTTGAGGAGGGCCGAAAGATACTTGAGGACATCTGCAAGGTGCCGGTGCTGGGCGTAGTACCGTACTTCAAGGACATCCACATAGAGGAGGAGGACTCCATGGAACTGGCCGGCAAGCATCACAGCGCCGTGAGCGGCCGCGTGAACGTGGCGGTAATACTGCTGCGCCACATCTCCAACTTTACGGACTTTGGCATGCTGGAGCGTGATCCCAGGGTGAATCTGTACTACACCAATAACGTTGAGGAGATAGGCAAGGCCGATATAATAATACTGCCCGGAACCAAGAGCACCATCGATGACCTCTATGAGATTCGCCGCAACGGTGTGGCCGAGGCGGTGCTCCGCGCCCACAAGAACGGCACAACGGTGCTGGGTATCTGCGGCGGATACCAGATGATGGGTATGAGCGTGGATGACCCCCAGGGTGTTGAGGGCAGCGTGCGCAAGATTCCGGGGCTGGGACTCCTGCCGGTCGATACGGTTATGGAGGGCAGCAAGGTTACCCGCCAGGTGTCATTCCGTTTCAGGGATTCAGACGGCTGCACGGGTTACGAGATTCATATGGGACGGACCGAGGGTCAGTGCAGAGCCTTGAATACATTCTCTGACGGCACGACTGACGGCTGTTTTGTCGATGAGCGCACTATGGGAACCTACATTCACGGCATACTGGACAATCTGCAGGTGATAGAAAGTCTTCTGGCTCCGTTTGCAGCCTCTAAATCTGGCGCTACGGCATTGAGTTACAACGATTTCAAACAGCAGCAGTACGACCTGCTGGCCGACCACGTGCGCAAGCACCTGAATATGCCGCTGCTGTACAAGATAATGAGTGAGGATGATTAACGGGCACGGCGACGACATATTCTCTTACCCCGGCATAAAGCACAATTTCAGTTCAAACATTGTGTGCCGCAGGGACTTGGATGCGCTGTATGAGTATCTGAATAACTGTATGCCCAGCGTATCTTCTTATCCCGAGCCCGATGCCTCATCGCTGGCATCGGCGTGGGCTGCATCGATGGGGATATCGGCCCAGAACCTGTGCGTTACCAATGGTGCCACCGAGGCAATCTACCTGATTGCGCAGGTGTACCGCGAGAGCAACTCGCAGATACCGGTCCCCACGTTCAGCGAGTATGCCGATGCCTGCCGCCTGAACCGTCACAGGATAACTGAGGTTTACTCTGAAGCCGGTCTCAAGCCTGCTCCCGGCAGCCTGGTATGGATATGTAATCCAAATAATCCTACCGGAAAGGTGTTGGATCATGCGTGGCTGACGGAGATGATTGAGGCCAATCCGGCATGCATTTTCATAATTGACCAGTCATACGCGCCCTATACTCTGGAGAAGGTGATTGAGGTAAAGTGGGCGGTTGAGATGCCTAATGTGCTGTTGCTGCACTCCATGACCAAGCAGTTCGGAGTGCCGGGACTGAGGATAGGGGGCGTGAGCGGTAATGCACGTCTGATCAAACAGTTGGGTCTGTTCCGTATGCCGTGGTCTGTCAATGCTCTGGCCATTGAGGCGGGAAAGTTCCTGCTGGCCAACCGTGACTTGTACCGATTTGATGCTGCCCAGCTCATTGCCGAGCGGGAACGTGTAGCGTCAGAGTTTGCCAGGACCGGGCTGATTGAGGTCTGGCCATCGGACTCCAATATGCTGCTGTCAAGACTCCGCATGGGAAAGGCATCGGCCCTTAAGGATTATCTGGCTGTAGAGAAGGGCATACTGATACGTGACGCCTCCAACTTTACAGGCCTGGACGAAGGATGTTTCCGCATTGCAGTCCAGAGTCCGGAAGAGAATAATCTGCTAATTCAGGCCATCAGCGAATGGATATTCAACTGATCATACCTCTGCTTCCGCTTCTGTTTGGAGTGTTGATGGATGCCCTGATAGGTGATCCAGCCTGGCTGCCGCATATAGTGGTCAAGTTCGGTTGGCTGATATCAACCGCTGAGCGCTGGTTCAATAAGGGTGCGCATCGTAAACTCAAAGGTGCACTTTCCGCCCTCTTCCTGATAGGTTGTACTTACATCCTCTTCTGGTGGTTCATCCCATTCTGCTACGGAGTGAACCAATGGCTGGGCGTGTGCGTATCGGCCATATTCATATTCTACTTCCTTGCAGGAAAGACTCTGATCAAAGAGGTGAGGGAGGTATTCCTGGCGCTTGATGAATCACTTGATAAAGGCCGCGCACAGGTAGCTCGCATAGTAGGCCGCGATACCGCAAACCTTGATGCCCAGGAAATCCGTACCGCTGCACTGGAAACGCTTGCCGAGAACCTAAGTGACGGAGTAATAGCCCCGCTCTTCTGGTATATGCTCCTAGGAGTCCCTGGAATGGCCGCCTACAAAATGATCAACACCCTTGACTCCATGATAGGCTACAAAACCGATCGCTACAAATATTTCGGCTGCTGGGCCGCCCGCATAGACGACATAGCCAACTGGATTCCGGCTCGTCTGACAGCACTGCTGATGGTTCTTGCCGCCGGTCGTCCCAGCCTGATCAAATTCGTCCACAAATACGGCCGAAACCACGCCAGCCCCAACTCCGGCTACCCCGAGTCCGCCCTTGCCGGCATCCTGAACTGCCGCTTCGGAGGCACTCACACCTACTTCGGCCAGGAATTCTACAAACCCTACATAGGAGAAACCTCAAGGGAACTGACTACAGAGGATGCCCGTCGCGCCATCCGAATCAATGTGATATCGGAAGTGATTATGGTGCTCCTTGTAATGGTGGTCAAAATAATTTGAATATCACCGCTTTTTTCTTTTGCGTTGAGGTTTCATTTGTTTTCTGATTATTATCTTTGATGTACTAATACCGTAAGGGCGCTTTGACGGCACGGTGTGGTGTTAGCTGAGCCCCCTTTATGTGTGTTTGCATTTATTTACTTAATACCTAATTATTATGTTTCAGAATGAACTTTTCCATGATGCTTGTGTAATTATTGAGCAGGCTCAAAGATCGGCTTATCAGGCTGTTAATGAAACTCTTATTAAGCGTAACTGGCTGCTGGGGATGCGTATTCAGCATGAGGTTTTGAATGATCAGCGTGCCGAATATGGTGAACAGGTCATTATAACACTAGCAAAAGAATTAACAGCCAAATATAAAACGGGTTTTACTAAAACTAATCTTTATAGCTATATTGGCTTTTTTGAATCATGGCCAAACTTTTTCCACGCAATGAGTGGAAAAACCGGGAAAGATATAACTGATGACATTTTCCACGCAGTGAGTGGAAAAACTTTGGAAAACAACAACATTTTGAACTCACTGCGTTCAAAAACTCCTATACGCCTTTCATGGACTCATTATAGAATTATTCTTCAAGAAACAACAGCCGATGGCCGAATCTGGTATGAGAATGAAGCTGCAAAAGAAATGTGGAGCACACGCACGTTACAGCGTAATGTCTCATCACAATATTATCATCGTCTACTGCAGTCTCAAGATAAAGCAGTTGTTCGTAATGAAATGAAGGAACTGACAAAACCTTTGCAGGATAAGCTTGAATACTTTAAGAGCCCGGTAATAGCGGAATTCCTGGGATTCAAGAACAATACGGACTATACTGAGAGTAATTTGGAGCAAAGCATTATTGACCATCTTATTCCATTCCTGATGGAGTTGGGTAAAGGCTTTGCATTTGTGGATCGTCAGAAACACATTCATACTGAAAAAGAAGACTATTACATTGATCTTGTGTTCTATAATTACCATCTACGTTGTTTTGTGCTTATAGACTTGAAAACCACCAAACTGAGTTATCAGGATGTGGGCCAGATGGATATGTACGTAAAAATGTATGATGAGTTAGTGTGTCCAGATGGTCATAATCCAACCATCGGAATGCTACTATGTGCTGAGACTGATGAGGATGTTGCGCATTATTCAGTCCTTAACAGTAACGACCAACTATATGCAGCCAAATATCTTACTTATATGCCGACGCAGGATGAACTTCGTCGGGAGATAGAGCAACAGAAGGAATTCTTTAGATTGCAGAATACATAACTTGAGGTGCCAAATTGGTACCTCAAAATAGATAATCTCCAAGAATGTGAGAGCAAGGTTATTAATAATACGGGTAATTATCTATCTTTGTGAAATAGAGTACAAATAACTATTATGAAGAGGATTATCTTATTATCTCTTATAGCATTGTTTGGACTCAATGTGTCCGCAGTTGCACCGGGTTCTCAGGTTAATCAGGAAGACAAGATCTTACACAAGACCTTAGATGAAATAAAGAAAACGTATGGTGATCCAATAAGTGACGATATTTTATTGGCGGAAAGGATTGCTGTATTCAAGATCACTGACAGTCTGTATTATTCTTGCTTCTTCAGAGAACCAGAAAACAAATGCTATCAATACATAGTTCGTGATATACCTACAAATATCAGAGTCATAGACCAACCAAATACCATAGCTCAAGAATTGGCTGATGCTTATAGTAGTTCATCAAATGCAGGAATTGGTGGTTACGGCACGTGGGATTTAGGTGGTCGTGATATGCTTGGCGATATGCCAAGACCAGAATACAATGGTATTAAGGAAGAAGGTCGTGTCGTAGTAACAATCACAGTTGATCCTAAAGGAAATGTGATTGATACCAGGATTAATAATCGCACCA
>JAZMZT010000148.1:0-15550 GCA_045586125.1 Bacteroidaceae bacterium | reverse complement strand
GTGCAGGGTGTCGGTCTGTGCAGGACGGGCCGATGTCATGGGGCATATGCCGTGCTCCTTGTAGAAACTCATGGCATAGTTCACTGCAATGAATGCGGGCAGGTAGCCGCGGGTCTCACGGGGCAGGTAGGGGTAGATGTCCCAGAAGTCACGCTTGCCGCCCGAACGGGTGATGGCTTTGGTCACGTTACCCGGACCGCAGTTGTAGGCCGATATCGCCAGTGACCAGTCACCGAACATGTCGTACAGGTCACGCAGATGACGTGCGGCGGCTTCCGATGACTTTGCAATGTCGTATCTGTCATCGACCAGACTGTTCACCTGAAGGCCGTACTTGTTACCTGTGCTGTATATGAACTGCCACATTCCGGCCGCTCCCATACGTGAGTAGGCCTTGGGCTTGAGTGCCGATTCCACTATGGGAAGGTACTTGAGTTCAACGGGTACATCGTATTTTATGAGCGCCTCCACGAACTTGTCTTCGTAGATGGGCATCATGCCCAAAGCGTATGATATCACCTTGCGGTTGCGTCCCATGTAGGCGTCTATTGAGCTGCGGGTCACGTAGTTGTAGGGCATGTCCACTATGGTGGGAAGGCTGCTCAGACGCTTGGCATAGACGGTGTCGTTGAACTTGGGGTTGACTGAACTCTCCAGACACTCCTCGTCATAAGAGAGATACTGTTTGGACAGCCACAGGTTCATCAGGCTGTCCACGTCAAATTCCATGCTTTCCGGGAATTCAACGGTCAGCGAGTCGGTGCATACGGCTGTGGTGCTGTCAGGTACGACATCCTGAGCCTTCAAAGTATTGAAAGCCAACAGCCAACAGCCAACAGCCAAAGTATATTTGTTAAGTTTCATCAGAAATTAATAGCTAACGAGAATCCAGCCGTGGGCGCACCCCGGTGATCAATCATAAAATTGGGTTCCACTTTCATGCTCAGGTCGGGCGAGATGTCAAAATGTGACAGTTCGGCATCGACATAAGCGTCAATCGCTGCGACAATGTACATTCCGGCAAATGCGAATATACTCAGGTCGCGGTATCTGCGGTATTTGTTCTTGCGCTGCTTGAAAACGTCCTTGAGCCAGTCCTCCATACTGGTGTCAATCTCGTAATGGGGAGGCAGGAAATCCTCGTAACTCTTGGTGTTGGGATCATCGTCCATGATGTCCACGTAGGCGTTCTGGTAGTCCGTGTAGGTGGACTGGTTCCATGTGAGGGCGTAGATACATCCTACGTAGCCTCCGTAGACAATGGGCAGTTTCCAAAGCTTGCGGTTGTATATCTGTCCGCCTCCGGGAAACAGGAGTGAGAGCCATACGGCAACGCGGGGCTCGGGTTCCCATCCGGTGGCGTTTCTCTGATACTGGTCTATGCGGTTCTGCTCATATTCCTTCCATTTGGTGCGCTTGTGACGACTTTCCGGTTCCTCCTGGACGGTTTTTACCAGGTCCGAGTCCTGAAGTTCATCAAAACTCAGGTTTTTGGCAAAGTCCATCTCGCGCTGCCAGGCGGCAGTGTCGTTAAGTGAATGGTAGATGCTGTCCACACGGGCAAAGCGTATGGAGTCTTCAAACATGTATACACTTGCGGGGCGGACGGCCTGTGACCGGACCGGAAGGGCGGTCATCACTGCCAGTAGGGTGAGCAGTACGGTTCTTATGAATCCTGATCGGACGGTCATTTCTTAAGACGGTCAAACAGTTGCATCAGACGGGCCAGGTCATCATCGTCCTTGAACGATATGCTGATACTTCCTGCACCCTTGGCATTGCTCTTAACCTTAACCGGAGCGCCCAGGAACTTGGAGAGCTGGCGTCCCAGAGGGGCAAGGGAATCATCGGCCGCACTCTTGCGGGCCTTGGGCTGGTTCTCATTCATCTGACGTGCCTTGTCCTCGACCATACGTACCGAATAACCGTACTTGGTGAGTTCATGGAACAGTTGGAGCTGTTTCATGGGGTCGTCAATAGCCAGCAGGGCACGGGCATGTCCCATGTCAATCTGCTTGTTCTTGAGTGCCACCTGAATCTCGGCGGGCAGTTTGAGCAGACGTATGTAGTTGGCTATTGTAGCACGTTTCTTGCCTATGCGTGATGAGAGTTGCTCCTGTGTCATGTTGTAGACCTCAAGCAGGTTCTGGCAGGCCAGGGCGACTTCCATGGAGTTCAGGTCCTCACGCTGTATGTTCTCAATCAGGGCCATTGCCATGACGTTCTCGTCATCGGCCGTACGGATATAGGCGGGGATGGTCTTGAGACCTGCTATGCCTGCGGCACGGAAACGGCGCTCACCGGCTATGATCTGATAGTCGCCTTCAGCCATCTTGCGCAGGGTGATGGGCTGTATGATGCCTATCTCGCGCAGTGATTCGGCCAATTCTTCAAGGCTCTCCTGATCAAAGTCACGGCGCGGCTGGTCAGGGTTGGCATGTATCTGGCTCAGGGGCACCTCGTTGATTGATGAGGAACCCTGTGTCTTTACGAAATCGGTTGATATGAGGGCGTCAAGGCCGCGGCCCAGAGCCATTTTCTTGGGAGGTGTCATGCGTTATTCTTTTTCAGTATTTCCTGTGCAAGGGCAAGGTAGTTCTTGGCACCCTTGGAATCTGCGTCGTACAGTATTGCGGGCAGGCCGTAACTGGGTGCCTCGCTCAGTTTGACGTTACGGGCTATTATTGTGTCAAATACAAGTTCCTGGAAATGCTTGCGGATCTCATCATAAATCTGGTTGCTCAGTCTGAGACGTGAGTCATACATGGTGAGCAGGAAACCCTCTATGTCAAGTGAGGGGTTGAGCTTTGTCTTGATGATGCGGATGGTGTTGAGCAGTTTGCTGATGCCCTCCAAGGCAAAGTACTCGCACTGCACGGGGATGATGATGGAGTCTGCTGCGGTCAGAGAGTTCACGGTGATGAGACCCAGCGAGGGCGAGCAGTCTATCAGGATGTAGTCATAGTCATCCTTGACCTTTGCAAGCATCTTCTTCATGACTGTCTCACGGCTCTCCATGTTCATGAGTTCCAGTTCGGCTCCTACCAGGTCTATGTGTGACGGCAGTACGTCAAGTCCGTCAATGCACGCCTTGAGGATGGCGTCTTTGGGGTTGTCACCATTGACCAGACACTCATACACGGTGCACTTGAGTGACTGGATGTCAATACCCAGTCCTGATGATGCGTTTGCCTGAGGATCAGCGTCCACTACAAGGACTTTCTTCTCAAGAGTGGCGAGCGATGCGGCCAGATTGATGGTGGTTGTGGTTTTACCTACGCCACCCTTCTGATTTGCCAAAGCTATGATTTTTCCCATGCGTTTTTAATTTTAGGGTGTGAAGTTAGTGTAAAAAACCGATATATGGGAAAATTATAGTAAATTTGACATCTGCAAAATGTCAGGAATGAAATACTATCTTGTGGCCGGAGAGGCATCGGGTGATCTGCATGCCTCAAATCTTATGAGATCGTTGGCGCAGAAAGACAAGTCTGCGCAGTTCCGCTGTTTTGGCGGCGACATGATGGAGGCTGCCGGCGGAAAACTGGTCAAACACTACCGTGAGCTTGCCTATATGGGCTTCTGGCCGGTCCTGACACACCTTGGAACCATACTTGGAGGGGCCACCCTCTGCTTTAAGGATATCTGTGAGTGGAAACCGGATGTAGTGATACTGGTTGACTATCCCGGATTCAATCTCTCTATTGCGAAAAAAGTACACAAACTGGGAATCCCCGTATATTACTATATCTCACCCAAGATCTGGGCCTGGAAAAGCTGGAGAATCAAGAACATCAGGCGTGATGTCGATGAACTCTTCTCCATCCTTCCGTTTGAGGTTGAATATTTCCACCGTCACAGCTACAAAATAAACTACGTGGGTAATCCCACTGTCGATGAGATAGAGGAGTATAAGGCTGACAAGACCCGCAAACCGGCCCTTGAGAATGACGGCCGACGCGTGATAGCGCTGCTTGCAGGCAGCCGCCGCCAGGAGATAAGCCGCAACCTGCCCATTATGCTTGAGGCGATAAAAAATATTGACTGCATACGTCCTGTTCTGGCATGTGCTCCCGGTATAGAGCCGGAGTTCTATGACAGCATCATAGGAGGGGCCGATATAGAGAAGGTTTACGGAAACACTTTCGGCGTGTTGGAATCGGCCTACGCGGCTCTGGTGACATCGGGCACCGCCACACTTGAGACCGCCCTTTTTGAGGTACCCCAGGTGGTATGCTACAAGGTTCCGGTAAGTTGGGCTGCAAAACTGATTAAGAAGTTCCTTATCAAGGTTCAGTTTGTGTCACTTGTCAATCTGGTGTCATTCTCGGAGGTGGTGCCTGAACTTATAGGCGGTGATATGAATGCCGATAACGTGCATAACCATCTTGTGCCGCTGCTGTCAGATACCATTGAACGCCGCATGCAACTTGAGGGCTACGCCCAGATGAAAGCCATACTGGGCCCGGCCGGAGCACCCGACCGTGCAGCACAGAAGATTGTAAATCTCTTAGAAGTAGAAGCCGACCAGGCTTAAGTAGACTACCGTTGCGGGGATAGCCAGCAGCGCACTGTCAAAACGGTCCAGCATACCGCCGTGTCCGGGCAGGATCTTTCCTGAATCCTTTATTCCCATCTCACGTTTCATGAGTGACTCTATCAGATCACCCCATGTGCCGAACAGTACTACCACAAGGGCCATGCCTACCCATACCCATACGGGCATGAAACTGTACCAGTCAGGAAGGAAATGATGCAGCAGGTATGCTGCCAGCATTGTGAATACGGCACCTCCTATGGAACCCTCCCATGTCTTCTTGGGTGATATCCTCTCAAACAGTTTGTGCTTGCCGATGGTGCAGCCTGTGCAGTATGCGCCTACGTCATTGCACCACAGGAATACGAACAGGGTGAGCGGCACTACGGGGCTGTAGCCTGTTCCGGGGCCCTGGACGTCAAACGCCAGCATGGATGTCAGTGCGTAGGGAAGCGCGATATAGATGATGGGGAATATGGTGTGTGCCCAATCGGTGATGGGGCTGGGCTTCTTGAAATAGAGTTCACGTACCATAATCACTATGAGGGTGAATATGAACGGAAGGAACAGTATGGCACTGCTCGGCATTACGGACAGACCTACTATTGCCGAATAGAATGTGAATGCGGCTACCGTAGCCCAGAGACGGCTCACATTGGCATCTTTGTATTTGTTTGCCAGACCTGTGTATTCAACCGTTGTCAGAATGGTGCACACTCCGAACAGTCCCACGAACCAGGGACCTCCCTTGAGTATGCAGAACAGCATGATCGTGGCATACACCACCGCCGTAACAGTCCTAATCAAGAAGTTCACGTTATCTAGGTTTTAGGGTTCAACTTTGTCTTTGTTCTCAACCACGGGAGCGTTCTGGGGAGCGGTTTTGTCTTCGCCCAGTATCTCTTCGCTGCGTGATGCCCAGGGACGCTTGCCGAATATCTTCTCTACATCCTCGGCCATGATGACCTCGCGCTCAATAAGCAACTGTGCCAACTGGTGGTGACCCTCCTGATGCTCCATCAGTATCTTCTTGCCGCGCTCGTACTGCTGGGCAATGAGAGCCTTGACCTCACCGTCTATAAGTTCGGCAGTCTTGTCGGAGTAGGGCTTCTGGAAAGCGTACTCATCGGTGCTGCTGTAGTAGCAGAGGTTGGCCAGTTTGTCACTCATGCCGGCGTATGCAATCATGCCGTAAGCCTGCTTGGTTACACGCTCCAGGTCATTCATTGCTCCGGTTGATATGTGACCGGTAAAGAGTTCCTCGGCTGCACGTCCGCCAAGTGTGGCGCACATCTCGTCAAGCATCTGCTCCTTTGTGGTTATCTGACGCTCCTCGGGCAGGTACCATGCAGCGCCCAGAGCGCGTCCGCGCGGTACGATGGTGACCTTGATGAGCGGGTTGGCATACTCCAGGAACCATGACAGTGTTGCGTGTCCGGCTTCGTGCAGGGCTATGGTGCGCTTCTCATCGGCGGTAAGCACCTTGGTCTTCTTTTCAAGACCTCCCACTATGCGGTCTACCGCTGCCAGGAAATCATCTTTCTCAACTTTCTTCTTATTGTGACGGGCTGCTATCAGGGCGGCCTCGTTGCATACGTTGGCGATATCGGCTCCTGAGAATCCGGGAGTCTGACGGGCCAGAAGATCCACATCCACATCAGGGCTCAGCTTGATGTTGCGCAGGTGTACGCCGAACACCTCCTTACGCTCGTTCAGGTCGGGCAGATCCAGGTGTATCTGACGGTCAAATCGTCCTGCACGCAGCAGGGCCTTGTCCAGAATGTCCACGCGGTTGGTGGCGGCCAGGATTATGACACCGCTGTTGGTACCGAATCCGTCCATCTCGGTGAGCAACTGGTTAAGGGTGTTCTCACGCTCGTCGTTGCCGCCCATTGCGGGGTTCTTGCCGCGGGCACGGCCTACGGCGTCAATCTCATCGATGAATATGATGCAGGGTGATTTCTCCTTTGCCTGACGGAACAGGTCACGTACGCGTGTAGCTCCTACGCCCACAAACATCTCAACAAAGTCAGAACCTGACAGTGAGAAGAAGGGGACATCGGCCTCACCTGCAACGGCCTTGGCCAGAAGGGTCTTACCGGTTCCCGGAGGACCTACCAGCAGAGCGCCTTTTGGAATCTTACCGCCCAGGTCGGTATATTTCTTGGGGTTCTTGAGGAACTCCACAATCTCCTCGACCTCAGTCTTGGCCTCGGCCTGTCCGGCTACATCCTTGAATGTTACGCGGTCAGACTTGCCCTTCTCATAGACGCGGGCCTTGGACTTGCCTACGTTGAATACTCCGCCTCCGTTTCCGGCACCTCCTCCCATACGTCGGGTGATGAGAATCCAGAACACAATGATAAGAACGAACGGAAGTATGCTGATAAGTATCTCGGTGAAAGTGTGCGAACGTTTGCGGTACTCAACCTTACCGGTGAATGTTCCGGACTGCTCGGCCTCGTCAATGAAGGTCTGAAGGTTGTCAAGTGAGCCCACACCTACAGACAGCATGGGTTTTACCAAAGGCTGGGCCGATGCACGGTCGCCGAATACGTACCTGGCCGAATCGGGCTTGATGTACATTTCCAATGAGTTCAGATTGGAGTATATCACCAGGTTGCTCACATACCCTTTCTGCATGTACTCCTTGAACTCGGTGTATGTGGCTTCGCCGCTCAGGTCGGAACCGTCATCCTTGAGCAGGATGTAACCGAATAATAGAAACAGGAATATGTACAGTATGGATGTTATTCTGAATCCTGTGCCGGGTTTGTTGTCTTTATTTTCTGCCATATGGGTTGTCGGTAATGTCAGTTATTAATATGTCAAGGTGTCATGCAAGATCGGGAATCTCTTCAGTGACGGCATCGGCCCAGAGGTGCTCCAGGTCGTAGAACTTGCGCAGTTCGGGGATGAAGATGTGTACCATCACGTCACCGTAGTCCATGGCTATCCAGTGGGCGTAGCGTGTGCCTTCCACGTAGTCGGGCTTGCGTCCCTCTTTTACTCTTACGGTCTCACGGATGGAATCCTCAATGGCGAGTGTCTGGTTGGGTGTTCCTCCCTGGCAGATTACGAAATATCTGCATACGGTATCTTCTATGCCGGTCAGATCAACTACTGTGATGCTCTCTCCCTTGCGCTCCTGAATTCCTTCAATGATGCTCTCAACAATACTTTCTCTTTTTTTCTTTTTAGCCATTCAGATGACTTTGTTTAATTCTTAATCTGCAAATTTAATAAACTGGGTCGTTTTCTATTGTACAATGACAAAAATTATGCCAAAAAGTTTGCGTTAAACAAAAAAGCAGTATCTTTGCACCGCTTTTGAGCAAAATACTGGGCTATGGTGTAATGGTAACACTGCAGATTCTGGTCCTGCCTTTCCTGGTTCGAGTCCGGGTAGCCCAGCAAAAAAGGAGACGCAAACGCGCCTCCTTTTTTTATTTCAGCATCTCGCGGTAGATTCTCAGGTATTCCTTCATGTGGCGTTCGTAAGAGAAGGAGTGGGCGTATTCCGTGTTCCTTTCTGCCAGGGCGGGGTCCTTGGCGTAAGTCTCTATTCCCTCTCTTATCTTTTGAGCAATATGTTCGGGCTCAAAGTTCTCCAGGATGAAGGCGTGATCGGAGCAGATCTCTTTCAGGGATGTCTTGTCCGATGAGATTACGGGTTTGCCGTATGCCATTGCCTCAATGACCGGCAGTCCGAATCCTTCAAACAGCGAGGGGAAAACGAATGCCTCGCAATGGTTGTAAAGCCATATCTTTTCAGAGTTGTGGATGGGGCCGATGAAGAAGACGTTGTTTATACCTTCGTCGGCAATCCTCTTGTCAATCATGTCGGCATAACCGGTCGTTTTGTCACCGGCTACCACCAGATTGTACTCCGGCATCAGTTTCATGGCGTCCAGAAGCACATGGAAGTTTTTCTTCTGTCGGATCTGGCCTATGCTGAATATGAACTTGCGGTCATCGGTAAAAGGCAGTTGAGGACGACGTTCTGACTTGGGGTCACCGAATTCCACGCCGTTGTATACAATCTCGTTAGGCTTGGTCGTGGGGAAGCGGCTCAAGACGTCATTCTTGGTGAAATGGGATATGAATACTATCCTGTCGGCACGTTTGCATCGTCTCAGGAATTTCAGGGTGTGCCTTTTCAGAGAGTCACCTTTCTTCTCGTAGACAAAGTTTATGTCATGTATGGTCAGGAGATTCTTTGTGTTCTGCAGCATAGCCGGTCTGAAACGGCTCATCTGGTGTATTGAATGCCAGACGTCAAACGCGGGAAAGAATACTCTAGACAGGTCATATATCCACGAAGGAGTTAGGTATCGGACGTCATTACCGAATGATCCTACATACTGTCTGGGCACAAGGAATGTAATTTCAAACTCCAGGTTCTTGGCGTTCTCGCCCCAATATCGGGCGTAATTGTAGGCAATCTGTCCCAGACCGCAGTTTATATGTTTCAGTACTGTGAGATCAATAAGGACCTTTTTCATTTGAGATTTGAATAGTAGAAGTCAATAAGTTTCTGGGCGGCCGAGAAAGATGTCTGTTCTCCGCCCAGTACCTGCCGTTCGGCTTCGGCCAGTCTTGAGGCTATCTCAGGATTGTTGTAGAAGCCGTTCTTGAGGGATTCGTTAATACTCTCGTACATCCAGTATTTGGCCTGCTCGTTGCGACGGTACTGGAAATATCCGTTTTTCTTTACAAAGTCTATGTACTCCCATACCATATCCCATACCTCCTTGATGCGGTATTCATAGAATCCGGAGTAGGTCAGGACCTGAGGCGTCCAGCCGCTTTCCGATGGGGGAAAGAGATGCAGAGCGTTGCGGAATGAGTTGGCAGCCAGTTCGGCTTTGGGCGCGTTGTCACCGTCGGCCTTGTTGATGATGATGCCGTCGGCCATCTCCATGATGCCGCGCTTTATACCCTGAAGTTCATCGCCTGTGCCGGCCAACTGTATGAGCAGGAAGAAATCAACCATTGAGTGGACGGCTGTCTCACTCTGGCCTACGCCTACGGTCTCAACGAATATCTTGTCAAAACCGGCAGCCTCACACAGTACAATGGTCTCACGGGTCTTGCGTGCCACGCCGCCCAGTGAGCCTGCCGACGGGCTGGGGCGTATGAATGCCTTGGGGTGTACTGCCAGACGCTCCATGCGTGTCTTGTCACCCAATATGCTGCCTTTGGTACGTTCTGAACTGGGGTCTATGGCCAGTACGGCAAGCTTGCCGCCGTCTTTAAGCACTTGCAGACCGAAAGCATCGATACTGGTGCTCTTTCCGGCTCCAGGAACACCGCTGATGCCTATGCGTACGGAGTTGCCTGAGTAGGGGAGGCACTTTTCAATGACCTCCTGGGCGATGGCCTGATGCTCGGGTTTGAGGCTCTCCACCAGTGTTACGGCCTGGCTGAGAACGGTCACGTTACCCTTGACTATACCGTCCACATAGTCCTGAACCGACAGTTGGGGACGGCTTATGCGCCTGCCCTTGAGGTAGGGGTTTACAGACCCGGGGCTTACTACTCCGCTGTTTACGGTCAGTCCTTTGTACTCGTCACTGTTCTCGGGATGTTCCATTGCGGTGTATGATTTTTAATGCTATCCAGGCCACAAATCCGCAGAGCAGATAGATCATGGTCTGGCAGAAATGCAGCACGAATGACATTATCTGGGCCTCGTTGGTTCTGGCTCCGTAAATGCCCAGCATCTTGACTATGGCCAGGTTCCAGGGACCTGCACCGTTGGGTGTGGGCACCAGGACGGCCACGCTGCTGGCGGCAAAGCAGGCCAGTCCGCCTATGGGACCGACGGTGGCTGTTGACGGCAGGCAGTAGAACGCCAGATAGAGTTCAAAGTAGTAGCATACCCAGATACCGATTGAGTATGCCAGGAACAGCGGCAGGTGCTTTATCTGTTTGAGTGACATGAATCCCTCCCAGAATCCGCGTACAAAATTCTTTATCTTCTCCCACAGGCGGAACTTTACGCATGCCCACCAGCATACAGCAATAAAGATGATTATTCCGATGGTCCAGAACCAGAACCTGGTCTGCTGCAACAGCGGAACACTCTCTATGGCGGGGGTTGCCGCATCGGCATCGGGAGTAAGCAGAAGGGTGAATTCGTTCCATGAGACCAGCACTCCGGCTACTACTATAAGGCCCAGCAGTACGGCATCCACCACACGCTCGGCCACCAGTGTGCCCAGACCTTTGCTGAAGGGCACTTTTGCGTTCTGCTCAAGCATTCCGCACCGGCATATCTCACCCACGCGGGGTATGATGATATTGGCTGCGTAACCGGTAAATACGGTCAGTATGGTATCTTTCTTTGGGACGTCATATCCTATGGGCTCCAGCAGCAGGTTCCATCTCAGACCTCGGAACAGGGGACCCAGTGCGCTGAAAGAGAGAGCGGCTATGAGCCAACCCCAGCGGATGCTTCGCATATCGGTCCAGAACTGCGAGAAATCGTAGTCGCGGTATGTGAAATAAAGGACCACTGCCGAAATAAGCAGCGGTATGGCTATTTTGAGCGTGGTTGCAGTTATCTTTTTCATTACAAAGTGTTCATCCTTTGGATGATTTTGCCTACCTTTGCCGCATGAATGCGGCGGGAGGTCTGCATTCAGTCTGCGAAGATAGCAAATTTTCGCGAGTTGATAACCAAACATATTCTATATGGACATTGATGCGGACAGTAAGACCCAAAAAGGCTCTAGGCCAACATTTCCTGAGGGATATGGATATCGCTCAGCGTATAGCCGGCACAGTTGATGCACGCGCCGACCTCCCGATTCTTGAGATAGGACCCGGTACAGGGGTTCTTACACAATTCCTAAGTCAGAAAAACCGTGAACTCAAGGTTGTTGAGATAGACAACGAGTCTGTCGTATACCTGCATGAGAATTTCCCCGCACTGAATGTCATTGAGGGCGATTTTCTGCAACTGGACCTGAACACCCTGTTTGACGGACGCGAGTTTGTACTTACTGGAAACTATCCGTACAACATATCCAGCCAGATATTCTTCAAGATGCTGGACTACAAGGAACTCATACCCTGCTGCACGGGAATGCTGCAGCGTGAGGTGGCACAGCGCATCTGCTCGGGTCCCGGAAACAAGGACTACGGCATACTGAGCGTGTTCATCCAGTTGTGGTATGATACCGAATATCTGTTTACCGTAAATGAAAACGTTTTTGACCCGCCTCCAAAGGTCAAGAGCGGTGTGATACGCCTGCAGCGTAACAACCGCCGCTCACTGGAGTGCAGCGAGGCGCTTTTCCGCAAGATTGTGAAATCCACCTTCGGAATGCGCCGCAAGATGTTGCGCAACTCCTTAAGACAGGTCTATGATAAAGACTCCCCTCTACCGGCGGACTGCCCGTATCTGGACAAACGTCCTGAACAACTGTCAGTTGAAGACTTCATAAAACTGACGCTTATGGTTGAGGGCAAAGCCTGAAAGCCGTAGAGATAGTAAAGAAAATGTTCACCCGGCCCCGCTTCAGGGCCAAATATTCAGATAATTATGGAGGAGAAGGAATTTCTGGATAACATTCTTGAAGTGATTGAGAATCAGGATGCCGAAAAGCTGAAGGCCATCCTTGATGAGATGCATCCCGCCGATATCGCCGAACTGTGCGATACCCTGGACGTAGAGGATGCCCGTCTGGTATACCGTCAGTTGGACAACGAGACGGCAGCCGATGTACTTGTGGAGATGGATGAGGACAACCGTAAGAGGTTGCTGGACGAACTGCCGTCGGATGTCATCGCCACCAAGTTCATCGACAACATGGATACCGATGATGCCGTAGATATCATTCAGGATCTGGATGAGGACAAACAGGAGGAGGTGCTTGCCCATATAGGTGACATAGAACAGGCCAGCGATATTGTTGACCTGATGCAGTATGACGAGGATACCGCCGGTGGTCTGATGGGCACCGAGATGGTGGTTGTGAATGAGAACATGTCCATGCCCGAGTGCCTTCAGGAGATGCGCAAGCAGGCTGAGGACCTGGATGACATATACAACGTCTATGTAGTGGATGATGACGGCCGCCTGAAGGGTGTGTTCCCGCTCAAGAAGATGATTACCAATCCGTCCGTATCAAAGGTAAAGTACGTGATGGACGAGGACCTGATAAGCACCAAGGTCGATACTCCCATTGACGATGTGGTGCAGATGATTGAAAAGTATAACCTGGTATCGGTTCCGGTAGTGGACAGCATAGGACGCCTGCAGGGTCAGATAACCGTCGATGATGTCATCGATGAGTTGCGTGAACAACAGGAGCATGACTACCAGATGGCATCTGGTCTTACCGGTGACGTAGAGACCGCCGACAGCGTAATACGTCAGATGTGGTCACGTATTCCCTGGCTGCTCATTGGTATCCTGGGAGGTATCCTGAACTCCAAACTCCTGGAGCATTTTGAGACCGCCTTTGCCGCCGCCACTTCACTGCTCTTCTTCATCCCGCTTATCGGAGGTACCGGCGGTAACGTGGGTACTCAGTCATCGGCCCTTGTGGTACAGGGTCTGGCAAACGGCTCACTGAATACTTCAAATATATGGAAACAGGTGTTCAAGGAGAGCGCCGTGGCACTTCTGAACGCCATTGTGCTGTCTCTTCTGGTTCTGGCATACAATGCATTCGCGTTCGGCTGGTCTGATCCGGTGACATATGCTGTTCCCGGCAGTATGTTCGCCCTGGTATTGATAGGAACACTCTGGGGCACCCTGCTTCCGTTGCTGTTTGAGAAGATACATATTGATCCCGCCATAGCAACCGGTCCCTTTGTGCAGATCACCAATGACCTGCTGGGCATGGGTATCTATATGGCCGTAATCAGCCTCATAATCCACTGATTGGCGTATTTTTTTAACAAATCTCTGTGAAAAATAGGTTTTTTGCAGGGATTTGCTTTTATTTGCATCTTTTGGAATTAAAACCCAAGATTATGAGCGAAGAATTGAACAAGGAGATTGCTCCCGAGCCGGTTGGAGAGGAGATTCAGGAGGCCACAGTAACTGCTACCACACGTGAGGAGATCATTGCCCGTCTTCAGGAGATGGTGGGTGATATTTCTTTGGCCAAGAGACCTGAACTTGAGTCTCTCAAGCAGAATTTCTATAAGCTTCAGCGCGCAGCCCAGGAGGAGCAGATTGCCGCATTCGTGGCCGGTGGAGGCACAGCCGAGGAATTCAAGCCTGAACCCGATCCCCTTGAGGAACAGTTCCGCAAGCTCATGAATATCATAAAGGAGAAGAAAGCCGCCGCTCAGGAGGCTCTTGAGGTTGTCCGCAAGGAGAACTACAAGAAGAAACTGGAACTTCTGGACCGTTTCAAGGCTCTCATAGAGAAGGCCAATACCGAGGGCGCTTCATACAATGAATTCAAGGCCATTCTCCAGGAATGGAAAGAGATAAAGGAGGTTCCCGCCGACAAGGCAAACGAACTCTGGAAGGCATATCAGCAGTACGCCGAGCAGTTCTATGACATACAGAAACTCAACAACGAGTTCCGTGAGTATGACTTCAAGAAGAACATGGAGGCCAAGATAGCCATCTGCGAGGAGGCCGAGCGTCTGGCCGATGAGCCCGATATCGTAGCCGCTTTCCGCAAACTCCAGAAACTGCATCAGGACTACCGTGAGACGGGTCCCGTATCAAAGGAGTCAAGGGAGGAGATCTGGAACCGCTTCAAGACTGCATCGACCGTAATCAACAAGCGTCATCAGCAGCACTTTGAGCAGCTCAAGGACAAGGAGAAGGAGAATCTGGATCAGAAAACCGTTATCTGCGAACTTCTGGAGGGTATTGAGTATGACAAACTGACCACATTCCAGAGTTGGAACGAGAAGACCCAGGAGGTGCTTGCTCTCCAGAAGAAGTGGAAGGATATAGGCTTTGCCCCCGCCAAGCAGAACCAGAAGATTTTTGAGCGTTTCCGCGCTGCCTGTGATGTGTTCTTCAGCAAGAAGGGTGAATTCTTCAAGCAGGCCAAGACCGATATGACTGCCAACCTTGAAAAGAAGACCGCTCTCTGCGAGCAGGCTGAATCTCTCAAGGACAGCACTGACTGGAAGGCTACCGGTGACAAGATGGCTGAACTCCAGAAGCAGTGGCGTGAGATAGGTCCCGTACAGAAGAAATACACCAACACCATCTGGAAGCGCTTTATAGGAGCCTGTGACTATTTCTACGAGCAGCGTGACAAGAACACCTCATCCAAGAAGCATGAGGAGAACACCAACCTGGCAGCCAAGAAGGAGATTCTCTCCAAACTCAAGGCGTTCAATCCCGACAACCTTTCTGACGATGATATTGCTGCAATCCAGCAACTGGTTGACGAGTGGAACGGCATTGGTTTCGTACCCTTCAAGGTTAAGGATAAGATTGCTGCTGAGTTCAAGGCTGTGATGGAGCCGTTCTCAGGCGTGGTACGTACCGGACGCGGACGTCAGCCGCAGCGCGGAGGTATCCGTGAGGTGGGCTCACCGCGTGAGAAACTGCAGCGCCAGTATGAGCAGAAGAAGAATGAGATTCAGACCTATGAGAACAATCTGGGCTTCATGAACGCTTCAAGCAAGGCCGGCAACGGTTTTGTTGATTCCATCAAGGCTAAGATTGAAGAACTCAAGAAAGAGGCCGATGAGCTTTTGGCTCAGATTCGAGAACTCGATTCTGAAGATAATCAGAATTGACCCCACTTCAAAATAGACCTTAGGGTCTCAGGGAGAATGCCCTCCCACAACAAATTGTATCGATTCCGAAACTACTGAGCAAACTCAGCGTTCCAGAATCGATACAATTTGTCGCGGGCCCCTCCCACTGGTCACGAGGCCACTGAAAAAGTCCCTAGGATAGCATAGAAGATTAAATCTAATAATCCGCAAACTATTTCAATTATTTTTGGTGGTTTGCGGATTATTTATTATCTTTATATCACTGAAACACAAAGCGTTATGCTTCCAAATCAA
>JAZMZT010000147.1:0-1747 GCA_045586125.1 Bacteroidaceae bacterium | reverse complement strand
TGGTGGCAACCATACCTGTGCCTGCATCGCCCTCAGGGGGACAGATGGGAGCACCCGGTTTCAGATGACCGCTGATATCCAATTTGCGTGCGCCGGCCTCGGTCAGCACACCTGCATCCTGGCCTGCGTCAAGTGACTTGGGCAGAATGTCAAGCAACTTCCAGGGGTAACCCTTGGTGGCAATCAGCTTGTCAAACTTGGCTACCATATCGGCATTGTAAGTCTTGGTTTCGGGATCAACCGGAATCATACCCGATGCATCACCAACGCCCAGAACTCTCTTGCCGGTCAACTGCCAGTGTATGAAACCTGCCAGAGTGGTCAGGAAATCAATATCCTTAACGTGCGGCTCGTTGTCCAGGATAGCCTGATACAGGTGTGAAATGCTCCAGCGCAGAGGAACGTTGAACACAAACAGCTTGGACAGCTCGGCGGCTGCCTTGGCGGTGTTGGTGTTACGCCATGTGCGGAACGGAACCAGTATGTCACCATGCTTGTCAAACGGCATGTAACCGTGCATCATGGCGCTTACGCCAATTGCTGCCAGGTTCTCAATCTCTACCTCGTACTGCTTGAGCACGTTCTTGCGCAGGTCAGCGTAGCAGTCCTGCAGACCGAACCAGATGCTCTCAACGCTGTAAGTCCACAGCCCGTTTACAAGCTGATTCTCCCAGGTATGACTACCCTGGGCAATCGGCTTGTAACTGGGATCTATGAGCACAGCCTTGATACGGGTCGAACCAAACTCGATACCGAGAATGGCCTGTCCTTTTTCAATAACTGATTTGGGATCGTATGCCATAATTACTTGAGTGCTTTATTGAGCATGTAATAAACCTCGTTGTTTCTGAGCTGCTGCTTGAAACCGCTGATAGTGGTATTCTTGTCGATTCCGATGTACTCTATACCGCACATCTCGGCAAAATCCTCCCAATACTCGGCAGTGATATCGTATGAGAAAGCACTGTGGTGTGTGCCACCTGCCAGTATCCATGCGCCTGCACCAATCTCAAATGTGGGCTGCGGAACCCAAAGGGCCGATGCAACCGGCAGTTTGGGCATTGGTTTGGGTTCGATGCACTCAACCTCGCTGGTGATAAGACGGAAACGGTTACCCAGGTCAACAACGGTTGCCTTGATACCACGGCCGGTCTTGGAGGTGAACACCAGACGTGCGGTCTGCTGCTTGCGGATACCTATGCCAAGGAAATGAACCTCCAGCTTGGGCTTGCCGGTAGCAATCAGCGGGCAGATCTCCAGCATGTGGCTCTGCAGGCTTGATGTGCAGTCGGCGGCAAAGTTCAGGGTGTAGTCCTCAAGGAATGAGCAACCCTTGGGCATACCCTGGTTCATAACCCAGAGAGTACGCTGCAGGCAGGCTGTCTTCCAGTCACCCTCGGCACCGAAACCGTAACCCTCCTGCATCAGACGCTGTGATGCCAGGCCGGGGATCTGGTCAAAGCCGCAGAAATCAGGGGCGTCGATATCGGCATCACCCAGATCGTCAAAGTTGGTGGTGAAAGCGGTAGCATTCTCATCCTTGAGTACGCGACGCAGGGCAATCTCAGCCTTGGCTGCGTTATGGACCTTCTCCCAGTATACCTTCTCACCGCTCTCATCGATCTTGATGGTGTAGAGCTTCTTGTACTCCTCAACCAGGGCGTCTGCCTCGGCATCGGTAACCTTCTTGAAGTAATCCATCAGTGATGATACGGGGTAGTAGTCTACATGGTAACCCATGCGCTGC
>JAZMZT010000146.1:0-4249 GCA_045586125.1 Bacteroidaceae bacterium | reverse complement strand
GGCAAAGAGTATGAGGCTAAGCGACTATATGAGCGTGTTACTTACGACGTCGAGATGATTCGTGAGTTGGGATATTGTTCGGGTATAGAGAACTATTCGCGTTACTTCGACGGACGTGCCGCCGGTACGCGACCATTCTATTTACTCGATTATTTCCCCGACGACTTCTTGGTTATCATCGACGAGAGTCACGTTACCGTGCCACAGATACGTGCCATGTATGGTGGCGATGCATCGCGTAAGTTGAACTTGGTGGAGTATGGTTTCCGATTACCGGCTGCCGTAGACAATCGCCCGTTGAAGTTTGAGGAGTTTGAGTCGTTGGTGAAACAAACCATCTATGTGAGTGCAACGCCTGCCGATTATGAGTTGAACCGTTGTGAGGGTATATTTGTAGAACAGATTATACGACCTACCGGATTGCTTGACCCTGTCATCGAGGTGCGTCCGAGTCTTAACCAGATAGACGATCTGCTCGAAGAGATACAATTGCGCATTGAGCGCAATGAGCGTGTATTGGTAACGACGCTTACCAAGCGTATGGCCGAGGAGTTGAATAACTACCTGTTACGCTTGGGGATACGCAGTAACTACATACACTCCGATGTGGATACGCTCGATCGTATACAGATTCTTGAGGACTTGCGATGTGGTGTGTATGACGTATTGGTGGGTGTAAACCTCTTGCGTGAGGGACTTGACCTGCCCGAGGTATCACTGGTGGCCATCATAGACGCCGACAAGGAGGGATTCCTGCGTGACCACCGTTCGCTCACCCAGACGGCCGGACGAGCCGCCCGTAACGTGAACGGAAAGGTCATACTCTATGCCGACAAGATTACCGAGAGCATGCGTCTGACCATAGCCGAGACCACACGCCGCCGCGAAAAGCAGATGAATTACAATAAGGAGCACGGAATCACTCCCAAACAGATAGAGAAGGCGCTCAACACATCGCTGCTTGTACCTGCAGGTCAGGAAACCGAGCCCAAACCTTACGAGATGAAGGAGACTGCCAGAGCCGTAGCCGATCCCGTAATAGCCAGCATGACTCCGCAGCAGTTGGACAAAGCCATTGCCCGTACCAGACGTCTCATGAATGAAGCAGCCTCCAGAATGGACTTCATGGAGGCCGCTCAATACCGTGACGAGATGTTCAAACTCGAGGCGCTTAAAAAGGCTTAACTGAACACCACCGTTTTGTTCTTATAAACCAGAATCTTGTGTTCTATATGCTTCTGGACAGCATGTGACAGGACAATCTTCTCCAGGTCCTTGCCCTTGTTGACCAGATCCTTGGGCATATCCTTGTGTGAAATGCGTACCACATCCTGACAGATGATAGGACCGGCATCAAGTTCTGCGGTTACGTAGTGGCTGGTAGCACCGATAATCTTGACACCGCGGTCAAACGCAGCCTGATAAGGCTTGGCGCCCACGAATGCAGGCAGGAACGAATGATGGATGTTGATTATCTTGTTGGGATAAGCGGCAATCATACGGTCACCGATTATCTGCATGTAGCGTGCCAGTACAATGAAATCTATGTTGTTCTCCTTAAGCAGGTCAAGCATGGCAGTCTCCTGCTCCAGCTTGTTATCCTTTGTGATGGGGAATACATAATACGGAATGCCGAACATATCGGCCACGTGTTTCATATCGGGATGGTTGCTGATTATCAGCGGAATCTCAACGTTCCACTCACCTGCGCTGTAACGTGCCAGCAGGTCAAACAGGCAGTGTGACATTTTGGAAACAAAGATGGCCATGCGCGGCTGCTTGTCACTGAAGTAGAGACGGAAATTCATGTCATACTTCTTGGCATAGAGCGTACCGAAATAATCGGCAATCTTGTCCTTAGGTATCAGGAACTCGTCAATATTCCATTCAATACGCATGTTGAACACGTTCTCCACGTGATCCACAAACTGCGCCAGATAAACCACATTACCGCGGTTCTCTGTGATGAAATTGGTGATATCTGCAATGATTCCCGGTCTGTCGGGGCAGTGCAATAGAAGTGTTACGGTCATTGTATTTTGTTTTTCAAGGCGCGAAAATACACAAAAAAACGTTATCTTTACAGCATAATAACATTCTTGTTTATGAATAACCAAAGATATTTCTCTGATAAAGTAGCAATTGTAACAGGTGCCAGTTCAGGAATCGGACTCGCAACTGCCACCTTGCTTGCAAAATATCAAGCCAAAGTAGTACTTGCCGCCCGTTCAGTGGACAAACTGGAAGAACTCCAGAAAGAACTCTCCCAATATTCAGAAGTAATAAGTGTAAGGACCGATGTCTCCGTCGAGGCCGATTGCCGCAATCTTATCGATAAGACTGTTGAAAGATTCGGACGCATTGACATCCTGATAAACAATGCCGGCATATCCATGCGCGCCATGTTCAAGGATCTGGACCTGAGCGTGATACGCCGCCTGATGGATGTCAATTTCTGGGGAACGGTATACTGCACCAAGTTCGCACTCCCCTATCTGCTTGAATCAAAGGGATCAGTGGTAGGAGTAATCTCCACCGCCGGTTACAAGGGTCTGCCCGGCCGCACGGGCTATTCGGCATCCAAGTTCGCCATCAACGGATTCCTGGATACCCTGCGTTCAGAGCACCTCTATGACGGACTCCACGTAATGATCTATGCGCCCGGATTCACCGCCTCGAACATACGCAAGACAGCCCTTATGGCCGATGGCAGCCAGCAGGGCGAGACCCCGCGTGAGGAAGGAAAAATGATGACATCCGAGCGTGTGGCAGAGATCATGCTCAACCATATCAGACGTCGTTCACGCCGTGCCACGCTGACATTCACAAGCAAGTTGTTGCTGGTACTGACACGCCTGTTCCCCATCACCACGGACCACATGGAGTACTGGTACATGGCCCGTGAACCGGACTCACCGTTCAAACGCCGCCGCGACATCATGCGCGAGCGCCGCAATCACCAGGCGTAATTGAAGTTGAGGGTTAGGAATTCCTTGAACTGACCGTAGCCCATCAGGTTACCGTCCTTATCCTTTTTGCGCTTTACGCTGTCGTCAAAACGCCAGTGGCAGAAGAACTGCAGCGACAGAAACTTGGAGAGTCTGTAATCAATGGTATTCTCAAAGTTGATTTCAGTGCTCTCATATGTAGTATAGAACTGGGTCTTGTTGGTCCATGTAAAATCCTCAAGGAAAGTCCATTTAAGGTTACCGTCAAACCGGGAACCGAAACTGTGCTTGACCTGCTTTCCTGCCTCTATACCAAAGTTGGTGGCAATGCTGTCTACAGCCGAGTACTTGCAGTTATATGAGAAAGGAGACAGCAGTACAGACAGTGTCACACCCTTTTTCTTGAACTTGGGCTTGTAATCCAGTCCCACCGACACGTTGGCGTATGCGGGTGCAAAGAACTTTGATTTGAGTTTGGTCGGGTTCTTGGTATCCCATACAGGTGCAAACTGGGTATATCCCTGGAACTGCGACGAGTAGTACCAGTGACTGAACGCCTTCAATCCGAACTTGGATGTAAAACGGATAAGGTCCTCATTGGTACGGAAGGTGTTCTTGCCGTTTACCTGTGAGGTGTTATAGTAACCCAGTTTGAGTTCAAGTTTGTTGTCCCATGTGGTCTGGTTCTTGGCGTAATCGGCCTCCAGATTGATCTGCCCCAGTATTGAGTGGTTGCTCTCACCGCCCTTGTACCAGTTGTCCGAGTAGTAACTCTGCGTGTATTTGCCCTGAAAGTTTCCAAAAGTCTTCCAGTAACGCAGTTTGGAGTCAACGGGTTCGGGACTCACGCTGGCCGGTCCGTAGCCGGTCCTGTTATCTTTAAGATGTATTCCGCTTACGATATCCTCGGATATGGGCAGCACGCCGGGCACATCCATGAGTTCCGCCTCTGTCATCTCAACCAGCTCAGGATGCTCCAGATATATCTTCATCAGAGTCTCGTCAATCATCTTTGCCAGGGTGTTGTCATAACCCATATCCAACGGCTTGATGGGGAGCAGGCTGTCGTTATCGGCCTCATCTGTCTGCTCGGGAGTTATTGCCTCCGACACCGCTGAGCGGTAGAGCACCATCGGCATGAACAGCCTGAAATACACAGGGTTATCAGAGATGCTGTCACCGCGTATTGACTGGGCGGAGACGGTAGCAGGCAATGTCAGCAGCACGAGTGCCGCTGCAAAGGCGGTTGTAAGTTTTCGCATCATTACAATTGCAAAAATACAATAAAAACAAATCATATA
>JAZMZT010000145.1:0-10143 GCA_045586125.1 Bacteroidaceae bacterium | reverse complement strand
AGAGTACGGTTATAAGTAAGGGTATATCGGCCGGACACAGCCAGAACTCCTACCGCGGACTTATCAAGGTGGGTGAGCATGCCGACGGTGCACGCAACTACAGCCAGTGTGACTCACTGCTGCTGGGTAGCGACTGCGGTGCGCATACATTCCCTTACATGGATGTAAAGAACGAGACTGCCATCGTGGAGCACGAGGCAACTACCTCAAAGATATCCGAGGACCAGTTGTTCTACTGCAACCAGCGTGGCATACCTATGGAACAGGCCATCGGCCTTATTGTTAACGGTTACGCCAAGGAGGTGCTCAACAAACTGCCTATGGAGTTTGCGGTCGAGGCCCAGCGCCTGCTTTCGGTGTCACTTGAAAATACGGTAGGTTAATTATGATGCTAAAGATTGAAAATCTTCATGCCGGAATAGACGGCAAAGAGATATTGAAAGGTATAAACCTTGAGGTGAATGCCGGCGAGGTTCATGCCATTATGGGTCCCAACGGATCGGGCAAGAGTACCATGAGCAACGTGCTGGTGGGCCATCCCTCCTATCAGGTTACTGAGGGCAGTGTTACCTTCAAGGGTAAGAACCTGCTGGATATGCCGGCCGAGGACCGCAGCCATGAGGGACTGTTCATGTCATTCCAGTATCCGGTTGAGATACCCGGTGTGAGCATGACCAACTTTATGCGTACCGCCATCAACGAGAAACGCAAGTACCTGGGCCTGCAGCCCATGTCACCCACTGATTTCCTTAAACTCATCAAGGAGAAGCGTGACCTGGTTAAACTTGACGCCAAGTTCATGAACCGCTCGGTCAACGAGGGATTCAGCGGCGGTGAGAAGAAACGCAACGAGATATTCCAGATGGCCATGTTGGAGCCGTCCCTGAGCATACTTGACGAAACAGACTCAGGTCTTGACATAGATGCACTGCGTATTGTGGCCGATGGCGTGAACCGCCTCAAGAGCCCTGAGACAGCAGTGATTGTCATCACTCACTATCAGCGTCTGCTTGACTATATCAAGCCTGATATCGTTCACGTGCTCTATCAAGGACGTATCATCAAGACTGCCGGTCCCGAACTGGCACTTGAACTTGAGGAGCGCGGTTATGACTGGGTTATTAAGGAGTTTGAGGATTCTCAGAAATGAAGTCAGCTCAGAATTACATAGATCTCTTCAAAGAGAACAGGGCATTGGTTGACCGCGGGTCGGCAGGTGTCATGAACAGCCTTCGTGATGCCGCCCTTAAGAGTCTTGAGCAGTACGGCTTGCCGCACAGCGGGCTTGAGGAGTATCTGCATACAGACGTTGCAAAGTGGTTCGAGCCCGACTGGGGTATGAACCTGGCACGTCTGGATATGCCGGTTGACTTTGCCCAGGCTTTCAAGTGCAGCGTTCCCAATCTGAGCACCCAACTCTACTTCCTGGCAAACGATACCTTTGCAAGTTCCGATACCGCCGCCAAGAACATGCTCCCGGATGGTGTGTTTGCCGGCAGTCTCAAGGAGGCCGCACAGAGTCGTCCCGAACTGGTAGAGAAGTTCTACGGCAAGTTGGCCGATATGGATAAACCCGGAATAGCAGCCATCAACACCCTGTTTGCACAGGATGGATTCCTGCTCTATGTTCCGGACGGGGTTGTTCTTGAAAAACCCTTACAGCTGATAACTCTGTTGAGTTCCAAGGTGGATCTTATGGTCAACCGCAGGATTCTGGTGGTTCTGGGACGCAGCGCACAGGCAAAACTGCTGCTTTGTGACCATGCGCTTGCTGCGAATCAATATCTAACAACTCAGGTGACCGAGGTGTTCGCAGGCGAGAATTCAAGTCTTGAGTTGTATGATCTGGAGGAGACTCATTACGCAAACCGCCGTACAACAGAACTTTACGTAAGTCAGGAGGCTGACAGTAATGTTGAGATTGACTACGTGACACTGCATAACGGACAGACACGCAACACTGTTTTATCAACTTTTGCAGGTCGCGGTTCAAGCCTTTCGCTGAATGGTATTGCCACTATTGACAAGGAGCAACACGTTGATAATATGACGTTTGTGGATCACAGAGTGTCTGACTGCACCAGCAACGAACTGTTCAAATACGTTTTGGACGACAGCGCGAGCGGGGCATTCGCAGGAAAGGTTCTGGTTCGTCACGGAGCTCAACACACTGAGTCACAGCAGACTAACCGAAATATCTGCCTTACCCGCCAGGCACGCATGTTCACACAGCCCCAGTTGGAGATTTATGCCGATGACGTAAAGTGCTCACACGGCGCAACTGTAGGTCAGTTGGACGATAAGGCCATGTTCTATATGCGCCAGCGCGGTATCCCCCAGGCCGAGGCACGTATGATGCTGATGCAGGCATTCGTGGGCGAGGTTATAGGACGTGTATCACTGGAGCCGCTCCGTGACCGCCTGAACCGTCTTGTTGAGAAACGTTTCCGCGGAGAACTCACCCAGTGTGAGGGATGCCGCGCTTGCAGATAAAAGTGATATGATTGACGTAGAGAGAATTCGCAGGGATTTCCCTATTCTGGGACGTGAGGTTTACGGTAAACCGCTTGTCTATCTGGATAACGCAGCCACTACCCAGAAACCTCAGTGCGTCATTGATGCCATAAGCGAGGCATACTGCAACGTGAATGCCAACGTACACCGCGGCATCCATTTCCTCTCACAGCAGGCTACCGACATGATGGAGGCGGCCCGCGACAAGGTGCGTCAGTTCATAGGAGCGGGCAGTACTGAGGAGATAATCTTTACCCGCGGCACTACCGAGAGCATCAATCTGCTGGCAAGTTCTTTTGCGCAGGCTTTCCTCAAGGAGGGTGATGAGGTGATCATCTCCGGAATGGAACATCACAGCAACATAGTTCCCTGGCAGATCCAGGCTCAAAAGTACGGATTCAAACTCAGGATCATACCTGTAACCGACCTTGGAGAGTTGGATATGGATGCTTTCAAGGCTATGCTGTCACCCAAGACCAGACTTGTAAGCATAACACATGTATCCAATGTATTGGGTACGGTGAATCCCATCGCCGATATCATCAGTCTGGCCCATTCGCACGGAATTCCCGTAGCAGTGGACGGTGCCCAGTCCGTACCTCACATCAAAGTGGACGTTCAGCAGTTGGGGGCCGATTTCTACGCATTCAGCGGTCACAAGATATACGGTCCTACCGGAATAGGCGTACTCTACGGACGCAGGGAACTGCTCGAAAAGGTGCCTCCTTATCAGGGCGGAGGTGAGATGATAAAGCGCGTCACTTTTGAAAAGACCACATATAACGAACTGCCGTACAAGTTTGAGGCGGGCACACCTGATTATGTAGGCTCCATAGCACTTGCAACCGCTCTTGATTACGTTCAGACAATAGGTCTGGATGCTATAGCGCAGTATGAGAGCGAACTTTGCGGTTATGCCGTAAGCAGACTGACTGAGATTCCCGGTATGCGAATCATCGGAAATGCAGCCGAGCGTAGTGCCGTCGTTTCATTCCTTGTAGGTAACATTCATCCTTCAGATATGGGAACCCTGCTTGACCGTCTGGGTATAGCAGTACGTACCGGTCATCATTGCGCCGAGCCGCTGATGGACCGCATGGGTATTCCCGGCACGGTCCGTGCATCGTTCTCCTTCTATAATACAAAGGCCGAAATTGACTCTCTGACTGCCGGTATAGAGCGTGTCAGGGCTATGTTTTAAACTTTTTTCACATTTCGAGGTATAACGTATAGTTATAATGCTTACCTTTGGCGCAGATTACAACCAAAACTGATAATTATGAAAAAACTATTCATTAGTGTTATTGCACTTGCACTTGGTGCATTCACATTCATCTCATGTAACGATGACGAGAAAATCAAGAACGATGATAATGACGGCGGCAGATTCATGACCGTTCCCGAACAGCAGCAGGCTATCACCACTACTTTGGATGGTATTGCAGAGGCTGCTGATTTTTCTGAATTCTCAAATGCCATTCGGTTCGTAGAGGAGATTGTAGGTTCCGATATCGAGTTGGCGAATCTCGCTGAGGCTCTTGGAAGTCCTGCAGTATTGGAAGACAGCATCTTCCAGCAGAAGATGGCGAATGCCGTTGTATTGTTCACTAAGGATACCATTGCAGTAGACCTTTCACCTCTCTACATGTCGGCAGACCTGTTCATTTTTGATTCACTGCTGGTTGACACTGTAAAATATTATGGTGAGGGCGGCGGTTCAGGTACCCGTGTAGACTCCACTTTGAGGACTTTCTATATTCTGGACAATATCAGGCATGATGTCAATTATCTGCAGGTTAATGTATACATTCAGGATCATAAGGTATCATTGAAGGTCAATGTAAGAGCAGGCGAGAGCATTATTGCCTATAAGAACGACAATGGCGAGAAGACAATCTATCTGCCCAAGACAGCCGAGGTTTCACTTGCCCTGGATGACAAGGTTCTTGCTGCACTCAACGCCGATTACACATCGGACATGAGTCTTTTCTATGAGGATGTGAAAGACGGCGATGACATCTTCAATTTTGAAGGAAGCCAGTTCTCTGTATCAGGTAACCTTAAGATTGTCAGCTACACACTTGAGGGCGGTGTCAAATTCAGTAAGAGTAATGGTCTTGAGGCTAATCTGACTGCCAAGTATTCAGACAATGCACTTCTTTCAGTAAACGGTAAGGTTGATGCAGTATTTGACGGTCTGGACATTCAGGATTCAACTGCCGTTCTGGTTTGGGCTCAGGATCCCGAGAAACTCAAGTCAATCAGTCTGAATGCTTCACTGGCAGGTGGCAAGGCTGAGATCAAGGGCGTTATTGAGAATCCGTTCAAGAACCAGGAGCTTGCTACTACACTGCGCAGCCTGATGGTTCCGGGTGCAACTATCTCGGAGGCCAAGGCAAAGGAGACGGTAGAGCAGCTTAACGGTGTTATCAATGCCGGAATCTATTTTGAGGGTTTCAAACAGCCTCAGGCAAGACTGAAGTTCGTCTACAGGGAGGCTCCCGAAGGTGATAAGAAGGGCAAGAGCGTAATGGATCAGGTAGGAGAACTGTTTGACCGTGCAGGTGCATATCCCGTCCTGATTGCACGTGATGCCGACGGCAATGAGATTGAGGTATCGTTCGAGGAGTACTTTGGCGGTATCGATGCTTCAAAGTTCGCAAAAACCCTTTCTGCAAAGTTTGAAGATGCTTTCGGCGACCTGATTAACGCTATCAAGGAAAACAAGAGGAGAAAATAATTGTAACGCACAGATACAATTGCTTTGACATAAGGGTGGCTGCACAACGCGGCCACCCTTCTTTTATTTATACATTTTTAATGCGCTTAAAGTGTTAATTTTATGTACCTTTACATAAATGTGAATGTAAACTTCGCCTCGGGATAAAAAATAAACAAGTTTATTTTATTCTCCGCTCGGCTTGTATTACCTTTGCACCCGTTTAAAAAAGCAAGGTTAAAAACACACTACTATATGAAACAGAAAGCACTCCTTATGATTCTTGACGGCTGGGGCATAGGTAACCGCTCCAAGGCCGATGTGATCTACAACACACCCACTCCTTACATGGATTACCTGAATGCCAATTATCCTAATGCACAGTTGCTTGCATCAGGTGAGAACGTCGGTCTGCCCGACGGTCAGATGGGTAACTCGGAGGTTGGTCACCTCAATATCGGTGCCGGCCGTGTTGTTTATCAGGATCTGGTTAAGGTAAACCGCGCCATCGCTGACGGCAGCATCCGCCAGAACAAGGAGGTTGTATCGGCTTACACCTACGCCAAGGAGAACGGCAAGAAACTGCACCTGATGGGTCTTGTATCAGACGGCGGTGTTCACAGTTCACTGGAGCATCTTTTCTGCCTGACTGACATTGCCCGCGAGTATGGTATCGACAAGACATACGTACACTGCTTCATGGACGGTCGTGACACCGACCCCAAGAGCGGTAAGGGTTTCATTGACCAGTTGGTAAAGCGCGGTGACAAGGTTGCCACCATCATCGGCCGTTATTATGCAATGGACCGTGACAAGCGCTGGGAGCGTGTAAAGATCGCTTATGACCAGCTGGTTGGCGGTGAGGGCCGTAAGGTTTCTGATATGGTGAAGGCTGTCGAGGAGTCATACGCCGAGGGCGTGACCGATGAGTTCATGAAGCCTATCGTAAACGAGGCTTATGACAGCCGCATCGAGGAGGGTGACGCCATCATCTTCTTCAACTTCCGTAACGACCGCGCAAAGGAGCTCACCATCGTTCTGACCCAGAAGGATATGGACGCTGAGGGTATGCACACCATCCCCGGCCTGCAGTACTACTGCCTCACTCCGTACGATGCTTCTTTCACCGGCGTGCACATCCTGTTTGATAAGGAGAACGTCAACAATACTCTTGGTGAGTATCTTTCAGCTCAGGGTCTCAAGCAGTTGCACATTGCCGAGACTGAGAAGTACGCTCACGTTACATTCTTCCTGAACGGCGGCCGCGAGCTTCCGTTTGAGGGCGAGGACCGCATCCTGGTTCCCTCACCCAAGGTTGCAACTTATGACCTGCAGCCCGAGATGAGCGCTTACATTGTTCGTGACAAACTGGTTGAGGCCATCGGCACTGACAAGTATGACTTTATCGTTGTAAACTTTGCAAACGGCGATATGGTTGGTCATACCGGCGTTTACGAGGCAATCGAGAAGGCTGTCGTTGCTGTCGATGCCTGCGTTCATGATGTTATAGAGGCTGCCAAGGCCCATAACTATGAGGCTATCATCATTGCCGACCACGGTAATGCCGACAATGCCCTGAACCCCGACGGTACACCCAACACCGCTCACTCACTCAATCCTGTTCCGGTAATCTACGTTACCCCGCGCAAGGACGCCAAGGTAGAGTCAGGTATCCTGGCCGATGTGGCTCCTACAATCCTCACCATTATGGGTCTTCCCATACCGGCTGAGATGAACGGTAAAGTACTTGTAAAATAACCGCTAAACTATTGTTTATTATAGCCGACGGTCTTGGACTATGACCGTCGGTTGTCCTTTTTATTTTTTCTGAATGAAACTGATTCCTATTTATACCTGGAACCGTAGCGTCCTTGAGTTCAACCGCAAGAAAGACCGTCTTTCACACCAGCCCTGGTTTCAGGGCGTACTGCTCCTGCTGTGCGTTATCATAGCAATGCTGCTGGCAAACCTGCCTGCAACACGTCACTATTACCATGCGTTCCTTGAGACCAGCATACAAATTCACATGCAGAGTCCCGAGGGCAGCGTTGACTGGCTGTTCCCTCACGGAATGACCATTGAGAAGTTCATCAACGATATCCTGATGGTGGTGTTCTTCTTCACCGTTGGTCTTGAGATCAAGCGTGAGGTTGCACACGGTGAACTTTCATCGGTCAAGAAGGCTCTGCTTCCGGTGGTTGCCGCTTTTGGCGGTGTGATCATGCCGGCTTTGCTCTATACTCTTGTCAATCACGGTACTATTGGTGCTTCTGGCTGGGGTATTCCTACCGCAACAGATATCGCATTCGCTGTCTGCATCCTCTCTGTCCTGGGTGACAAGGTTCCCGTCTCACTCAAGGTGTTCCTTACTGCCCTTGCCATTGCCGATGACCTGATTGCCATCCTGGTTGTGGCTATCTTCTACGGAGGTCACGTAAATCTGATACTCCTGGGCGTATCTGTTGTGGTCATTTTCTTTGCATGGCTTATCAAATACCTGGGACACAAGCATATTGCTGTTTATCTTGCACTGGCTGTGGTGGTTTGGGTGCTGTTCTACTATTCAGGAATCCATGCGACCATGTCCGGTGTGGTGATGGCGTTCATCATTCCGTCCGAGGCCCGTTACGAGCGCTCCTACGTGCTTCATAAGATCAAGTTCTTCTCACAGAAACTGCTCTCTTTTGACCAGATTGATGATGAGACCATGTTCCCCAATGGTCCGCAGCGTCATTTCCTGCGTAAAATACACAAGACGGCTTACGGCTCACTCAACATGAGTTACCGTGTGGAGCATGCTCTTTCACCTTGGGTGAATTTCATGATCATGCCTATTTTCGCATTGGCTAATGCCGGCGTGGAGATTCCGGATCTGGCTTACTTCAATATTTTCAATACTACCGGAGTTGCCGGTGGAGTAGGGCTGGGCATTTTCCTGGGTCTGGTGCTTGGCAAGCCGCTGGGTATTACTCTTTTCAGTTTTGCTGCAATCAAGACAAAACTCTGCGAGATGCCTGAGAAGGCTGGCTGGGCTATGTTCTTTGCTGTTGCCTGCCTGGGTGGTATCGGCTTTACTATGTCTATCTTTGTCGATACGCTCTCATTCCAGGATGCTGCGGCAGTCCAGGAAATGAGAAATGCCGGCAAGATAGCCATTCTTATGGGCTCTCTGGCTGCCGGCATTCTGGGTACAATCCTTATTAAACTGGTTTCAGGAACAGACCGGAAATCACTCGGCTGAGAACTGATCCTTTCCTACGCCGCATATCGGGCATACAAAATCATCGGGTATCTCCTCCCAGGGGGTACCCGGTTCTATTCCACCCTCAGGGTAACCTTCGGCGGGATCATACTCCCAACCGCACATATCACAAACGTACTTGCTCATAGTCTTTGGTTTTAGGTTGTTGATGTTTTGCAAATATAGCAACGGGCGCCATTATTCCAAGCGGAATGACTACTTTTGTATAATCAAATTTTCAATGCTATGGTAAAGAATCTTAGTGATAAGGTAAAGTATATCGGAGTTGATGACCTGGACCTGGATCTTTTTGAGAGTCAGTACATAGTTCCTGAGGGAATGGCTTACAACTCTTATGTCATTCTGGACGATAAGGTGGCTGTTCTTGATACGGCCGATGCACGCAAGGCCGATGAGTGGAAGGCTAACCTTAAGGAGGCTCTCTGCGGACGCCAGCCTGATTACCTTGTCGTTCATCATATGGAACCGGACCACTCGGCCCTGATAGCTTGGGCTCTTGAAGAGTTCCCCGCTCTCACTCTTGTGGCCAGTGCCAAGGCTATCCAGATGCTGGAGCAGTTCTTTGAGGGTATTCAGATTGAAGGACGCACCCTTGCGGTCAAGGAGGGTTCGGAACTTGTACTTGGTGAGCATAAACTGCGCTTTATCGGTGCTCCTATGGTTCACTGGCCTGAGGTTATGGTTTCTTTCGATGAGGCCGACGGTGCTCTTTACAGTGCTGATGCCTTTGGTAAGTTCGGTGCCTTGGGCAAGTGCGGATTCTATGGCCGCGACGATGATGACTGGAGTTGTGAGGCCCGCCGATACTACTTCAATATTGTAGGTAAGTACGGCGCTCCGGTACGTACCCTTCTGGGCAAGACTTCACAGCTTGCCATCAAGACCATACGTCCACTTCACGGTCCTATACTTGAGGATAACCTTACGGAGTATCTTAACCTATATAATATATGGAGCAACTACGCTGTTGAGACCCCGGGTATTTTCATTGCCTGCGCTTCAATTCATGGCGGTACTTTGGCTGCGGCTGAGAAGTTGGCAGAGATTCTGCGTGCCAAGGGTGCTGAGCGTGTGGTTGTAAGTGACCTTTGCCGCTCGGATTTTGCCGAGAACGTGGAGGATGCTTTCCGGCATTCCACTATGGTGGTTGCCGCTTCATCTTATGATGCCGGTGTGTTCACTCCCATGTATGAGTTCCTGCATCGGCTCCAGATAAAGGGATTCTGCAACCGCAAGGTGGGTATTATTGAGAACGGCTCGTGGGCTCCTTCGGCAGGTCGTGTCATGAAGGAGATGCTCTCTTCTATGTCCGGTATAGAGATTGTTGAGCCCATGGTCACTATCAAGAGCCGTATGAAGGCTGCCGATATTCCTGCTCTGGAGTCTTTGGCTTCAGCTCTTCTTTAAGGGGGAACTTAAGGTATAGGGTATCTGAAACTACGCGCCTTCGGCGCTATCCCTCCCATCCCTAATAAGACGCTCTGAAAGACGTGAGTAAACTCCCATCTTCCAGAGCATCTTCTTAGTGACGGGCCCCTCCCGTTCACAGCGAGGCCACTGAAAAAGATCCCAGTTTAATAAGTCCCTGAGGATTGCATATTTGAATCGCCCTCAGAGATATTCGGATTTCTATCGGATAATCAATACT
>JAZMZT010000144.1:0-5568 GCA_045586125.1 Bacteroidaceae bacterium | reverse complement strand
CCTAAATTCAAGTAGTCATATTGGATATAATCATAATTTGCTTTACCTTTTCTTTCCTCGGCTAATATTTTAATCCTATAAATAGGCATTATTGTCTTGTATATCAGATGTCTATTCTCAAAATGGAGAAACAGGAAACTATTGTACTTGTTGCAGGAATAAAGATCGTTATACATTTTTAACGGCATAGATCGTTTTTCCTTCGAAAACAATTCAAATTTTGCGAATCCGGTTTCATTTGGAAGAATGGAATAATCCACCCAACCCATTTTGGAATCCAGTTTTTTGTCGTATGATTCAAAACTGACGCTTCTCGGAATGCAAATGCGTTCCATCTTCGAAATGATACTTTTTATGGAGTCGTTATATTCGGAGTCTATATCATCTATCTCAATATCTAATAGTATATAACGGTAGTTATCAACACTTTGAGCCTTTTTTAGAAGATAAAATAAATCTTTCCTGTTAGTCACGGCAATGGAACCCTGTTGAAACTGACTACCACCATAGTATGGAATTAATTCTAAATCATATGATGTGTTAATTATGTACACAGAATCAATCCAATTTTGATCATTCCGGCTTTTCGAATGGCGTGTTTTGAATACTTCATAATATTTATGGATATTCGCCTCATCACCTAACAATGGCAGCGGACTATTTTTTAGCAAATAGCCTATCATTAACAATATAAGAGCATTAATTGCTGCTAATGGCAATTTAATTAAGAAAGAACTTATAAATATATTATTCCTTTTTTTCATATTTGTCTGATTTCATTCCAGCAGTCAATCCTCCCCAAACGTCTTATTCCCTATATACTTCCCTGTCAACTCCTCCAGGAAATCCGTGCGCATTACCATCAGGAGGTCTTTAGTGTGGGCCTCAAGAAGGCCTTTGTAGAAGGTTACGTCCTTGTGGTTGGTCTTGGAGATGCGCTCTACCAAGGTTCTTTGGGAGGCTTTCTTGTAGGCTTGAGCTATGGCTTCGCGGTCGTCGGTTATCAGTTCGCGCAGTTTCTTTTCTTCAATGAATTTGTCGGCGGTGATGGAGTCATCGGCCGGGAACAGTTGCTTTACAAGGCAATCCAGGAATTCCTTGTATTCGGACTCTATTTTGAACGGCAGGTCAGGGGTGTATTTACCTATAAACTCGGGCCTCTCATGTGCAGCCTCCTCTACCAGGTTACCAAAGTAGGCATCCAACAGTTTTTCTTCTCTCTCCTTGCACAGTGATTCTATACGGGCAGCATCAAATTCCATAGGTCAGTTAAAGTCCTTAATTCAAAAAAAGCCCGTGCCCGGGGCGGTAAGCATTAATTGGAATATCACGAAACTGAAAACGCGGGCACTCACTGATATCAATCCGCCACAAAAGGCTGGTTCCTTTTCATGCAGACAATGTCAATAGCGATTTTTATCATGATATCTGCAAATATATCCAAAAATAAAATAAGGACTTCCCTATATGCTATTTTTTCTTATTAGCCGGAACAACCGGACGGATTGATGCGCCTACAGTGCGGCTGCCGCCTTCGGTTATAAATTCTGAGTTGAATACGACGCTCTCCGAGTAGTTTGAGGCCTCGGCAAGTGTACTTGACCAGTACCAACTCATATAATCAGTGTCTTCATAATCAGAATGAGCCATATACTGACCACCGCAATAACCTGCTGCGGAAAGGAATATGGAACGGTTCTTGTAACCTGGCTTGTTGCTTGTAATTTTATATCCGTTCATGCCTTTGACCGTTGTCCAGGTCCAGGTGCAGTTTTCTCGCAGTTCATCCCACTCTGCCTTGGTGGGCATTCGCCAGTTGCCGCCCCATTTCACATGGGCTGCATCATCTTCAGGTTCAAGTCCGGTACGGCCGTCAACAATGCCACGTTCGCTGTCTGTATTGTATTTGTTGAATTTGATTTCTCTGAATTCGCCGCTTTCACGGAATATGTAATTGTCCGAATCATATCTGGACTTGGTATCGGTCTCGCCCCAGGCAAAATAATCGCCGTGTTCCTCAGGTTTTTCGGCGCCGATATTGAAAGGTGCCCACTTTACACTGAGGCCCAAATCTACGGCAGCCGATTCTTTAGGATGTGATTCATAGCCCAAACGTTCCTTCATCGGTTCAGGTATAGGGGCCAATAGAATTTCATGAAATGATTCATCCAGCCTGGCCCTTACCTCATCAATTGTGATGGATGTTGAACCTGCGGGCCTTAATACATCGCCGGCAATAAAATGAACCAGCCTGTCTTTATGTATCCCTTTAAGCAATGAGATCATCTTTTCGGCCTCAAGGTCGCTTTCTCTCAATCTTATCTCAAACCTGCATGAACTCTCCTCTTTGACCATAGGGGCCGATACGCTATCATCCACTATGAATGTGGCATAGTTGGAATCATCAGCAAAATCTGACTGGACGTATGCCCAATAGGCCAATTCCCGTAGCAGGCTCTCATATTTTTGATAATAATATCTTTCCAGATCGTCATCATCAAGTCTTAACTTCAACTGGAAACCGCCCAAATCAAAAAACTGCTGATATGTGAGCATTGAAGATACGTCAAAGCCTAAATCTGCAAAAAGGGAAAGCGTATGAACCCCATAAGCCCCCCATGAAACGCCATAGTCTGTACGCACCATGTTCTCATGATAATTTGCCTTGAATGCGTGATACAGCCAATCGGCTACGGCAGTGAAACTCTCCAGCCTGTCCCTGTCACCGGCCATTACGGATGTGCCGATATGCTCGAACAGGCTGCAGGCATCTTGGGGCAAGCCTACGGGAGACCAACCGGTAACGCCATAATCATTCAGGAACAGATAATAATCGGCACCGTCCAATCCGCCGCGATCCATTGTGAATGATGCAGTATTGACGGCATGTTTGGTAAGGAGCACCAATGAAGAATAGAGTTCGGGGCTGCATTCCATACTGAATTCCTTCTTCTCGGTACGAACCGTGATTATTCCGGCGCACTTGTCTGGACTCATCCTTATGTTCAACGCCTCAAACGGTTGACTCATCAATGAGTATGACATCATGAAATTCACAAACACTAATGAATAATCATCAAAGTATTTGTCAAAAAACTCCTGATTACGGTCGTATGATGATCTGGAAATAGGAGTGAAAGCATTCTGTGCAACAACAATATGGGATGCTGTCAGCGATGCGCAAATAAGAAATAGCAAAAGGACTCGTCTCATTGTCTGATATGTCATTTGTTAAGCCAATAGTGGCGCTCGGAATCCGGGAACTTTTCTATAGCATAGCGGAGAGTGGTACGGGGCATCGCGTGAGCGCGGGGCTCCAGCCACCGGCGAAGTTCATCGGCATCACGCTTGCCGGCTTCACGCAAAAGCCATCCTACAGCCTTTTGGATAAGGTCGTGTTTGTGATAGAGAAGTATCTCTGCAATGGCGTATGTATCGGCCGTCTGATTGTGACGGATAAACTGCATGGTGCTGACCATTCCTATGCGCTGTTCCCAGATGGTCTTGCCGCTGCGGGCCAGGTCATATAATAGACTGCGGTCCTTATCAAGCAGCCAGTTTCCAATCAGGGGGTAACATGAAAGGTCCACAAGGTCCCAGTTGTTTATGTAGTCAGTGTGTGAGAGATAAAAATCCACGCACTGTTTCTGCAGGGCAGCATTCTTTTTGTTGTGGCCGAATATCTCGACAAGAGCAAGCAGGGCTGCCAGACGCACCTCGTGATACTTGCTTGTAACACACTCCTCAAGATCCTCAAAGCAAACCTCTTTCCAGCACTCCTTTACCACGGAGCGTGTAACCGGAACCTTGATTCCAAGGAAAAGGTCACCATAGCCGTATTGGCCGGGACCGGTCTTGAAGAACCGCATCAGACCCTCCACCTGCGTGGGGTCCTCATGCTGCATCATACTTTCAAGCAGCTTATTCATAGTATGCCCTGATTATCTGTGATGCACGCTCCAGAGTCTCCGGCTTACCTGCATCAACCCAATTGTCCGGGTCCGATAACACCGACCTCAACCTGAGACGTGCCGCATTATCCACATAGAAATCCGTTATTGAGAACCTTGGCTCCGGGATGGCATCCAGCAGAGGCAGCAAAGTTTTTGACAACACATGAATGCCCTGGAATGCGCAAGGCGTAAACCGGGACTTGTCAAAACCGGGATACGGGGAGCGCACCTGTCCGGTCTTCTCGTTACTCCATCCGTGCAGCAAGCCGTCAGTATCAAAATAGAGGTAACGCGATGTGCTGCGCTGAGCCACAAGCAGAGTAGAGTCTGCACCACTCTCAATATGACCGTTGTACAAAGCCTTAAGATCAACACTGGAGAAGATGTCCACGTTGTGCACCAATACCGGTTGTTCATTGTCAAAAAGACGCATTGCCTTGCGGATTCCGCCGCCGGTATCCAGCAGCAGGTCTGTCTCATCGGACAGACGGATATCAAGCCCAAAGTTATTATGCTCCTCAAGAAAAGCCTTGACCTTAGGCGCAAAGTGGTGTATGTTGATTACAAAGCGGTCAAACCCGGCAGCAGAAAGATGCCGCAACTGATGTTCCAGCATAGTACGCCCGCAAACCTCCACAAGAGCCTTGGGGCGGTCCGATGTAAGGTCACCAAGACGGGTACCCAATCCTGCCGCAAGTATCAGCGCATTCATAACTCAATGCGTTTTTTCTGTTCGCGGTGTTCAAGTACTATACGAATCCTGTCACCGAACTTATCCTTTAAATGTGCTGCCAGATGATTGGCGCAATAGAGAGAGCGGTGCTGTCCGCCGGTGCAGCCGAATGCCACCATAAGGTTGCTGAATCCGCGCTCAACATAATTGGCGACCGCAGGGTCAACCAGTCCGTACACATTCTCCAGGTATTTCTGCACCTCTCCCCTGGACTCCAGGAACTCTATTACGGGAGCATCGGCTCCGGTTACGCCTTTGTACTGCTCATAGCGTCCGTGATTCTGCATGGCGCGGCAGTCAAATACAAATCCGCCTCCGTTGCCGCTCGGATCATCCGGCACGCCGCCTTTGCGGTAACTGAAACTCATTACACGGACTGTAAGTTTGGCGTCATAGGGTTGTGCGGGAGCGAACTGGGGCAATGACACCAACCCGCGTAACACCTCTGTGAGATAAGGATACTCCGTAGAGCCCACCCCCGCATCAAGCAGATCCTTGAGATTACGTATGGCTCCGGGTATGCTCTCTATAAAATGTTGCTTGCGCTCAAAATATCCGCGGAATCCGTATGCGCCCAGAACCTGCAGGGTGCGGAACAGCACAAAATGCATCAGTCCCTTACGGAACGCGGCGGCATCAACCTTACGGTATCTGCCAAGAGACTCGACATATACATCTATAAGGTGATTACGCAAATCTACCGGATAGGCGGCACGGGCCTGCCAAAGGAACGATGCCACATCATACTCCACCGGTCCGCGGCGTCCGCCCTGGAAATCTATGAACCAGGGCTCACCATCCTTTACCATTACGTTACGGGCCTGGAAGTCGCGGTACATGAATGTGTCGTATGGCGCATCGGCCAGCAAAACGGCTGCCAGA
>JAZMZT010000143.1:0-4027 GCA_045586125.1 Bacteroidaceae bacterium | reverse complement strand
CATAACCCCTCCATAATTGCCATATTTACGTACATCTGTATGGGAGTGGGCTATATATCCAAATCTCAGAAAGGTCCGCCACAGCCAAAACATCGCACCGACGGACAAAAGACGCATGCACTTACATCAGGCATCGACCTGAATCACATGAAAGACGTATGCAAACAAGCCGGATATCAACCCTCCGCAAATGATCTTCCCACGCAATCAAACCCGCCATCGTTCCGCCATCCATGAGCTCCGCACGCTTTGACACCAGCCGCAAACCCACGTCACATGAACGGCCCACGCTTTCAATGCCCGAATCAACCTGGAGTAAACGAAAAACGGACGCTTTCGCGCCCTCCGCAAACCTTCATCACATGAAAAACGTCCGGATTTAAACCATCAACAAACCCGCATCGGTCCAAAATCGCACGCTTTCAGATGAGCCACGCATTTTTTTGCTAATTTTGTAGAAACTCTAACACCATAAACACCATGCCCAAGTTCCATCCCACACCCATTATCCAGGATTGCTGGTCCTCAATAGGCAACATCACCTTCTTTCACCGCAACGGCCAGTGCTTCTACAAGCGCAAAATCAATCCCGTCTTTCCCGGCACGCCAGCCCAGCTTGACCAGGCTCAAGTCCATCACCGCGCAATACTTGCCTGGCAGCATTTGCCTCACAGTGTCCAACTGCAGTGGAACCACTACGCCCGTTCCGTTCCATCCCATCGTCCGCCGTATGATAATAATCACCACATCAGCGGCTACAATCTCTTCGTCAGCGCCTATCACGGTTTCGCACAGCTCGGCCGTGAACACATACCTGAACCGCAACCATTCCCAGAGTTCCCCTCTGCAGCTCTTGAGCTCCTGCAGATAATACCAGGTTCAGAAGTGGCAACCCTCCGCTGCCGCCTCACGCTAACTGATACTGTCAATCCTGAACGCTGGCACCTCACCGCAAAGATCCTGCTCACAGCTCCAGGCGTAGGTTTCAACCCCGGCCTGATGCGCACCTACAGGCCTACATCCATCAGCCCTGCATCAATCGGCCCAACTACAAGCACAAGGGCCGTGACCTTCACAGTCCAACAAAAAAGCACACAAAGGGGTCAAAACCCACTGTGTGCCCACATCCGCTACCGCCTCATCGATGAAACAACCGGCTATCGTAACCGCTCGGCTTTCTGCTCGTAGTAAAAAAACGACCCGCCATTTGAGCATTGTTTGAGAGGCTTGGCGGGTTCTATTGGGGACAAAGGTAGCTTTCATATTCCCATGTGTATGGATGCAATAATGCATGTGTGGATACACAAATAAATAAAAATACTTGAAAAGTTTTTGGTTAATCAGCACTCGTTCATTATCTTTGTGGTGTTCATTATTTTTAAACACAAGTTACGCAATGAACATAAGAGAGAATGAAATACTAAATGAGGCTATACGCCAATTGAATGATTATCTAGGTAAAGATGGTGCTGTTTCTTTAGTTGGAGATGATAGTGTTACCATTTTAGGTAGGCGTTTTGTCTATGAAGTTAAGACTACTGTTGATAATACTGTATATAATCATGCAGTTGCTCAGTTGAAACAAATGACAAAAAATAGAGATGATTCTCCACTGCTTGTTTGTGGTACGGTGCCCTATGAAATTTTATCAGTGGCAAAAAATGATGGAATTAATATCCTGGATGCTTCGGGCAATTGCGAGATAACTCCTGAAGGTGGTCCTTACCTTTCAATCAGAGGGAGAAAATCAGAGTATCGCAAGCAACCATCAAATATGGTATTCCGCACGGCTGGTATCAAGGTGATGTATTATCTGCTGCTGAATCCCCTGAACATACGGAAATCATTCAGGGAAATCCAAGCCGCAACGGGTGTTTCTGTTGGTACAGTTAAGAATGTGGTAGATGCACTTACGCCACAGTACTGTTTTGAGTCTTCAAACGGCAGAAATCTTACCAATCTTACCGGACTACTGGATTTATGGTCACAGGGATATAACCAAGTGCTTAAACCCAGACTGATTCTTTCACGATACGCTTTTACGCGAGGTAATGCACGTGAGTGGGAAAACATCATCCTCCCTGACGGTATGAACTGGGGCGGAGAATGCGGTGCATATAAGCTGGACGGGTATCTGATACCGGAAAAGTATGAACTGTACACCAAGATCCCAACTAATGCCCTACTCAGAACTGGTAAAGTCATTCCTTCAAACCTAGGAGAGATAACAGTTTATGAAAAGTTCTGGATGAAACCAGAAAAAGGAATCCATCCACTGGTAATATATGCTGATCTAATGGGAACTGCCGATGGCAGATGCCGTGAGCAGGCACAACGAATACTGAAAAATGAACTATCCTATATCAAGTAACACATTTGCCAACCCGCTACTGGTGGCATTGCTGAGAGAACTGGCCTCATGCTTCAATGATGCCCAAAAGGAATTCTTTGTAATAGGTGCTGCAGCCAGAGACATTTTGCGCCTGTATCTGGAGGCTGAACCTTCACCGCGCCGTACACGTGACCTGGACATAGCTATTGCAGTAGATAGTTGGGATGATTTCTACAAGCTATTCACTGTACTGCAGCAACATGGCTTCAGGAAGGACCCGTATATGAAACAAAGGTTTTATTATGGTCAGGACAGAAACGCTGATTATGAACTGGACGTAGTTCCATTTGGCGGTGTTGCTACTCCAGGAGAAAAGATATATTGGCCACCCGAAGAGAGTCCAATGATGTCAGTTAAGGGTTTTGCCTCAGTGCTGAAGGACTGTGTAGATGTAACGGTGGATAACGAGTTCAGTTTCAAGATACCATCTGTCCCTGCTTTCTTTGTACTCAAATTTGATGCATGGATAGACAGACATTTGCTCAATGATAAGGATGCAAAGGATATGTCATTCATTCTATCCAATTACTATGTACATGAGATTACCCAAATGTCACATCTGGAAGTTTTAGATGTACTTAAAGAACCTTTTGAACCTTTTGTAGCAGGCGCTTACATGATTGCGCAAGACATTGTACCGTTGCTTACAAAGGATGTAATCAAGTCATACATAAAGGATATTGAGAATGAGCTTGAACTTGGTGAGCAGAGTATGCTCATAACCCAAGGGATGGGCCCGGGATATGGATATGATGTAGTACATGACAGTTGGGCAATGATAGCCAATGTATTCAAAAAAGCGATTGAAGAATGAAATATACACAGCAAAGCAGAGCCGGAAAGGCACGGGAAAATGAAGACAGGTTGATGGTTAAAGAACTGTCACCGGACACACTCCTTGCTGTAATGGCAGACGGAATGGGTGGATTGGACCAAGGAGAGATTGCCGCTGAAATATCCATTAATGAGATTGTCAACTGTTTCAATACAATTGATAAGAATTGCGAGAAAACATTCTATTATGCTTTAGAAAAGGCTGACAATGCTATTGCCAGTGAGTCTGCCAGAGTTGGTATGAAGATGGGCTGTGCCATAGCAATTGTTCTGATAGATAATGGAGTATTGCACTGTGTCAGTTTGGGAAACATAAGAATCCTATGTAATGACATGATATTGACAGAAGATAATGTTTATGTGGATACTGCAGGTGGAACATACTTGACCAAGAGTCTCAGAGGGCGTGGAATCAACTCAGATTTTGACATAACACATCATCCACTTAGACAAGGTTGGCATGTGCGCATCTGCACAGACGGTTTCTACAATAATGATGACTCAGATGATGCCTCTGTAATAGATATTGCAGAGTAACATATCCTAATCTTTTTACTAAAGGGCGGCTCCTGAACGCAAAAGTGCGATGGTGGGAGACGCCCTTTCTTTTTTATGACGCTTGCGGCAATCAAAAATAATTGTTTATATTTGCGGCGCTAAGGAGTTGAGGCTCCAGAGCATTTTTTGGAAAGAACGAAGCTTTCGTTTTACTGAGGTTTTGAAAATATCGGTATTAATTCATTTCTCCGAAGTAAGACAAGAGCCAGATGTTCATGTGTGGTATATAGTCGCCCCTAAGGG
>JAZMZT010000142.1:0-3676 GCA_045586125.1 Bacteroidaceae bacterium | reverse complement strand
ATAACTATATAAAGTTACTAATAATCAGTGATATAAACAAATATTTAAGCCGATAATTTTATCATTTTTGTAAGAATAATTAGATGGAATTGTCGGCAAAAACCGAGAAAAAAGATTAAAGTTAACTTAACGCCCTAGGTCAGACCCCTTTGGTGCTATTTTTAGCCGCTTCTCTTTTTGGAGGAGCGGTTTTGTTTTTTTAGCAGAAAATGCTTTGCAGAGTCGCGTAGAAAGCGGAAATTTGCAGGCGTAAAACTTCAGGGTGGGGCGCAATTCCCCGACCGGCGGTAGAGTCCGCGAGCCGAAAGGTTGAACCGTTGCGATTACGGTACCGACAGTATAGTCTGGATGGGAGAAGAATTTATGAGTATCAAAACAGTCCTGTCAGGCGTTATCGCGCCTGCAAAACTTGTTTGTGCCAAGGGCATGAACAAGACATCCGAGTTCAGTTTTTCGGCAATGGCCGATAGTTTGTCATTCAGACTCATCAGGTTTGCATGCCTGTTCGTGTTGTTGTTTGCCAGCGTTGGAGCATCGGCACAGAACACTACCGCATCCATTAGCGGTACAGTGAAAGATTCCGAGGGTGAGCCTCTCCAGGCAGCAGCCGTGGTGGTTACCAACAATGAGACGGGCGCTTTCTACGGTGCTGTAGCCAATAAGTACGGCGTATTCTCGTTATCCGGCCTCAAGCCAGGCAAGTATCTGGTGACGGTGTCATTCCTGGGTTATCAGGATGTGGCATATGACAACGTGGTGCTTTCCATGGGTAAGGATTACAATTTCAATGTGATACTTAAGGAGGAGACGCTGAATATCCCCACAGTGACCATACGCGGTGAGAGCACGCATTTCAATGAGACGCGTACCGGCCAGACTTACAACCTTAACCGTGAAAGCATGTCCATGCTGCCGTCAGTTAACCGCAGTATGCTGGATTACACCCGTCTGTCGCCCTACAGCGGCATTGAGAACACCATGGCGGGTAGGGACGGCCGCGGAACCACACTTACAATCGATGGTGCCGTACTTAACAACAGCTTTGGTCTTTCGGCCGATCTGCCCGGCGGCGGAACACCTATTTCTATTGACGCGGTCGAGGAGATACAGGTGGCAATTGCACCTTACGATGTACGTCAGAGCAACTTTACGGGCGGTGGAATCAATGTAATCACCAAGTCCGGTACAAACACTTTCAAGGGCACTGCCTACACCTATTTCCATAATGAGAAGATGCGCGGCAACCGTATTGACGGCGTTGATTTGGGCAACAGGGTAAGCAACAGCCATACTACGGTGGGATTCACACTGGGTGGTCCGATACTTAAGGACAAGCTGTTCTATTTTGTTAATGCCGAGTATGTTACCACTCCGGGGCCGATAACCGAGTACAGACTATCACAAGACGGAGTAGGTGATGATGCATCTAAGATAAGCCGTGTAACCGCTGCCGATATGGACCAGTTTGCCGCCGCACTCAAGACATACGGTTATGATGCAGGCGGATATGACCTTACAAACGGTGACCAGACCAACACCAAGGTGCTGGCACGTCTGGACTGGAACATCAACAACAACCACAACCTGATGCTGCGTTACAACTGGACCGGCAACAAACAGTGGAACACTCCCAATGCCAAGAGTACGGTGGGTGCCAAGGCCGCATCGGACCGCATATCAAAGAATTCGTACGCATTCCTTAATAACTGCTTCAGTATCAATGATAACGCCTGGTCAGCAGTAGCCGAGCTCAACAGCCGTCTTAGCGGTAAGATGAGCAACAAACTGTCGGTAAGCGTATCGGATGTAAGCAATCTGCGCGGTTCTGAGTCAGAATGGTTCCCGCATATCGATATCCGTAAGGACGGTGACGCATTCATGAGTGCAGGTTACGAGGCATTCTCAAACGGCACCGGAAACTACGTGCGTACATATAATTTGAGTGACCATATCCGCTGGACATTGGCTCACAGCACCATCACGGCAGGTTTCAGTTATCAGTACCAGAAGGGTGCCACCAACTACCGCATGTACGGAACGGGTTACTACCGATACAATTCACTGGAGGATTTCATCAACCAGGCTGCTCCTGCGGCATTCGGAATGACCTATACTTATGACGGAATTGATGATCCGTCGTCACGTACATCGTTCGGTCAGACCGCCGCATTCCTGCAGGCAGAGTCACATATAACAGACAAGTTTACTGTTACTTATGGACTCAGGGCAGACCACATGCAGTATTATGAACCGCTGCAGACAAATGAGTCATTCAAGGCTCTTGACTGGACAAATCACTTCTATGCACCCGGTCAGGCTCCCGCAGGCTACCAGGCTCCCGTGATAGACAACGGCAAGTGGCCCAAGGCAAACGTGCAGTTGTCACCGAGAGTAGGATTCAACTGGGATGTGGACGATGCACGCACGCTGACTGTTCACGGCGGTGCAGGTCTGTTTACGGGCCGAATCCCTCTGGTTTTCTTTGCCACAATCCCCAACAGCAGCGGTATGCTGCAGAACACGGTTATGTTCCCCACGGCAGGTGATGCCTTCCTGACGGGTTTGCAGGGCAATTTCCTCTATACAGAGGCCGATTTGAGGAACTATCTTGTACAGCAGGGTCTGCCCATGACCGCCAACCCCAATCCGGTGCTCAAAGGTGCATCAATAACCGGTATTCAGGATAATTTCAAACTGCCGCAGGTGTTCAAGACCTCCCTGGCAATTGACTATGAGCCCGATGACCTGGCATTCCCGCTGGCAGTATCGGTTGAGGGTATATACAACAAGGATATAAACGCCGTATATATTGAGAACTACAATCAGGTTCACGACGGTGCCGCAGGACGATTCAAAGGAGCCGATAACAGAGTGAATTACAATACGGTAACACCTGTTCATTCAACAGTGTCTAAGTCCGGTGGAGCCATGGTTATAAGCAATACCGACAAGGGTTACAGCTGGTCTCTGGGCGGTACACTGAAGGCTGAGCCTATCTACGGTCTCAAAACTGAGTTGGCTTACATTCATCAGGTTTCAATGTCCGTACAGGATATGAAGGGATCGGCTCTTAACTCGGCATGGAGCAATGATGTGAACGTAAACAGCCCCAATGAGCAGGTTCTACGCCCATCGGCCTATGTTATTCCCGATAAACTGTCGGCTATGGCTACATACCGCATCGGCTATTCCAAGAACAAGTTCATGAGCACCGAGGTTGGTCTGTTCTATACGGGTTACACCGCTGGTACATACAGCTATACCTACAGCAATGATATGAACGGTGACGGTATTACAAATGACCTGATCTACATACCTGCAGCCAAGGATGAGGTAAGATTCGTAGACAACGGAACCATTACAGCCGCTGAGCAGCAGCAGGCTTTCTGGGACTTTGTTAACCAGGACAAGTACCTGAGCAGCCACAAGGGTGAGTATGCCGATGCAAACGCCGCCCGTATGCCCTGGTTGAACCGTCTGGACCTGCATCTGGCTCAGAACTTCAACGTAGGCGCCCTGAGAGGCTCCAAGCGCAGCAATGAGACTCTGCAGCTGTCACTTGACATAATGAACGTAGGTAACCTGCTTAACAGCAAGTGGGGTGTGATGCAGACTCCTGCAGCCTGCAACAACGCAAAACTGCTGGATTACAAGGGTACAGATGCAGAGGGATATC
>JAZMZT010000141.1:0-4463 GCA_045586125.1 Bacteroidaceae bacterium | reverse complement strand
GACCAGACTACTTTCCTTGGCTCTTCTGCCGCTCATCATGCTTTCGTGCACATGCATTGGAATAACAGGTCTGTCAATCATAGGTAAATATATGCTTGACAACACAACTGCTCTGCGTTTCAACGTAGGCTTAGATAAAACTGTCAGCAACAATTACACATATCAGATTGATAATGAAGCACGTTTCATCAACCCTCTTTCAGAGGCTAAAGTTGAAGACCTCAACCATCGCAACCGCGCATTCTATTCAATCGCTGCAGGTATAGAGTTCCGTAAAGGAAAAGACCGTATCCAGGGCTTCTATGGTGCCGACCTCATTGTAGGCATTGAAAAAGACCACTATACCTTCAGTTATGGTAACGCTGTAACAGATGTCAACCAGATTCCCACACGCACCAACTACAACGGATTAGGCGTTGGAGTTAACAATGTAGGTTACTGGACAAGGACATATGCTACCGAGTCTTATCAGAACTCTATTGTTGCCGGTGTTGCCGGTAAGCTGGGCGTTGAGTACTTCATTGTTCCCAAACTGTCATTCGGTGGTGAGATGTCCCTCCTGATTGCAAAGCGTTTTGACAGAGGCTCATACAACAAGTCAGAGGGTTACAACCCCACTTCAGCTCAAGTTGAGACACATACTGAACTTATTGCTCCCGCTTCAAATGCTTTCCATATCGGAACAGAGAACCTGGGCGGTAAGCTCTTCATGATGTTCTACTTCTGATCAGGAATAAGTCTAAATGCGAAAGCGGACCGTCTCTCAAGGCGGCCCGCTTTTGTTTAATTGGGCAGTTTGCAGTATCTTTGTCAGCCTATGACAAAAAGCAGTGAATATACGGTTCCCAAACTGGTGTTGCAGAAGCGTTTCCTATTGCGCTCCGTTCTGTTTGTATCACTGTTTTCAATGCTGTTCATGTCATTGTACCAGCCCTCATTCGGCTTTTCCACAACCTGGTTCGGCTTCCACTCATGGAAACAGACAGGTGTTACAGCCCTGTTTTATTCAGTAGCCATCTCCACTCTTGTTATAAGCAAGCTCCTGCTGTTCAATTACAGCCGTAATCACAGCGTAACCGGCAGACGGATGATAGTATGGCATCTGGTGGAGTTCCTTGCCATAGCAACCGAGTATTACCTCTTCTCGGTCATCTTCAAACTGGGATCGGTCGATATACCTCAGCTTCTGTTCAGAATACCGTTATGCGTTGCGCTGATACTTGCCATACCCTACTCCATAATCTGGTTCTACGCCCAGTACAAGGCCAAGAAGGAGGAACTGGAACTCTTCAAGATAACCCACAAGCGTGAGATCATGGAGTCCGATCACCGGCTCATCCAGTTCCGTGACAGCCAAGGTAAGCACAAGATGTCACTTAGTGAAGATTCCATATTCTACATAGAATCTCAGGACAACTACGTTCAGATTTTCTATGACCTGGAGGGCAAGCTTTCAAGCTATCTGCTCAGATGCAGCACCCAGAGAATTGAGGAGGATCTGGTGGGAACATCGATAGTAAGATGCCGCCGCTCATTCCTAGTGAACACTTCCAAGATTGTCCGTTACGGAAAAGAAAAAGGCCATTTCACCGTAACTTTGGATCATCCGTCGGGAAAAACCATCACGGTTACCCCCGCCTATTACCGCACAATCCTTACACAGCTTGACCGCCGTTCGCTCTGATTCGTCCGATGAAATCAGCGTTTTTTGTCGTTCTCTTTAAAAAATACGGCAAACAGCGCCGCCACGGCCACCATGTATCCGGCAAACACAAGCCATGCCGAACTCCAGTCCGGCATTGAATTCATGAATACATAACGGTCCATTACCACCCCGGCTCCCATCATTCCGATGGTTGCACCCACTCCGTTTGACATCATCATAAAGAGTCCCTGAGCGCTGGCGCGAATGCTCTTGTCTACATTCTGCTCCACGTACAGAGAACCTGCTATATTAAAGAAATCAAAAGCGATTCCATACAGTATGCAGCTCAATATGAACAACAGCACGCCCGGCATATCGGGAGTTCCTATTCCGAACAGACCGAACCTGAGTACCCATGCGATCATGGACATGAGCAGCACCTTCTTGATTCCGAACCGTTTCATGCAGAAAGGAACAAGCAGGAAGCAGAGTGTCTCCGATATCTGCGAAAGTGAAAGCAGAGCATTCGAGTTCTTGACTGCAAACGTATCGGCCATAGCGGGATTGGACGAGAATGAACTCAGGAATGTGTTGGCATAACCGTTGGTAATCTGAAGGGCCGAACCCATCAGAATGCAGAACACAAAGAATACGGCCATGTGTCTTTGACCGAACAAACGGAACGCACTGATTCCGAAAGCCTCGGCCACACTGCGCTCAGCACGTTTTCCACCCGTGGGACACTCGGGCAGAGTAAGTGAGTAAATACACAGTATCAGTGAAATAACACCCGACATAATGAGCTGTGTATATGAGTCCTGCATCTGGATACCACCTATTTTAATAAAGTTGACGGCCAGCATGCTGCATATAAAGCCCACTGTTCCGAACAGACGGATAGGCGGATAATCCTTGACCGGATCCCCTCCCGCACGGGTTATTATACTGTATGAAACCGAATTGGTCAACGCCACGGTGGGCATGAAGAACAGTATGCTCAAAGCGTAAAGAGGATATAAAGAATCAAACATAACCTGATCTGTACCAAGGCAATAGATTCCCGCCGACAGCATAAGGGCGCCTGCCAGCAGATGACAGACGGCGAGCAGACGCTGAGCCTGTATGTACCGGTCAGCTATGATTCCCACAAGTGCGGGCATAAAGAGCGAAACTATACCGTTTGTCGCAAAGAACCACTTGATCTGACTGCCCAACCCGGCCTGGGCCAGATACCTTCCAATCGATATAAGATAAGCGCCCCAGACTGCATACTCCAGAAAAACCAGAGTTATCAACCGAAACTTGAGTTTTCCACCGATGTTATTTGAAAACCTGTTCATAACTTTTCCTATAATCGGACGCTAAGATAGCACTTAATCGTGAAACATATGGTATCTTTGTATCTAAAGAATGGGTAAAAGGCCGCATTTAAGGGAATGAGAAAAATTCTTACAATTGTTATGGCTGTTATGGGACTATTAAGTGCCACAACTGTCCCTGCTTATTCCCAAACCCGATTCATTTCCGAGAACCTTCTCAAGGTCAAGGACACCTACGTAAAACGCATCCTCCCCATCATTGAATCCGACAGTGTCTATGCAGACGCCGACTACACCGAGGTTCACTTCAAGCAGAATGATGCCAGCCTGGACATCTTCCACATGAACAACCGCCTGGCCCTGCGACACCTGGACAAAATGATTGATTCACTGGGCTTTGACAACATCACAGCCATTGAGATTGTATCACAGGCCTCACCTGACGGTATCCTTTCACGCAACGTCTGGCTGTCCGAACACCGCTCGGAAGTCATGATCAGATACATACTCTCCGCCTTCCCGGAACTGGAGAGCAAGATATCGGTAAACACCGTTACAGAGTCATGGGAGAACCTGGCAATGTACGTTGCGCAAGACCCTTATTTGTCCGATGGAATCAGGAAAAAAATCATCGGAATCATCGATTCAGAGACTCTGACGGTAGGACAGAAAAAGGCAAAACTCAAGACAGAATTGGGCCGTGAATCCAAGGTGGGTGACGTGTACCAATACCTCCTCACTACCTACTACGCAGTCATCAGGAATTCGGGTGTGTACATCCTCCACAACATGGAGCCCGCCACAGTAGAACCCCTTCTGCCTGCCGTTGAAGAGACTGCTCCGGTACTTCAGGATACCTTACCCGTAATTGAGAAGGAGCCGGAACCCGAACCCGAGCCGCCCGTACGCAAACGTCCGGTTCTGGCAGTAAAGACAAATCTTCCGTACTACGGATTCTACCGTAAGGATCTGGGATGGGCTCCTATCTACAACGTTGAGGCGGAACTCTATCCTACCGAGGAAGGCCGCTGGACTTTTCTGGGTGAGTATGAATTCCCATGGCATCTTTCCAAGACCAGTCATGAGTGTTTCCAGATCATGAACCTCCAGCTGGAGGCCCGCCGATACTTCAAAAAAGCATCCCACCACTCCGGACATTATCTCTCAGCCTACGCGGGAGTCAACCTGTTCGATATCTGTTTTGACGGTTACACCGGTCACGGTTATCAGGGTGAAGGTTTCGGCGGCGGACTTGGTTACGGTTACGTCCTCCCGTTGGGCAAGAAGTCAGATACCCGATGGAAACTGGAATTTTTCCTCAAAGGCGGTGTATACGTAACTCTATACGACCCGTATGATGCGGGTAACCCGTTCTCCGGAAAATACTACTTTGACTGGTATGACGCACCTGAACTGTTCATACGCCGAAACATGATATTCCGCTGGTTCGGACCTACCGGAGCCGGTGTGTCGCTCAGTTATGACCTGTTCCGGAAAAA
>JAZMZT010000140.1:0-5302 GCA_045586125.1 Bacteroidaceae bacterium | reverse complement strand
AAATCCTCCAGGTTGAGTGTAAGACCCATACCGAACATCACTACGCCCAGCAGATAGTTGATAACCGTGGGCCGTATCCTTGAAAGCGCATCGGGAAATATGAACGCCAGCACTGCCGCCGCAAATACCAGCACACCCATGTACTTGGATATAAACTGACAGATTCTTTTCATAAACAATTACCGACGTGCAAAGGTATAAAAAACGAGGCAAAGGGGTCGTTTCGTTTTGCGTCGTTTGACGCATTCTTAAACGACCCCTTTGCGTCACTTTTTAAAGAGATTTTAACCACTTCTCTACTTTGGATCTGCCGGAGCGGACCTCATGGCCGTAGATGCTGAATCCCTGGGTTACCTTGGCCTTGGGGAAGGTTTTCTTTACATCACTGGCACATGATGCCAGGCCGCTGCCCTCGTGGGTGGTGAACGGGATTACGGTCTTTCCGTCCAGATTAATCTCCTTGAACAGAGTGAACATTATCTGGGGGTAGGTGCCCCACCAAACGGGACCGCCTATGAATACCGTATCGTATGCAGCCAGATCCGGAGCCTTGCCCTCATACGGTGGGAGTTCTCCATCGGCCGCCTCCTTCTTGGCCAGATCAATAAGCTTGGAGTAGGACATACCGTCGTACTTGTGTGTTACTATCTCAAACTGGTCGGCACCGATAATATCGGTAATGTAATCGGCCACAATCTTGGTGTTACCCACTTTTATGTCACCTACGCTGTAGTTATCACCGGCGTGTGAAAAGAATATTACAATTGATTTACTCATTTTATCTGATTTTTGATTGTTTGTCTGTCCTTTGCAGCCCGATGCCACGCAAATGGCCAGCACCGCTGCAATAATATTCCTTAGTCTCATATCTCTGTCTAATTGTTAAAAACGACGCATTATTAAACGACCCCTTTGCGTCAAAACGACGCATTGTTCGACCCTAATGCGTCATAGATTTGGTCGGTGACGGGCTCAAGCCACTCGTTCGATGCGCCGGGCTGCACGTCCATGTGGTAGGTGAGATGCTGGAACCACGAGTCCCTTGCTGCACCGTGCCAGTGCTTGACCTCGGCGGGGATGGCTATGACGGTGCCGGGAGTCATTGGTACAGCCTCCTTGCCCCATTCCTGATACCAGCCGCGGCCGGCAACACAGATAAGCACCTGCACCTGCTTGTGGTGGATGTGCCAGTTGTTGCGGCATCGGGGCTCAAAAGTCACATTGTTGACACCGCCCTCCATCGGAGCCAGATAGCTGTTGCCTGTAAAATACTGAGCGTATGCGGTATTGGGCTCACCCTTGGGCCAAACCGAAAAATCAACTGTTTTCACTGTCATTGTATCTGTTTTGGTTCTTATGAATTCATAATAATAACCGATAATGCTATTAGTCCGATATTAAATAACCTGGCTCTCATTTCAGATTGGATTTGAAGAATGATTCAATCTTGTCGTAGGGGATTACGCCTGCCACGTCATCGTAAAGGTCCACGTGCGATGCGCCCGGAATAATCATAAGCTCCTTGTTTCCCTCTACGGCCGATACTCCCTCCACATGCCTGCCGGTCATGCGCTCAAAGGCGTACTCGGAGAAGTAGCGTGAGTGGGCCTTCTCGCCGTGGATGAGCAGCACCGGATTCTCAATCTCCTGAGCCCATGCCAGCAGAGGCTGGTTCATGAAACTCTGGCAGCCAATCACGTTCCAGCCGTCGTTGGAGTTGCCGCTGCGTTTGTGGTAACCGCGCAGAGTCTTGTAGTATGCGTGGTAATCCTTAACAAACCAGGGGGCATCGTCGGGCAGGGGATCTATCACTCCACCGGCACGCTTGTATGTGCCTGTCTTATAGTCCTCTGTGCGCTGTGCCGCAATGGCCCTACGCTTCTCCATTCGCTGAGCCGGGGTATCCTCGCTGGCAAAATAACCCTCCACGTTCACCTTGCTCATATCGTACATAGTGGATGCCACGGTAGCCTTGATGCGCGGATCAAGTGCTGCCGCATTCACGCCCATACCTCCAAATCCGCATATGCCGATTATTCCGATGCGCTCGGCATCAACGTTATCCTGAACGGACAGGAAATCAACCGCTGCAAGGAAATCCTCGGTGTTGATATCGGGCGATGCCATACGGCGGGGCTCGCCGCCACTCTCACCGGTAAACGAGGGGTCAAAGGCAATAGTCAGGAATCCGCGCTCGGCCATGTGCTGTGCGTACAAACCGCTTGACTGCTCCTTAACGGCGCCGAACGGGCCGGTTACGGCAATCGCTGCCAGCTTACCCTTGGCATTCTTGGGCGTGTACATATCGGCAGCCAGCTCAATGCCGTAGCGGTTCTTAAACGTGACCTTACGGTGGTCAACCTTGTCACTCTTGGGGAACGTCTTGTCCCAATCCTGTGTCAATTGCAGTGTAGTCATATTATTGTCTGTTTTTGTTTGTCCGTTACCTGTGCAGCCCGTGAGCATCCCGCCCAACAGCACTGCGGATAGAATAATCTTTTTCATATCTTCCTGCCTAATTCAAAAGCCTCGTCAAGTTTGGGGTTGCCCTCAATGTCGAGGGCGCTGTTGACACCGCCGCAGAAAAGTGTTCCGGCCAGACGGCTCTTGGGGTAGCACTCTATCCAGCCCGTCAGGCCTGATTCGGCCCGCTTGGGAGTCTGCTCCTCATTCTCGGCTGCAGTTGTGAGCAGATAGACATCGCGGAACTGATAATCAAGAGAGTACATGGCGTTCATGCGGTCTATGAGGGTCTTCATCTGGCCGCTCATCTCATAATAGTAGATGGGGGTGGCCCAGCAGATGACATCGGCCTTGAGGACCTTGGCCATGATGTCGTTCACATCGTCCTTGATCACGCATCGGCCCAACTTCTGGCAGCCGAAACAACCTTTGCAGAACTGGATGTTCTTGCCTACCAGAGAGATCTTCTCAACATCGTTTCCGGCGGACTTGGCACCGTCAATAAACCTGTCGGCCAGCATGTCGCTGTTGGAGCCGCCACGCAGGCTCGTGGAGATTACTATTAACTTTTTCATAATGCTACTTTTTTACCGTTCCTTATAAATATACCATTGGATGGATGTTCCACCTTAAAACCGCTTAATGAATAGAATTCATTCCGGTCTTGTAAATGATGAATGTCATTGATTGCCGTCACGTCCGATGTAAGCGAAAGCGTAACACTGATATTGCTCTGGCCTGCCTTGAGAAACGTGCTCAGCTCATTTCCTGTCAGACCGTCAATCTTGCCCAGACGGGTGTAACTCCATGAGTTTGAGCCGTAGAATATGCAGATGTTGCTGCCGTTGTAGAGTATTACATCGCCGGGCTGGGCCGTTATCTGCTGGTTGCTGGTGGGTAATGAGAATCCCAGTGCGCCCCAGATTTCAAAACCGCCGCTGCTGTTAAGAGCCACGGTTACAGGTCCTTGCTGCAGTTTCTCTACCAGTGCTTTAGTGGCTGCATTATCCACAAGAGTAACACTTTTAGTCTGTCCGTCAATTGTAATATTCATTTTATAACCTAATGTATCCTGGGCTGTTATCTCGCTCTCCTTGGAGCAGCAAGTCATAAGCATTGCGGTCATAATAATCAGAATCTGTCTCATACGATTGTAAGTTTTGATTACCGATGCAAAGGTAACGGACAAGAGAGAGAGTAAAATACCGATTTTTGCCAGATTTCTACCAATTTCGCAGAATATTGCTTATTTTGAGTAAATTTTCTACCTTTACGGGCATTATGAAGAATATCCTGCAGGTCTCCGATCCTAATGTTTACGGCCGATACGTGAACGCTCCGGTATTGCATCCGCTGGTAAGCATCGTGCATTACGACGAGGTGTCGCCCATACACTCCAGTCTTAACCGGTATGGTGTTTACGGGCTTTTTATACAGCGCAGTTTCCCCAAGAACCTGACCTACGGCATGAAGATGTTCGATGCCGCCGACGGCTCCATCATTGCCGTGGAGCCCGGCCAGATAGGCGGCCGTGAGGATGATGGCGAGGAACTCTACCTGAGCGGATGGGCATTGCTGTTCTCGCCCCAACTCATACACGGAACAGACCTGGAGCCCAGGATGAAGGACTACCGTTTCTTCTCTTATTTTGCCACCGAGACGCTGGTGATGGAGACATCGGAGTGGGGCAGGATTACCCAGTTGCTCACTCAGTTAAGGCATGAGTTGCAGGAGAATGCGGACTCGCCTGCGCTGCGTACAGTAATACTGGGATACATCCGCCTTATTCTGGAATACTGCAACCGTATATACCTGCGCCAGCTCTCCAGGGAGGACAAGAGCTCATCGGACCTGCTTAAAAGGTTCAACAGCCTGTTACGTGATTACTACTATGAGCAGCGGCAATTGGACCTGGGAGTGCCATCGGTACAGTACTGTGCCGACCAGTTGGCATACTCGGCCCGATACCTGGGTGATGTGGTGCATAAGGCTACCGGCGGTACGGCCATCGGCTACATACATTCATTCGTGATAGAGCAGGGCAAGAACCTACTTATGAACGGCCACAACATCAATGAGACCGCGCATTTGCTGGGCTTTGACTACCCTCAACATTTTACCCGCCTGTTCAGGAAAATGACCGGCCTCACTCCCCGCGAATACACAAAGTGACGCATTTGACAAAATGTAACCTTATTATATAGATGGGTGTCAAATTGCAAGCGAAGCAAAAAAAATTGCAATAAAGTGATATTTTCCTTCCAAATAGTTTGGTGGATAAAAACAGAGTGTGTAATTTTGCATTCGTAATTAGCAAAAACAAGATCAATGGCTAGAATTTTGGCATACACCGCCAATAATAATCAGAATAACCAGCAGAATCAGAACCAGAATAATAATCAGGTTCGGATGGTTACTTCTTTTGGCCAGCGGGAAAGCTAATCATTCAGGTATATAAAGAACAAAACATAAAAGACTGGTCAATTTGATCAGTCTTTTTTTTGTTCCATACCGCAAGAGGGATAACAACAAAAACATTAAATACTATGTGTGGAATAGTTTCAATCTTCAGGATTAAGCAGCAGTCAGAGCAGCTCCGACAGCAGGTATTGGAAATGAGTCGCCGTATACGTCACCGCGGACCGGACTGGAGCGGCATATGGTGCGGAGGTTCTGCCATACTGGCTCACGAGCGTCTGAGTATTGTGGACCCCCAGTCGGGCGGTCAGCCCCTTTTCAGCGAGGACCGTCTGCAGGTGCTGGCCGTTAACGGTGAGATTTACAACCATCAGGCTATACGCCGTGAGTATGAGGGCCGATACACATTCAGTACCGGCAG
>JAZMZT010000139.1:0-5213 GCA_045586125.1 Bacteroidaceae bacterium | reverse complement strand
CGACATGGCTACGATCCGACTTCCTGATTGAAAAGGGACTGGCTCAGCCTATGATCGTTGTTATGCCTAACGGTAACCCCGGACAGCAGGCTGCACAGCCTCTGGGACTGCCTGAGAAGCAGATTGACCGCCGTGATCCCGCTATGGCCGATGCATACGTAAAGAGCCTCTGCACCGAGATAGTTCCTTTCATAGAGAAGAATTTCCGCGTTATTGCAAAGCCTGAGTCACGTGCCATTGCAGGTCTGTCAATGGGTGGCGGACACACCATTACAGCTACTAACCTGTATCCTGCCATGTTTGACTGGATCTGTCCGCTGTCAGCAGCCGGCAGTTCAACCGCCGAGCAGATAACAGCCCTCAAGAAGGCTGGTGTAAAGCTCTATTTCCTGGCTTGCGGTACCAGTGATTTCCTTTGGGAGAACTCCGTTACACTTGACAAGACCATGACAGACTGCGGTCTGGAGCATACCTTCTACAAGTCAGACGGCGGTCATGTTTGGGCCAACTGGCGTCTGTATCTGAATACCTTCGCTCAGTTGCTGTTCAAGTAAAAGAAGATACTGAAATAGGAGGGGACGATCGGAATAATCCGGTCGTTCTCTCTTTTTTATTCTATATTTCTAAAAAAAGAGTACCTTTGCACTCCGAAAAATCTTAGGATATGGCAAAAGAACTGAAAGATCTTACCAAAAGAAGCGAGAACTACTCGCAGTGGTATAATGAACTGGTAGTTAAGGCTGACCTTGCTGAGCAGGCACCTGTTCGCGGCTGCATGGTTATCAAGCCCTACGGTTATGCAATCTGGGAGAAGATACAGCGTACCCTTGATGACAAGTTCAAGGAGACCGGTCATGTTAACGCATACTTCCCATTGCTTATACCAAAGTCATATCTGAGCCGCGAGGCTGAGCACGTAGAGGGTTTTGCCAAGGAGTGCGCCGTTGTAACACACTACCGTCTTAAGAATGCTGAGGACGGAAGCGGCGTTATCGTGGATCCCGCTGCAAAGCTGGAGGAGGAGCTGATAGTTCGTCCTACATCGGAGACAATCATCTGGGCTACATATAAGAACTGGATCAAGTCATATCGTGACCTGCCTATCCTATGCAACCAGTGGGCTAACGTAATGCGCTGGGAGATGCGTCCCCGTCTGTTCCTGCGTACCGCCGAGTTCCTGTGGCAGGAGGGGCATACCGCACACGCCACCCGTGAGGAGGCAGAGCAGGAGGCACGCCGCATGCAGCAGGTTTATGCAGATTTTGTAGAGGGTTACATGGCTGTTCCGGTAGTTCGCGGCGTCAAGTCCGAGACCGAGAGGTTTGCAGGTGCCCTTGATACCTATACCATAGAGTCCATGACTCAGGACGGTAAGGCACTGCAGTGCGGTACATCACACTTCCTGGGTCAGAACTTTGCCAAGGCATTCGATGTACAGTTTATAAACAAGGAGAACAAGCTGGAGTATGTATGGGCTACTTCATGGGGCGTATCAACACGTCTGATGGGTGCTCTGATCATGGCTCACTCCGATGACAATGGTCTGGTTCTGCCTCCTAAACTTGCTCCCATACAGGTAGTAATTGTACCTATCTATAAGAATGCCGATGACTTGTCACAGATCAGCGCCAAGGTTGACACTCTGGTTGAGGCTCTGCGCAAGAAGGGCATCAGTGTCAAGTATGATGATGCCGATAACAAGCGTCCCGGATTCAAGTTCGCCGATTATGAGGTAAAGGGTGTTCCCGTACGCGTTGCCCTGGGCATGCGTGACCTTGAGGCCGGTACATGTGAGATAATGCGCCGTGATACCCTGGAGAAGGAGACCGTTCCGTTTGAGGGTCTTGAGGAACTCATTCCTAATATGCTTGATGATATGCAGAAGGCAATCTTTGAGAAGGCTAAGGCATGGCGTGACGCACGTATGGTTGAGGTCAACTCATATGACGAGTTCAAGGAGAAGATAGAGCAGGGCTTCTTTGTTCTGGCTCACTGGGACGGCACCGCCGAGACCGAGGCCAAGATCAAGGAGGAGACAAAGGCTACCATCCGCTGTCTGCCTTTCGGCATGAAGGAGGAGCCGGGTACCGATGTCTACAGCGGTAAGCCCGCAGCACGCCGTGTACTCTTTGCACGTTCCTATTAAAAATCTTTTTCGAGTACCAGACCTACGCCCTGAGTAGTCAGCGTGGTCTTTGAGAAGTATTTATCATTGGCTTTGTTATAGCCTTTGATGCTTATTCCTTTGCCTCGTTTGTCGGGGATGAGCAGATACTTGAACTCAAAGTCACCGATAAAGTTAGAGGTGTTGTTGATGGTGTTTTCCCTGTAACCGAAGTTACCGTTTATAAGCAGACGGTTGTTGAGCAGGTGGGCCTCCAGAATACCCTGAAGTTCCTTGTTGCTCAGGTTGGTGGCATCGTTGGTGAGATAACTGCTGGCGCTGACATTGCTTGACAGTGATATCTTGTCATTGTCCATCACCTTGGAGAGCAGGTTATTGATCTGTCCGCTCACGGTGTTGTTTACGATTGACTCTACGGCACTGGGTGTCATGCGGTCCGAGTTCATGTCATCGGTATAGAAACGGCCCAGGGCAAGCAGGTATATGAACTGGTTCTCGCGCTGTTCCTGCGTGGTGGTGGCATTGGCCAGGACGGCTTTCTCCTCAGGTGTTCCGCTGGGCATGTCGATATCGAATGAAACACGCGGATCAGTTACGTTTCCGGTTATGCTCATAAGACAGCGTACGTGAACCTTATTGTTGGACGATGCGCTGGGATCAAGGTCATAGATGGATGCTGAATTGACGTTGTGGTATGTCTGCAGGTTGATTTCAGTATCCAGCGGAGCACCGTTGAACCTTACGAAACTGCCCTCCATGAGGGTAAAGTTCTTACGTATGATATCCTCGATGGAAACGGCACACTGTCCGTAACTGAGGTTGTAGATACCGTTAAGTGACGGTCCGTCCTTAGGCGTGAAGACCATGGATATGTTTCCGTTTCCGCGGAAGTATCCGTTAAGCGAGGGCATGGACATCTCAATAAGCGCATCCTCACTGCACTCAACCTTGAGGTCCAGACGGAAGGGTTTGTTGTTCTTGGTCTTGTCAGGGATGATGTGACGTACGGTCTCCTCATCTATGTTGACCGTTCCGCGATCTACAATTGTAAGGAAGTTGTAGTCAGCAACTGATCCGGCCCTTGGACTGTATCCTATGCGGGTACCGGGGGCGGTGCGGGCATCGACCGAGATATTGAGACCGTTATAGGAATCAAACTTGAGCGTCATGGAGCCCTCGGCGTATACTGAGGCGAATATGTCACTCTTCTCGTTGCGGGATTGGTTGAAGACTTGCATGTCGGCCACATCGGCACTCATGTCAACTCTCCAGTTGGAGAACTTGTCATGGTAGAGTATACAGGTAAGCAGACCGTCGTGTCCCTTTTCATCGTAGAATTCCACGTCTTTAAAGAGCATCTTGCCCGGTTCGAACCACAGTGTGTCACGCTTTACCAGGAATGTGGTGTTTATGACATCCTGTATGAAGTAGCCGTCCTCGAGTATGGCTTCACCCTCCATGTCCATGTGGGGGAGTTCACCGAACAGACGCAACTGGCCTACAGCACGGCCGCCCATATCCCTGAAGGCTGATTTGGTCCAGGTGCTGATGAAATGCAGGTCGGTATGGTTGGCATCAAGTGATACGTCTATGTACTTGGTATCCGGTATGAAATATCCGGTGAAACCGGTTGAGGATACGCCTTCATCGGTCATGGTTCCCTGAAGTTCAATCTGGCGGGTGTTGCGGTTCCATCGGCAGTCTGCCTCCATGAGCCCGTGGTAGGAATCCAGGAACCCGAACTCTTCAATCCTGAAGGAACCTGAGAAAGCGGGGTTGGCCAGAACTGATGATGCAAAGACCTGTCCGGAGGCAAGTCCGTTAACCTGCGGTGCCTTCTTAAGATGCAGTGTGGCGATGGTCTGTGCCAGGTCTATGTTCTTCATTGAAAGGACAATTACATCGCTCGAATCAGATGATACCGTGCCGTTTGCATAGAGGAACTGGTCGTTGTTGCTTGCGCTCAGGTCTGTTATGGTGACCTTGCGCATATCGGTTACCAACTGGGCGATCGAGAGGTCCCAGATGGTGCCGTTCACGGTGATGCTGGTGGTGTCTACTACCGATAGAGACTGCAGTCCGTGGCGGCGGTCATACTTGAGGAACTGGGTGAGTGTGCGTGCAGTTCCGCTCATGGTGCGTGAGTTGTTGGCCCATGAGTAGTCTCCATGTACTATGTCGGCCGATGCCTGGAGCGCTGCATTGAGGTAGGTCATTTCTCCCATCTTGTCTCCGTATGAGCCCGAGAGGTCCACATTGCTGGTTCCATCGGATGATTTCATGGTTAGTCGGGCATCGGTAATACTCTGCTCTTTCAGTGAAAGTTCCGGTACGGAGAGTGTTCCGTTGTAGGACTTCCTGCTGTCTATGAAGGTCATCTGAAGGTGAGCGGGCTGATCAACGGATATGGGTGAGTGGAATACCTTCTGCATGAAGTCTGCATTACGCAGGTTTACATCGACCGTGAAACTGTTGGAGGCTTTGGCATAGTTGCCGGCCTTGAGATTGATGCCCACCATCTTGCCTATGGTAGGAAGCGCATCGGAGCATGCCTTGGCTATTGAAGCCGGGATCATAGAGGCCTGGTAGTTGCCTATCATGGTGGCGTTCATGAAGTCGCTGTTGATGGTGGTGGCCCTGAGGTAATCGTTGTACTGGCCTATGGCAACGGTCATGTTGCCCATGGACCAGTCACCCTCAGTGTCAGTATAATAGAGGCTGTCAACCGACAGTTTGCCGATTATGTTGTCAATGTTATGGCCGATGACCGTGGCAGTGAGGCGGGTGGAGAGCGACATGCTGTCGCGGTCAACCAGATGATAGGCACCCAGGTTGACTGAATCGGCCGTGGCCTTTATGGCGTAGTAAGGGATGTTGCCTGTGCCTATTCCTGCGGTCAGGTCAAGGGCTCCGTTCTTATCGGCGAATTTAAGGTCGGTGAGTATACGGTCAGGTGTGAATGATCCGTCTACTTTGACTCCGCGGTAGGTATATCTCTTGTAGCGCAGACTGCCGATTCGTCCGTTGAAACGGCCGGAAAATCCGTCATCCTGCCTCTGGAGTTCAGCGCTGGCGGTGAGTGAGCAGT
>JAZMZT010000138.1:0-17969 GCA_045586125.1 Bacteroidaceae bacterium | reverse complement strand
TGAACACCTTGAATACGTCTTTCTGCTGGTGCAGACGGTCCTGAACCTCGAATTCGGGACCCATCAGTGACTCAAGTTCATGTATGGCCTTACGCAGTGAGGTACCTTCTTTTGTCTTTATCTCCAGGGCCGATGCCTCTCCCTGGCGGTCAGTCAACTGCTGTGCCAGGTCAAGTGAAACCAGAACGTAGTTGTCATCATATTTCTCCTGTTCAACGCAGAATACCACGCCCGGCGAGTAGACGCTTGCCTGATTGAATGAGGTGGCGGGATTGACCGTGCTTACACGTCCCTCTTTCTTGGGAACATACAGATACAGAGGGTAGGCGGGTTTCATTCCGCAGTCCATGCGGTTCATAAGTCCCACTCCCATTATGGCGTAGTGGCAGACCTCGTCTTCAAGCATGTAGATGCCGCCGCCCTTGAGCACGTTCTCTATGTTGACCAGGTCATGAAAGTTGTCATCCACGCCCTTGATCATGGTTATCTGCTGTTTGCTCTTGTAACTGATGAGCGCCTGCTCTTCGAGAGAGAAGGTATATACATCGATGAAATCAAGCTGACTTGCCTTGATGATACGCTCGTCATCCATACTGAAGAATTTCCTGTTGGCCGATACCACCTTGATCTCGGGATCAAAATCCCTGAACAGCGATTCCACAAGGTCATGGAATCCGTTGAATACGGAAAGGGTGCATATGAGAGCGAACGATGCCAGCATGATTCCGGCCACCGATATGGCGGATATCACGTTAATGACGTTGTGGCTCTTCTTTGCAAAGAGATAACGGCGTGCTATGTAGAACGGGAAATTCACTTCTTGAGCAGTTCGTCTATATGGGCCATGTAATCAATGGTCTTGTCAAGGAAGAAACGCAGTTCCGGAATGATGCGTAATTGATGTCTCACCCTCTGGCCAAGGTCATATCTGATTTCCTTTACGTTGTTGTTGATGTTCTTTACAGTCTCCTCGCCCTTTTCAGAAGGGAATATGCTCAGATAGACGCTGGCAATGCTCAGGTCACTGCTTATCTTGACCTCACTGACCGTAATCATCAGTCCTTTGGCGAGTTTTGTCTGATAGAGGAACAACTCGCTCAGTTCCTTCTGGATGAGCCTTGAAATCTTCTGTTGTCTTGTACTGTCCATATCGTGTCTTATTTTTTCCTGATAATTGTAAGGCCGTCGCGGATGGGAATCATTGCCACCTCCACGCGGTCATCGGCCCTGACCATGTCGTTGAACTCACGTACAGCCACGGTCTGGGGGTCGGAGTCATAGTCTTTGTCCACCACATGACCGTCCCAGAGGGTGTTGTCGGCTATCATGTAACCGCCGGGTCTGAGATACTCCAGAAGCGAAGTAAAGTACCGGGGGTAATCCCTCTTTTCACCGTCCAGGAATATCATGTCAAACTGCAGGCCCAGTCCGGGAACTATGTTGAGGGCATCGCCTATATGCAGGTGAATACGGTCCGAATAGGGAGATTTTTCAAAGCCTTTAAGGATAAAATCCTCCAATTCATCGTCAATTTCAACCGTATGGACCTGGCCTCCCTCAGGGAGTCCCTCCGCCATGCAGAGTGTGGCATAACCGGTAAAGGTTCCAACCTCAAGGATCAGTTGCGGGCGTATCATTGTAACCAGCATCTTGAGCAGACGCCCCTGAATATGGCCCGATGCCATACGCGGATTGAGCAGTCTGAGGTTGGTCTGGCGGTAGATGTCTCTCAAAAGAGCGCTCTCGGGTTCTATGTGAGCCGATATGTACTCTTCCAGGAGGTCTTCACCCGTATAACCGATACCTTGTCCCGATGTAGCCATAATTTGTTATCTTTGTGCAAAGTTAATCGGTTTTTCTGACAATATGAAACCAATGCTGAACCGATACCGTCAGTACCTGTTGCTGGAGAAGTCGCTGTCGCCAAATACTCTTGAGGCATACATGGACGATGCCGGCAAACTGATGGCCTATATGGAGGACTGTGGCATAGAGATTGAGAAGGTCACGCTTGACGACCTTCACGGATTCGCCGCCGCCATGGGCGACCTGGGCATAGCCCCCAGATCTCAGGCACGTATCATTTCGGGCATAAAGTCTCTCTTCAAGTTCCTGTGCCTGGACGGCTACCGTCAGGATGATCCCAGCGAACTGCTAGAGGCACCCAAGATAGGACGCCATCTCCCGGATGTACTGTCTGTTGCTGAAATTGACAGCATCATAAAACAGATAAACCTTACCACTAAAGAAGGACAGCGCAACAAGGCCATGATAGAGACCATGTACAGTTGCGGACTCCGTGTATCGGAACTATGCTCGCTCAAGATGGAGGACCTGTTCCTGGATGAAGGTTTCATCCGCGTTACCGGAAAAGGCAGCAAGCAGCGTCTGGTTCCCATATCCGGCAAGGCCATCCATGAGATAAATCTCTATCTGCAGGACCGGTGCCACATTGAAATCAAACCGGGTGCCGAACCGTACCTGTTTTTGAGCATCCGTCGCGGACGTCCGCTGACCCGTGTCATGGTCTTCGACATCGTCAGGAATCTTACCGCAATGGCCGGAATTAACAAAACGGTAAGCCCGCATACTTTCCGCCACTCGTTTGCCACTCACCTGCTTGAAGGCGGAGCCAATCTGAGAGCCATCCAGTGTATGTTGGGTCATGAAAAAATATCCACAACTGAAATCTATACACACATAGACAGAAGCCGTTTAAGAGAGGAAATTGTGTCTCATCACCCCCGAAATCTGTAATAGATTTACATTTTTTGACAAAATCACCTCTTTTTATTAAAAATATTGGGCTCAGACCTTTGTATGTATCATTCTTTTTGTAGTTTTGTGCTCGTATGCACTATAGGCAAATACGTTTAACCAACAATTAATAACAAAACTATGACAAAATCTAGTCGTTTTGCGCTCTTTTGCGCAGGTGTCCTGATGCTTGCAAGCTGCAAGAACTTCCAGGTCAAAGAAGAGTATTTCGTAGTAAATCCTAATCCCCTTGAAGTTCAGGGCGGCGAGGTTAACTACACTGTAACCGGTACATTCCCTGAGAAGACTTTCATCAAGAAGGTTGTATGTGTCGCTACTCCCGAGCTCCGTTGGGAAGGCGGTTCAGTTAAGGGTGAGCCTGTAACTCTCCAGGGTGAGAAGATCACTGGCAACAACCAGGTTATCGAGTGGAAGGAAGGTGGTTCATTCACCTACAACGGTAACTTCAAGTATCAGCCCGAGATGGCTAAGTCAGAGCTGTATGTAACATTTGAGGCTACAAAGAAGGGCAAACCCATTGAAGTTGAGCCCGTTAAGATTGCCGACGGTGTTATTTCAACCGCTGAGCTTTATGCCGAGACCGCAAAGGGTGCCAACACCGCAGGTTCAAAGGATGCTTTCCAGCGTATCATCAAGCAGGCCCAGGATGCTAACATCATGTTCGTAATCCAGCAGGCTAACGTACGTTCATCAGAGACCAACAGCGACGCTGTAAAGGCTATCAAGGAGTCTTTGAAGAACTTTGCCGCCGATACCAAGAACTATGCTATCGACAACGTTGAGATTTCAGCATATGCTTCACCTGATGGTGGTTTCAAACTGAACGACAAGCTGGCTGCTCAGCGTGAGAAGAACGCTGCCAACTATGCTAAGAACGAGGTTAAGAAGGCTAAGGCTAACGCTGCTATCGAGTCTAAGTACACCGCTCAGGACTGGGACGGCTTCAAGACTCTTGTTGAGCAGTCAAATCTCCAGGACAAGGATCTCATCATCCGCGTTCTTTCTATGTACGAAGATCCCGAGAAGCGTGAGGCCGAGATCAAGAACCTCTCAGCTGTTTACAAGGATCTTGCTGCTGACATTCTCCCGCAGTTGCGTCGTGCCCGCCTGACTCTGAACTATCAGATCATCGGCCGTTCAGACGAGGAGATCCAGGAGGCTTACAAGACTGATGCTTCTGTTCTGAGTGTTGAGGAGCTGCTTTACGCTGCTACCCTGACTGAGGACAAGGCTCAGAAGAAGGATATCTACACCACCGCTTCAAAGAACTATCCTAACGACTACCGTGCATTCAACAACCTCGGTGAGATCGCATTCAAGGATGGTGACTTTGCAACTGCCGAGTCTAACTACAAGAAGGCTCTTGCTATCAAGGCTGACGCTCCTGAGGTTAACACCAACATGGGTCTTCTCTGCCTTGCTCAGAACAAGCCCGCCGATGCTCAGGCATACTTCGCTAAGGGTGGCCAGAGCTCAGAGAACAACGAGGCTCTTGGTAACATGTACATCGCGCAGGGTCAGTACGAGCGTGCTCTGACTGCTCTTAAGGGCAGCAACACCAACGGTGAGGCTCTTGCAATGATCATGACTAAGGATTACGCCGGTGCTCAGAAGGTTCTTGCAGCTGTTAAGAATCCTGACGGCAACACCGCTTACCTGGCTGCTGTAGCTGCTGCTCGCACCAACGATGCTGCTGCTGTAGCTCAGAACCTCAAGAAGGCTGTTAGCCTTGACTCTTCACTGAAGGAGAAGGCACAGAAGGATCTTGAGTTCGCTAAGTTCCAGGATGCTGTAAACGCTCTCTGATTATAGAAGAATAAAACTTTTCGCGTGAACAAATGCCGGAAGATGAACTGACGGCGCTGCTCACTCTAAACAGAATAGACGGACTGGGATGTACAGGAGCCAAATACCTGTATGAACAGTTAGGCAGCGCGCAGGAGATCTTCAGGAATCGCGAACATCTTAAAGAAATCATACCTGGAACCAGCACACAGACCATTGATGCCTTGTGTGGTTCCGGGTATGATTCTTTTATCCGTGAAGAACTTGACTTTATTGAAAAACACGGAATTAGATGCGTAACTATCGCTGATTCTGATTATCCTGCACGTTTGTTGGATTGCCATGATGCTCCCCTTGTTTTGTTTTCTTTGGGTAACGTCAATTACAATGCAACCCGGGTGGTTGGCGTTGTAGGCACCCGTAAGGCCACCGATTACGGTAGGCGTATGTGCCACACCTTTATTAAAGAGCTGCATGACCTGTGTCCTGACATAACCATTGTCAGCGGACTGGCATACGGCATAGATATTGAATCCCACAAGGCTGCCCTTGAGGCCGGATTCCCTACTATTGGAGTACTTGCCCACGGACTGGATATGATCTATCCGTCGGCCCACAGACCTGTAGCCAAACAGATGCTTTCTGACGGCGGACTGGTTACTGAGTTCATGTCACGGACCACTCCGCTGGGACACAATTTCGTGCGCCGTAACCGTATCATTGCGGGCCTGTCGGACGCTATTGTGGTAGTGGAGTCTGCTGCAAAGAGCGGATCGCTTATTACAGCCGAGATAGCGGGAAGTTACAACCGTGACTGTTTTGCATTTCCGGGCAGTGTGGGTGACCCTTACTCCGTTGGCTGCAATGAACTGATCAGAGACAACAGGGCAAGCCTTATAACATCGGCTTTTGATATGGTCAATGCCTTGAACTGGAAAGTAAAAGGCTCAGGTGAGCCTGCCATCCAGAAGGAACTGTTTCCTGATCTGACTGATGATGAGGAAAAGGTATACGGCAGGATAAGACTGAAGGCGCAGGGTGTACATATAAGCACGCTGATGACGGAACTCAACATTCCGTATCCGCATCTTTCCACAATACTATTCAGTCTTGAAATGAAGGGCATGATAAAACAGGCTCCGGGATCACTGTGCAAGCCGTTATAGCTTGCGCAGTGAATCCTTGAACTGTGAGGGTGTCATACCTGTCTCCTGCTTGAAGACAGTGCTGAAGTACTGGCTCTCGGAGAATCCTGTCTCCTCGGCAATGGTACCTACAGACTTGTTGGTCTTGGAGAGCATCTCCTTGGCCACGTCTATCCTTATACGGCGTATGTACTTGTTGGTGGATGCGCCTACTAGGTTGTTCATTTTGTTGAACAGGGTGGTGCGTGACACGTTCATATGGTCCACTATCATATCTACGCCCAGCATGGTGTTGCTCAGGTTCTCGCGGATAAAGCGGTTCAACTTGAGTACGAACTGCTCATCGGCCGCACTGAATGTCTGATCCTCAGAGATTGCTGTAAAGAACGATGTGGCGTACTGACGCTTGATTTCGTATCTGTTCTTTAACTGGCTCCTTATTATCTTGTACAGAAGCTTGGAGTCAAACGGTTTGGGCAGGAATGAGTCGGCACCCATCTTGTAACCCATATCCTGGTTCTTGGGATCGCTTCGGGAGGTAAGCAGGATCACGGGAATACTACTTAACTCCAGATCAGTCTTGATTGTCTTACAGAGTTCAAAACCGTTCATGCGGGGCATCATGATGTCACTGACCACTACGTTAGGCATGCGCTGGCGTATCAGATCCAGGGCCTCCTTACCGTCGTGGGCCGTGTAGATGGTCTTGAAGAGTGATGAGTACTCATCCTTGATGAACTGCAGTATGTCATCCTGGTCATCGACAATGAGCAGTGTCATGCTCTTTGTGTCAAAATCAACCTCCTCAGTCTGAGCGGGCACCTCAATGTTTCCAAAGTCTGTCGGCTCAGTCATTACAGGCATCTGAGGCTTGGTTGGTGTGGTTTGGTACTTCTCACCCAGACTGTCCGGTATCTGAATGGTAAAGGTTGATCCGGGACCGTTATTCTTTTCGGCTGTGATGGAACCGTCAAGCAACTCTATGAGACGTTTGGCGTGTGTCAGTCCAAGTCCGTAACCGGGTATGTTCTCATTCTCCCTGTAGTAGCGTTTGAACAGTTCCTCGGGGCGGCAGGTGAATCCGCGTCCTTCATCATGGAACTTTATCCAGATATAACCCTTTTCATGACCGGTTGATACGGTGATGGTTCCGGTATCACTGTACTTGATGGCATTTGAAATGATGTTGTTGACGGCGGTCTCAACCATCTTGACATCCATATCCACCTTGCCAAGGTCAGGCATAGGATTGAATTCTGTCTTAAGGCCCTTGGAGTAACAGTCAATCTTGAAGTCCTCCAGTATCTTGCCGAGCCACTCGTTCAGATCTATCTGTTCTATGGAGATATCGTTTCTGGTGATGTCATTGGTGCCCTTGTCAAGAATGGTGTTAACCATATCAGTCATCTTCTGTACCTGATTGAAGATGCGTTCCAGGCGTTCATAGTCAGCGCCTTTGACTGCCTTCTCCTCGAGCATGTCCTTAACGGGATTGTAAATCAGCGACAGCGGCGTACGCAGTTCATGAGCCAGGTTGGACATGAGTGATATCTTGTCATCCTTGTGCTTGTTCTCCTGGGCATTCATGGCGCGGTCCATATCAATCTGCTTGAGGCTGATACCAACCTTTGATATAGTCAGGCTTATGGATATGATTATGACTAATATGAGCAGATATGCGGGAGTGGTCATGATGAACGGACGGGCCACATTGTAGGAGAGGATCTCTTGCGGCTCGCTCCATCCCTGAATGGTCCTCTGGCTAACCGTAAGGGTAAATGATCCGTGGGTGGACTTGGGTATTGAGTACTCCGTGCTGTTGGTTATGGATTCCGATACCGGGAACGGACGTCTTTTCTTGTGCAATACGTACTTGAGCGATAGGGGTCTGGTAGGATCAAACTGGTCTATGGCAACATGAACGTTCAGAAGGGAGTACTTGTTGGGGATTGCAAGAGCCTTGTCCTGTTTGTTGCCTACACTTTCATAGATTGTACCGTCCAGCACGATCTTGGTCAGACAAATAGATGACGGATTGTTGTTGAAGCGCATGCTCATGCCATCGGGATTGATGACAATGAATCCTGAAGTGTTGGGGAAATAGACATATCCCTTCCTGGAAACGATTGAGAAACCGGGAAGGAAATTCAGCATCGTTCCGCAGTCTCTGCCGTAATATGTATAAGGATCCTTGAAATCCTTGTCATTGGTGTCAATCATTATCATGAAGGACTTGTCAGTGGCAACCCAAAGGTGGTCATGACGGTCCATTGACATGGAGAGGAACACTCCGTAGTCCTTGTTGTCCATTACCTTTGAGAGCTTGTTGGCTCTGGGGTCATAGTTTATTATCTCGTCCGGAGAGCAAGCCCAGATGATACCGCGTGAATCCTCTACCACGTTTGTAATATCACTCTGGTCATCCTCGGGAGACTGGAATACAAGACGTGCCAGAAGGGTCCTGTAGTCAATCTCATAGATACATCCGTTGCAAACTACCGTTGCGTGTGAGGGACGTTCCTTGACATCCAGTACCACACCCCGGTTTTCCTCGCCGTTTTTCTGGAGGTATATCTCACGTACCTCCTTGGTGGCGCGGCGGTATATGAAATGACGTCCGTTGCAGTTGAACAGCATTATATCGCCGTCAGGGGTGGTTATGGTCTTGAGATTGGTCAGTCTTGATGAAGAGATGTTGATACCTGCATCGGCCATGAAACGGGCGGGCGAAATCCTTCCGGTTCTCTTGTTGAAAAGGAACAGTCCCTGTGAGCGGTCTGTTATGAGCAGGTTCTCATTGTCAAAACTGCATATTCCGGAAACCCTCATCCCTTCAGTTGAGGGATAAAAGGTCTGAGTCTCGGTCTCTTCATTATACTTGCTGAGTCCGAATCCCGCAGATCCGAACCAGAATGTTCCGTCGTTCTCCTGATATCCGGAAATGGGAATACTGTATGTCTCGGGTCCGTGATCCGGAAGACTGTTGCTTATGTTATGGAAGAATGAACGTTTCAGGGTTATCACTCCGCGATGAAGTGTTCCCAGAATAAGTTCGTTCTCCTGGGCGTTGACCTGGGCACACAATACATGAAGGGGTTCCAACTTACCGAAAGGCTCCACATCGTACTTTCCTGTCTTGCGGTTCAGGACCGATACTCCGCTCACGGTGGCACAGATAAGAAGGGTGCTGTCGGAGAGTTCGTCCATGTATGTTATGTTTTCCTCTGAATGGCTTGAAGCAGGGGAGTTATAATGGGCTATCATGTCAAACCCCGATTTCACATAGTATCCTGATATTCCCTTGTCCTTGTATGCAATCCACAGAATATCCTTGGAGTCTATGAATGCGGTACGGCTTATCATGTTGTATCCTAGCGGATCCATATGGGTGAGAGCGCCTGTAGAGGTGTTGAGATGGTAAATGCCGCGGTCATCCTCAACGAGCAGCAACTGGCTCGGGTCATCTGACACCCTGAGTATCTTGGTAAAGTGGAACTGACGTTCTGAAGGGAACTGGGCAACCATCTGTGTGGTGCAGGTATTCATATCATACAGCATCACAGCGCCAAGCGGCAAATTGTAGAAGTAGGCCGAATCACCTACCATTAATATGTATTCGGTTCTCAGAATCTTGCCCTCATGGGTGACAAGACGTGTAGAGTCGTTTTCGGCATCAAAATCAATGATATGGTTGGTGGTAGCCAGGAGGGCACGTCTGGAGCAGCCTATAGATATGACATCGCCGGTAACTATGTCATCCTTGCCTACGGTGAAATACTGGTACTGACGTATTGTTCCGTTTGAGATCAGGTTGGCACCGTTGGTGGTTCCAACCCAGAGTCTTCCGTAGGAATCCCTGGCAAAAGACCTGACGGCATTGCAACTCAGACCTTTGTCAATGGATATCTGTACCTGCTGGGTGTAAAACGCACCTGCGGTCAGACAGGTTAATGCAGATAACAGTAATGTCAGAAACCTCTTTTTCATATGGCCGATAATCTGTGATTGTTGTGCTAATGTAGTAAAAAAATAACTTATTGCTCCCTCATGTCCTCCAATGTCTTGCCAGTCTCACGCCTGAATGCCTTGCTCATGGCATCTACGCTGGTAAAGCCGGTCTGTTTTGCAATGGATTCCAGATCCTCGTCAGTGCCGGTAAGTTTATCCTTGACTATGCTTACCCTGAATCTTGTCAGATAATTGGACAGGTCAGTACCGAGCAGTCCCTTCATCTTGCGGTGCATCATTGCACGTGTCATTCCGGTCTGTTTGAGAATGTAGTCCTCATTGAGTGACGGATCAGAGATGAACTGCTCAATCAGGGAGTTGAGTGAGCCTATGAACTCCTCGTCAGTAACGCTGAAGGTCTGATCTGAACTCATCTTGCTGAAGAAACCAAAGTTGTACTGACGCTTTATCTCAAACCTTCCGCCAAGCTGGCTGCGGATAATGGTGTTCATCTGCTTGAAGTTATACGGTTTGGGGATGAATGCATCGGCCCCCATCTTGTAACCCAGACTCTTGTTGCGCTCGTCGCTGCGTGAAGTGAGAAGTATGACAGGAATATGACTGATATCAAGGGTGCTCTTGATATAGCGGCAGAGTTCAAATCCGTCGGGTTCGGGTATATCGATATCACTTACCACAAGGTCTATGTCCGTACTGTTCAGCAGAGTTACGGCGTCATTTCCCCGATCGGCTGTGTGGATCATCCTGAACATACCTTCAAACTCATTGCAGAAGGAGTCTGCCAACTCTTTGTCGGCACAGACAAACAGCACAGTCATATCGTTGGTATCGAAATCCTGGGCCATGCCCTCCAGCATGCCGTCCGGAGCATCGTCTGCAGCGGCCTTGGATTTATGGGCCGAGCCTGATGCCGAATGTGAAGAGGGGTGTTTCTTGCCGGGGGCCGACGGGAACTCCATGAAGAAGGTTGAACCCGCTCCTTCCTCGTTGTTGAATGCCGACATGATACCTCCAATGAGGCTCAACTGCAGTCTCGCATAGGGGAGTCCCAGACCGTAGCCGGGTATTGAGCTGTCCACATTGTCCCTGTAATAGCGCTTGAAAAGGTCCTCGGGGTCACATGAGAATCCGCGTCCCTGATCCTTGACCGATACACGTATGGTGTCGCCCGTGTTCTGAGTGCTGACAATGATGGCTGTTCCGGGATTGCTGTACTTGATGGCGTTGTTCACCATATTGGAGAGTCCGGTCTCAATGATTCTCTTGTCGATGGATACCATGCCTATGGAGTTGTCCATGATGAACTTGAGGCTGAATCCCTTGCCGTAACAGTCAATACGGTAATCCTCCAGCAGGAAGTTGAGCCACTCGTTAAGGTTAACCTCCTCTATGAGGATATCGGCCTTGTTGACATCGGCACGGCTGCTGTCCAGGATCATGTTGACCATTACGGTCATCTTGTTGACCTGGTTGAATATACGCTCCATACGTTCGTAATCGATACCGTCCACTGATTTCTCCTGCAGGAAATCCTTTACGGGGTTGTATATGAGCGAGAGCGGCGTGCGCAGCTCGTGGGCTATGTTTGAAAGGAACGCAATCTTGTCTTCGCGGTTCTTGATGTCCTGGGCAGCTATGGCCTTCTCCAATCGGTTCTTCTCCCTGTTGCTTGAGAACCTGGCAATGGAATAACCGAATATCAGCAACAGCAGAAGTGCCGAGAGAACACCCGGTACGGTACCCAGGAAGTGTTTGGGAACCCTGAAGGTGAGTATGGTCTGCGGCTCGCTGAGTCCTTTTCGGTAAGCCTGTCTGATTACCACGTCATATGTTCCGTAATCCAGTTTGGGGATGGTTATGGTGGTTCCGGTAGTGCTGACGGCCCTAACCAGTATGTTATCCCTGTAGATGTTGTAAATGATGAGGTGGGGATAGGTCGGGTTGAATGAGTTTGCCGAGAATTCCAGGTTCAGTTCCCTGTATTTTGTGGGCAGTCTCAAGGGCGTGTTTACGGAGTTCCGTATCTCCTGTATTGAATAATCCTTTTTCTCGGTATGGGCAGCCGTGCAGATGACATCAACGGGCGGAGTGTCAATCATAAGCGAACTGTTGGTGTTGATGGTCACCATGCCTATTGAATTGGGGAACAGGACTATACCGGATTTGGTGCAGAGGGAGAATGAGTTCAGGAAGCGGGAACTGGGTACGCCGTCCTCAATGGAGTATAGCAGAAGTTCCTTCTTGGAGGGATCATACATCTGGATGTACTCATTGGTGGTAGTGAACCATATCCTGTCCCTGGTGTCAACGGCTATGTTCAGGAATCGGCCGTTACCCCATGTCTCCACAAGAATCTCGTCAAAGTTGGAACGCGGGTCATAACGGTGCAGTCCGTCGGGTTCGGTAAAGAAGAGATCGCCCTTGGAGTTGGTCTTGAGGGAGGTTATGTTGTGTATGACCTTATCCTTGTTCTGGTAGATGCACCTGCTCTCAAGAGAGGAATAGTTTATCTCTATGATGGTTCCCCTGTAAGTGACGTATACGGCATAGGGAGTGGAGCAGACATTCTCTATGAGTCTGATTTCCTCATTATCCTGTGAGAACAACAGCAGTTCCTCAATTTTAGCAGTGTTTTTGCGGTAGACGTAATGGTGTGAACTGAAGTTGAATATAAAGACATCTCCGTTTTCGGCACGGGCCAACTGTACGTTCCTCAGGTCAGCATATGAGGGTGTGGGGATATCGGGATAACGTGAAACACGTTGCATTACCCTGTTCTGGATGCGGTTAAACAAGAGCAGTCCCATCTTTTCATCCGCTATCAGGAAAACGTTATCATCATCAATGGGACACATGGAGACAACCTTCAGTTTCTCAGTACCTTTCAATACTGTACTCTGCTGGTTGACAGGGTCTATCCTGGTCAGACCGTTGCCCATGGTTGCCATTATTACGGTACCCCCGGGTTCTTCAAGGGCCGATATGTAGTTTTCAAAACCCAGTATTCCTTCTTGATACTCGTAAAGATGACGTATCTGGCCGATGAACGTCTTCTTGATGGATATGAGTCCGTAGCCGGCCGTGGCGTAGAGCGTCTCACGGTTCTCGGAGTTGACCAGTGTGGATGTGACGTTCTTAAGGGTGTTGATAACCTCCACGCTGACCTTGTTATTGTCAATGATGTTGCTTCTGTCTATGATGCAGATGCCTGCATCCGAGTGGGCTGTCAGCAGGTTTCCGTTGGGAAGCGATGTGATGAGTGAGATGTCATCCGAAAGAAGTCCTACGGTAAAGGTGTCATATTGGGCTACCTTCTCAAAGTTGCCGTTGATGTAGTATCCTTTCAAACCTTCAGACGGAACGGAGAGCCATATGATGTTACTCTTGTCTATAGCCGTGGCTTTGGCTATGATGGGGCTGTCTGTTCCCGGTACGTGTTCAATGGTCCCTGTGTTACGGTTGAACCTGTAGAGACCCAGTTTGTCATCGGCAAGGAAGATGACGGAGGCATCTGATTCGGAGCGCAGGATCTTTACAAAATCAAAGTCTTCCTTATCGGGAAACGAGGCAACCATACTGCATTCCGAACTCTCCATGTCAAATGAGAAGAGCGCATGTATGTTGGGGTCATAGAAGGTGGCCACATCTCCTTCAAGCAGCAAATCCTTGGTCTTGAGAATGATGTCGTTGTATTTGAGCGTAACCGCGAACTTGTTTTTGTGGTCATAGCAAAGGATGCGGTCCTCGGATGCCAGCAGGATGTTCTCTGTACAGACTATGCTGTTTACATTACCCAGCATGACAAGTCCTCCTTCAGAAACTATTTCCCTGATATTGGTGACGGTACCGTTGGATATTACGGATAGTCCTACGTCAGAACCTACCCACAGACGGCCCAGCCTGTCTTTTGCAAGAACATTGAGATTCTGGCTTTCAAGTCCGTTGCCTATGGTGCTTTGGGTTATCGTCACACCGCCGGCAGCCCACATCAGGGAAGTGTATAGTAATGCAAGTGATACAACTAAGAATCTCCTCATATTGTAATGCCCTTTATATCACTACAAAACTAAACAAATGCACCATTAAAAACAAGAGCGTGCGGATATTTTCCGCACGCTCCTGATATAAAGGAAAACTGTTTTATCAGAGGTTGGGGTTGTACTTCTTCCACTCGCTTACTGCGGGGAGCACGCCAAGTGAGATAACCTCGTCACGCATAGCCTGAAGATGCTTGTAGCTGGCCTCGATGTCAGCCATCTCAGTAGCGGTACCCTTAACGTCGGTGTAGTGAACGCCGGTAGCGTCGATGGTTGAAGGCATAGCCATCATCACGTTCTGGAACTGTGAGTTGTTTACGTAGCAACCTGCAGGCCACTCGAACTTCTCACCGCCCATGGCAGCGCCGATCATCTCGATTGAAACGAATGAGGGGCTCTGGAATGATGAACGTCCGCGAAGCTCAATGATCTTGGCACCGCCCTTGATAACATCCTGCTTCATCTGTGCCCACTGCTCGTTTGTAAGAGCGGGTGTGCCGATGATATCGGTCAGAGGCTTGCCGTCAACCTTTGCGGTTGATGCGAACACTGCCATCTGCTCACCGTGACCGCCGTAAGTGCGTGCGGTTGTAACCTTGTCCTGAGCAACACCGAAGTGCTTTGCAAGTGCGCTCTGCAGACGTGTTGAGTCAAGAGCTGCAAGAGTGGTGATCTGTGAAGGTTTCAAACCTGAGTAAACCAGAGTTACCAGACCGGTGATATCGGCCGGGTTGAAAATGATAACGCAGTGCTTCAGGTCAGGGCAGTATGTCTTGATGTCCTTACCCAGCTGCTCGGCGATCTTGGCGTTGCCAATCAGCAGATCCTCGCGGGTCATACCGGCCTTACGGGGAGCACCACCTGATGAAACCATGTACTTGGCATCCTTGAAAGCCTCCTCAACCTTGTCGGTGAAGGTGATGTTGACACCGGGGAATGCGCAGTGACGGAGTTCCTCAACTACACCCTCCAGACCGGGAAGATAAACATCATAAAGGCAGATGTTTGATGAAAGGCCCATCATAATGGCTGTCTGAGCCATGTTTGATCCGATCATACCGGCTGCGCCAGAGATGACCAGTTTCTCATTTGTCAAAAACTTCATAGCTGTTTTAAGTATATAAGTCCGTTATTTTTGTCTTGGACCACAAAAGTAATCAATAACTTGTTAGATTGGAATATAAATTCAGAAAAGTTGCACTATTTTAGCACCTGAAAAAAAACATATCCGGATATGGCAATCATCAAATCAGTCAGAGGCTTTACCCCAAAAATCGGAGAGGATTGTTTCCTTGCCGATAATGCCGCAATCATAGGTGATGTGGTAATAGGAGAGGGGTGCAGCATATGGTTCGGAACAGTGCTTCGCGGCGATGTCAACTCCATCCGCATAGGTAACGGAACCAACATACAGGACGGCACGGTAATCCATACTCTCTACCAGCGTTCAACCACCGTAATAGGTGATAATGTATCGGTGGGTCATAACGTTACCATCCATGGTGCCGAGATTAAGGACAACGCCCTGATAGGAATGGGATCAGTTGTTCTGGATCATGCCGTTGTGGGTGAGGGTGCCATCGTGGCTGCAGGATCGGTTGTGACCGGTAAGACGGTGATTCCGCCCCATACCCTTTGGGCCGGGGTTCCTGCCAAGTACATAAAGGATGTGGATCCGGCTCAGGCCGAGGAGATGAATCAGCGCATTGCCCGCGACTATCACATGTACGCTTCCTGGTACAAATAAGCTATCCAGCTATACCAGGGTCAGACCCCTTTGCGTCGTAACAGAAGTAGCTAAAAGAGCAACCTTTCTTACGACGCAAAGGGGTCTGACCCTAAAACGCTAGTCGAGACCTATCTCGCCGAGGATGCGGTCTGAAGTGCCGCTGCTGCTGCGTACGTAGTCACCGGCGTTCTTGCCTGCTTTCTTGAGGAATCCCGGATCGCTGATGAATTTGTCAATCAGGATACGCAGGGTGTAGGCATCGGTTATCTCGAAACCGCCTTTCACATGTTTCAGGTCCTGAGCCTCGCGGAAACGCTGGTTGTTGGGGCCGAAAAGCACGGGAATGTCAAATACCGCAGCCTCCAGGACATTGTGTATTCCAACTCCGAATCCGCCGCCGATATATGCGATGTGTCCGTAGCGGTAGATGGACGAGAGCATTCCGAAGCAGTCTATGATGAGGGTGTCATAACCCTTGATGTTCTCTAATGTGGCCTTTGAGAGGCGTATGTAATCACGTCCGTTGAGACGGCTTTCAATCTCAGCCAGGTGCTCCTCATGTATCTCATGGGGTGCGATTATCAGTTTCCAGTCGGGTTTGGTCAGGAAGTAGGGGATGAAGAGTTCCTCATCGGCCGGCCATGAACTGCCTGCTATGAAGGTGGGGTCTCCGTTCACGAACTTCTCTATCACGGGGAACTGCTTTGATGCGGCTGCAACCTCCAGAACGCGGTCGGCACGGGTATCACCTACGATTGAGACATCGGTTATGCCGATGCTCTTGAGCAGGTCCTTTGAGTGACGGTCCTGTACAAACAGATGCTTGAAGTAAGTCAGCGCCTTGGCGTAGCCGCGGCCGTACCACTTGAAGAACAACTGGTTGTCACGGAAGATTGACGATATGCTGAATATCTCTATGTTTCTCTTGTAAAGTCCCCTCAGGAAATTGGGCCAGAACTCATACTTGATAAAGAACGCCTTCTCAATCTTGATGGTATCCAGGAACCTGCGGACGTTGAAGGGAGTGTCAAACGGGATGTAGCAGACAATATCGGCACCCTTGTAATCCTTGCGTACCTCATAGCCTGAAGGCGAGAAGAAGGTGAGCAGGATACGGCACTCGGGATGCTTGCTGTGGATTCTCTCAATAAGCGGACGGCCCTGCTCGAATTCACCCAGTGAGGAGGCGTGGAACCACAGGTATTTGGAATTGGGATCCACCTGACTCCTGATGGTGTCCAGGATATGATTGTGTCCCTTAATCAGAAGACGGGCCTTCTTATTGAATAATGACGCTATATTTATACACAGCGCATATAAGTAAATGCCGATTGTGTAGATAATCATCTCTTGTTTGATGTCAGGAAAGTTCCGAAATGGCCTTGCGGGCACGTCTTAAAGTCTCTTCGCGTCCCAGGAAATCTGTGATGCAGAATATCTGCGGACCCATGGCTGCTCCCACAAGCGTTACACGCAGGGCGTTCATCACCTTACCTGTAGCATAACCTTTGGAGACTATCCACTCCATTACCTTGGGCTCAAGCGTCTCACCGTTCCAGTCAGGCTGGGCCTCCAGGAAATCGCACAGTTCGGCAGTGGTCTTGGGAGCTTCGTCCTTCCACCATTTCTTGAGTGACTTCTCGTCAAACCGGGTAGGAGCCTGGAACAGGTATGAGCAGTTGTCCCAGAGTTCACCTACAAAATTGACGCGGTTCTTGACCAGACCTACGGCAGTCTCCACACGCTCCATGGGAGCCTTTACACCGTGGCTTTCAAGAATGGGATTGAACAGTTCCGCAATCTCGCGATCGCTCTTGAGCATTATGTATTCGTGGTTGAACCACACGAGTTTCTGATAGTTGAAACGGGCGCCTGCCTTGCTGCACTTTTCAAGGTTGAACAGGTCAACCATCTCATCCATGGTCATGATCTCACGGTCATCACCCGGGTTCCATCCCAGCAGGGCCAGGAAGTTTATGACAACCTCGGGCAGATAATCCTTCTCGCGGTAGCCCGATGAGATCTCGCCGGTTTTGGGATCATGCCACTCCAGAGGGAATACGGGGAATCCCAGACGGTCTCCGTCACGCTTGCTCAGTTTGCCGTTACCTTCAGGCTTGAGCAGCAGGGGCAGGTGTGCAAACTGCGGCATTGTATCCTCCCAACCGAATGCACGGTACAGAAGAACGTGCAGGGGAGCGGAGGGAAGCCACTCTTCGCCGCGGATTACATGAGTGACCTCCATCAGGTGGTCATCGACAATGTTTGCCAGATGATATGTGGGGAGCTGGTCGGCCGACTTAAAGAGGACCTTATCATCCAGAACAGATGAATTGACGGTAACCTTACCGCGGATAAGGTCATCTACCTCAACCTCCTGATCAGGCTCTATAAGGAAACGTACTACATACTGGTTACCTGCATCAATGAGAGCTTTTACTTCATCAGCAGGTAAAGTAAGTGAGTTACGCATCTGTCCGCGGGTGGCGGCATCATATTGGAAATTGGGTATTTCGGCACGTTTGG
>JAZMZT010000137.1:0-8554 GCA_045586125.1 Bacteroidaceae bacterium | reverse complement strand
TAAAGCATTAAAAAAACTACTTATTATTAGAATAAGTATAGTGGGTTACGCGCAAAGTTAAAAATGTAATTTAAAAATTGAAGAATTTTTTTGCATTAAAATATGAAATGTCTTCAATCATCTGCTCAATACGGGGCATTTCGCTTGACGGAATCTCGCCGTTAACCACATCATTTCCAATCAGGTTGCAAAGTATGCGACGGAAGTACTCATGACGTGCGTATGAAACGAAAGAACGGCTGTCTGTAAGCATTCCTACAAATCTGGAAAGCAGTCCCAGCATACTCAGAACCTGCATTTGCTGCTCCATTCCGTTCTTCTGATCCAGGAACCACCAACCTGCTCCGAGCTGGATTTTGCCAGGTACGCTGCCGTCCTGGAAATTGCCGATGGTTGTGCCTACCATCTCGAAATCTGACGGGTTGAGGTTGTAGATTATGGTCTTGGTCAGTTTATCCATGCTGTTCAGACGGTCCAGGTAACGGTTCATTGACTTGGCGGTCATAACCTGTGCCATTGAGTCAAAACCGGTGTCCTTGCCAATCAGGTTGAACATCTTGGTGTTCTGGTTACGGATTACGCCGTAGTGGAACTGCTGTGTCCATCCGGTATCGGCATCCATCTTGCCGAACTCCAGCATCATGGCGCTCTTGAACTTGCGGATTTCAGTATCACTCAGAGCTGTTCCGCCATAGACCTTGCTGAATATCTCATCCAGTTCCTTGGTCGTGAAGTCATCGGCATAGAATTCCTCCATTCCGTGGTCGCTCAGGCGGCATCCCTGCTCCTCAAAGTATTTGTGACGTACCAGAAGGGCCTTTACGATGTCGTCAAAGCAGTTGATGCTTACACCGCTAACATTGGCAAGCTTGTCAATGTAGTCGCGGTAGGCGGCGGGATTCTCTACTGTCATGGCCATGTCGGGACGCCATGTGGGCAGCACCTTTACCTTGAATCCGCTCTCGCGTATCTGTTTGTGGTATTCAAGTGAATCCACGGGGTCATCGGTGGTGCAAACTGCCTCTACGTTGTAGTGCAGCATCAGGTTGCGGGCGCTGAATTCGGGACTGGCCAGTTTCTCGTTGCACTCGTCATAGATTTCCTTTGCGGTCTGGGGGTTCAGGACCTTGTCTATGCCGAAGCAGGTCTTGAGTTCCAGGTGAGTCCAATGGTAGAGAGGGTTGCGCATGCAGTAGGGCATGGTCTCTGCCCATTTCTGGAACTTGTCCCAGTCTGATGCATCGCCGGTAATGAATTTCTCTGCAACTCCGTTGGTGCGCAGTGCGCGCCATTTGTAATGGTCGCCTCCCAGCCACAGTTCTGTAATGGAGCGGAACTTGTGGTCACTGGCTACCTCCTGCGGATTGAGATGGCAGTGGTAATCAATGATGGGCAGTTTCTTTGCGTGGTCATGGAACAGGTGCTGCGCTGTTTCCGACTGCAGCAGGAAATTCTCGTGAATGAATGGTTTGTTAGTCATAAAGGTTATATAATCAGGTTTTTATAATCAGTTCAGAAAAGTCTGGCTATGTGACGGTCCAGGATGTTTTCCTTGACCTGCTGTGCTACGACATCGGCATTGCGCTCAAGTGCGGCGTAGAACTCCGGAGCCAGTTCGGCGGCAATCTTGTAACTTACATGTACAAGCTGGCGGAAATCCGGATTGTAGAGCGGATCCTGCCGGTTGTGACGCAGTGCGCGGGCGTACTGGTTGCCGTCCCAGGATGCTATCTGCTCGGCGGTGGGCAGGTTTGCGGGATTGATGTCTATGACGGTGGCGTAGGGAATGCAGAGTTCCTCCATGCGTCCCAGCGCGGAGATGGCAATCTTCTTGGCCAGTTCAAGTGCCTGGTCATCGGCCAGGGCAAGACCTATGTTCTCCTCGAGCCATGTGGTGCCTGCGGTCTTGATGTGTATGCCCTTGTCATACTGGCGGATAAGACGGCCCATGATGGGGTAGATTGAGAACTTGTCACTGCCGGAGTGAATGCTAAGCTTGAGTCCTTCGGGCAGGCCGAACTCCTTTACTGCAAAGTCAATCACGAGCAGGTCCTCGCGGAACTCCTTCTCAAACTGTACGGTGTCGCCCACGTATTCCACGCCTTTGTTGAAACGGCCCGTGAACTTGGGGGCGATGGTCTGTGCGGGTACCTTTTCCTGTGCCAGTGCACTCAGGATGAAGAATATTTCAATGGGGGTCTGAGGTGCATCGACCTCATCCATGGATACCTCGGTTACAAAGTTGTCAGCACCTTTCTTTGATGCTATGTGTCTGTAAATCCGACCTGCTTCCCGGGCTGCGAAGAGATACTTTCCAGCCAACTGCTCCAGCAGGCTTCTGTCTACCTTGAAAGGTTCCTCAATGCCGGGGATGGTCAGGGTGCCGGCGTATTTTAGATTGTTCTCTATGAACTTGCTCACGGAGTCTGCATCGGCAGGCTTTCCTATGTAGTCGGCAACGTCAATGGTAAAGAAATCAGATGCGTCCATGAAGCGGTCCACATTGTTCATGTTGATGTGGTCGGCATCCACAAAGTAGGGTTTGCCGTAGCCCATGGCCATTACGGCTTCATCGGCCTCGCGACGTGTGTCGGCGGGCTCTGTGCCAATTATCTGATGCTCGCGGTTGGACTTGTTCCAAACGGGGACAAACTCAAACGGATACTTGCCTGCAGCCTCTATGAGTGCTGCCAACTGAGCCTTTCCCTCATGTGAGAAACGGTCGCCAATGCCGAAGGAATACTTGCCTAATTTCATTTGTTTGCGGTTTTATTAATCATCTGTATAGAATCCGGCTTCTCTCAGAAATACGGTGGAGCGGCCGGTATCATCGTTCAGTGTCCTGACGCAGAAGGCGGGGAATTCACGCCTTACGGGGTAGTGTGAGCGCTGCTTCTCGAATGAGGCTGTATCGGCCCTGAGGGCGGCGTCATCGGTCCTGATATCGTATGTGTGGAGTATGGCATCGGCCAATACCTCCTGCGGGGTCTTGCCTGCGGTATCTATGCTGAATTCTGACGGCTGTACGGACTGGGGGACCTCAGTCACCTCCCAGTCGCGGCATGGCAGGTCAAAGAACTTGCCTAAGGCCTGCACGCTCATTGTGGTGCCTGTGGCCTTGCCGTCCACGGAGTATCCGGCTATGTGCGGGGTGCCGGTAAAGAGCAGTGAAAGCAGCCCGGGATCTATCTGCGGCTCGTTCTCCCAGACATCAAGCGATGCGGCAAGGATTTTCTTTTGTGCAAGTGCGTTTTTGAGTGCCGCACCGTCCACAACTTCACCCCGTGATGAGTTTATAAGAATCTGGTTCGGATTCATTGAGGCAAGTCTGGTGACATCAAACATATGGAATGTCGCGTCCTCTCCGTCACGGATAAGGGGGACGTGCAGGGTGATTATGTCGCTGCGGCTGATTATTTCATCCAATGAAACGAACTGGCCCGATCCTTCCCTGCGGGCGCGCGGAGGATCACAAAGAAGCACCCTGAATCCCAGCAGGACCGCCAGACGGGCCACTTTGCTGCCTACGTTTCCTACGCCTACAACGCCAAGGGTCTTTTCCCTGAAACTGAATCCCAGGGTGCGGGACATTGTTACCAGAAGGGAGCCTATGTACTGCTGGACTGACCATGAGTTGCAACCTGGGGCGTTGGTCCATGTGATTCCGTGTGATTCACACCACTGTGTGTCAATGTGGTCATAGCCGATGGTTGCGGTGGCGATGAAACGAACCTTGGTACCCTCCAGAAGGGCTGCGTCGCACCGGGTGCGTGTCCTGATGACCAGGGCATCGGCATCCACGACCATTTCCCTGCAGATTTCACTGCCATGGGCATAAACTACCTGGCAATAGGGTTCGAGCGCCCCTTTGAGGAAGGGGATATCGGAATCGCAGACTACTTTCATACAGATGGGTAACAGGTTTTACAAAGTTCGTCATTTTATTAAGTCATTTAATGATCATTATTTAAAAAATTGTTAAGTTTGCGATATACTAGTGACAGAGATGATATTTATAGGCTGGAAAAAGGACTGTTTCCGCTCGGGTTGGATTATCCGGGTGATTTTTTGCGCCATAGCCTTGCTGTCACTTGCCTGCTGCGGCATGAACCCCGGCATCCGCAAGGATCCTGACCATACTGTCGTGGTGCTGCATTCCTACAGTGACATGGGGCAGGAGGGAAGTTATTTCCGCACTTACATGGAGGGGCGCTTCCGTCACCATGGCATGCACGTGAGCATACACCACATCTATCTGGACCTTATCCACAAGGAATCGCCGTTTGTGGATGAGAACGGCAATGACCGCTTTATAGAAACCGTCCTCGGTTATAATCCTGATATCCTTCTCATTAATGATGACCTGGCTTTCCATTACATACTGGAGAAAGAGGATGCCCTTCTGCAGACCATACCATCAGTATTTGCGGGTGTATCGGCCGCAACTTTCGTACATCAGGATTATCCGTTTGTGACAGGCTGGCGTGACCCGGTTGACCTTGCCGCCAACTGTAACCTGTACAGGAACCTGAACTATCCCGGCAGCCCTATCGTGGAACTGGATTGGGGAGGGTATCAGGATGAACTCAGGGATAGGCTTTACGCCAACATTGCGGATTCAACGGTATTCATAAACAATTCTGATTTCCACCTTGAATACTCCGATCTGTCATCAGAGAAGTATTCAGACAAGATAATTGTCAGCTTCGTGACCATGGCCGATCCCGAGCGAAACCGCCGTTTAAGGGCCGATGACAACGCGGAACAGATAAATGAAGGGCTCAGGAACTCGGATTTAGGCAAATCCTACACTTTTGAAGGACGTCAGGGACATATCCAGGTGAAATATGACCTGTTCAGCAACAGCCTCATTGACCTGACCCGCATACCTCAGATTACCGGTATACGTGAAGAGTTCGGCAGTTTCAGCAACCTTCTGGGTGCCAATGAGCGTGAGACGGTGCAGAATTATTACGAGCGCCCCAAGTACCTGTGCGGCTATTTTGCCAGCGTGGAGACACAGATTGCCGATCAGGTGTATTCGGCAGTCCGCATCCTGAACGGTGAGAATCCCAAGGACATGCCGGTTGAGACCCATCAGAAGGATTATTATATGGACTGGAACGCCATGATCCAGATGGATCCCCCTCTCAGTTACAACGATTACCAGGAGCAGTTCAGGATAATAAACGTACCTTTCGTGGTGGCCAACAGAACACTGTTCGTCTCATTGGTAGCGTTGGGCGTCATTATGGTGGCAGGACTGATATCCTTCCTTACAAGTGCCCGTTTCCGCAAGAGGAATACCCAGCGTGAAGAGGCTCTGGCACTACTCAAGAAGGAGGCGCAGCGGCGTCTGCTGGTGCTTGAGGGCAGTGATTCATTCTTCTTCAAGGTCTGGGACGGAAGGATTGGTTTCCTTCACAGTTCCCGCAGCGAACGGTTTACCCATGAGTTTGAGATAGAAGAGTACCGTAAGGAGTTCGTGGCCCCTGAGAGTTACGGATCATTTGATATCTGCACAGGACTTGCTCCTGCCGATACTGAGAAGTCAAAGGTGAGAATCCGCGCCAAGACGCTCAACGACGTCTGGCACTGGTGGGAAGTCTCCTACCGCAGGAACGAGAACATGATGATTGGCTTTGCCGTCAGCGTTGACAAGATAGTTGAGTTTGAGAAGACGCTTCAGGAATCGGCCGTAAGGGCAGAGGAGGTTATCTCAAAGGAGAACTTCATAGCAAACATCACTCATGACATACGTACCCCGCTCAATGCCATATCGGGCTTTGCCCAGTTGCTTGCTGACGGGTGCAGCCCCGAAGACAAGGTGCTGTTCACATCGCTTATCCAGGACAACACCGAGCAACTGCTTGACCTTATTGACGAGGCAGTGCGCAAACCGGCCGACAGTACTGACTCCATGTCTTTCAAGATCCGCCGCATCAGCACCGCCAAACTGGTGAATGACAGTTACCACACCAACCGTATACTCTGTCCTTCGCATCTCAAGTTCAGGTTTGAGCCGTATCAGGGGGATGACGTGATGATTATGGCCGATCCCATCCGTACCAGCCAGGTTATAAACAATTTCCTGAGCAATGCCTTCAAATACACCCTTCAGGGATCCGTGACCTTAGGGTGGACGGTTCTTGAGAAAGAGGGATGCATAGAAGTCTATGTGACGGATACCGGCATAGGTATCAGTGAGGAGGACAGCAAACTGGTCCGTCAGCGTTTCGGTATGGCCAAGGGTAATTACAAAGGTACGGGACTGGGACTGGATATCTGCTACTCAATCATTGAGAAGCAGAACGGAGAGTACGGCTTTACAAGCAAACTTGGTGAGGGAAGCCGTTTCTGGTTCCGCCTCCCTATTGACAAACCCCAAAACGATTCAGCCTTATGAGACCGGTCAGATATCTTGCTGTCATGCTGCTGGCGTTGCTGACGCTTCTGCCTGGATGCTCCGGTGAACGTAGGGGGAGCCCTGACGTAGACAGGACATATAATGTGCTCTGCCTGTTCGTGTATGACTCGGTATTCCAGAATTACAGGATATATGAGCAGACTCTTTCCAAGTCACTTTCCCGGAACGGAATAAAGGCCGATATCCGCAATGTCTATTCATCGGGCCATCTTGACATGGCACAGTCTGAAGCCCTTGAGGCATCGCTTGAACGCCTGAACAAGGAGAACTGGGTGCCGGATGTGCTTTGTTGTATCGATGACCGTACGCTGAGTCTGTATCTTCAGGGTGAGTACACCAGGTGGCTGCCGCCGGTTGACAGCGTTCCCATGGTTGCGGCCGGACTGCGCTGCCCTGACTGGCCGCTGATAAGACGCAGCAACAATACGGCCGTATGTACGGATCTGCTGAATCTGCAGCGCAACATTGAACTTGCGGTCCGGATGGCTCCGTACACTGCTGTGCCCGGAATACCTATGTATTCCAACGTGGTGGTCATTGAACTTGATACGACCGATTATGACAAGCGAATCAGGGAGCGTCTGCGCAGTGAACTGAACCGTCCTCCGTACGTGAACAATATGGATTATCACGTAAAGGACCTGTCTCTGGAACAGTTGTCCGAGAGATACCGTGACTCCATCTTCATAAACGTATTCTCCAACGCCTCACCCGAGTTGAATGACTACCGCAGTGACGGAGACTATCATACTCACAGAGTCAAGATACTGAACAGCCTGACCAGGACTCCGTTCCTTACCGTAAAGAGGGATATAGAGAACGAGCAGGTTCTCAGTAAAACGCTTAAACCGCAGTTCAGTGCCGTCAGGGACGGTTTTGCCGACGGCTCACGCCGCTCCCTGTGCGGATATTTTGCATCTTATGAGACGATTGCAAAGGACCAGGCCGCATATGTGGCCCGCATCCTGAAGGGTGAGGCGGCCGGAAGCCTGCCCATTAAGGAGCATGAAGCGGGCTATTATATGTCATGGAGAGCCATGGAACTCCTTAATCTTGATTATGATGACTTCAGTAATGACTTTGTCATAGTGAATGCTCCGTGGCGCGTACAGCACCCTGTCAGATATGTGCTCTTTATCATATTTGACATATTGCTGTTTCTGGCTGCGCTGTTGTCAGTCCTGTATATGTTTTTCCGTAAGAAGGACGTACAGTTGCAGGAAGCCCTTGAAGAGATTGACAATGAGCGGATGATGCTTGACATGGCCCTTCAGAACGCTGACTGTATAGTCATAAGTTCTCCCGATGACCTTACGGAACTGGAGCCCATGCTTCATCCTGATGATTCGGACGCCATTTCAGAACTGCTGGCCGCGCTGGCATCGGGCAAACCCGTCACAGCCCGCAAGTTCCGTCTTACCAGGGATGGCGGTGCCAGTTACCGCTGGTGGCAGTTCAGGCCCAGCCTGAAAACGGATCCCGATGAGCACGGACTGGAGATGCTGGAGTCCCTGTCGGGCATAGTGATAGATATCAATGACACCGAACTCTACAACGAGTATATGACGGAGGCTGCCCTTGTGGCCGAGGAGATAACCAACAAGGAGACCTTCCTGATGAATATCAGTCATGAGATACGTACTCCGCTCAACGCCATTCTGGGATTCGCCCAGTTGCTCAGTACCGATGACGGCCTGATACAGGGTGATGAGCGTGAGGAGATAGTCAAGCTGATTCGTGAGAACTCTACTCTTCTGGGTGAGATGATTGAGGATATCCTGCAGTTCTCGCGTTTTGAGAGCGGCAGGGTCGATGTCAACCCGGTGGAGACCGAGATTGCACCGCTTATGAAAAGTATCTTTGACGAATGGTCACAGAATGTCCCGCAAGAGCTTCAATTCAAGTTTGAAGAGGGCCGCGAGAATGTATATGCTGTGGTAGATCCGGCCAGAGTCCAGGCCATACTGGGCCAGTACATCAAGAATGCATTCAAGTTCACCAGCAAGGGTACTGTATGGCTGGGCTGGCGCTATAACCTGAATGAGGAGAGTGTTGAACTGTATGTGGAGGATACCGGTTGCGGCATTGAGAGCCGCCGCCAGAACAAGGTGTTCAACATCTTCTGGA
>JAZMZT010000136.1:0-3755 GCA_045586125.1 Bacteroidaceae bacterium | reverse complement strand
AACGACATGGCTACGATCCGACTTGTAGCCGTCCTTCATAAGCTGAGAGAGAACAACACCTGCACCGTGATAGCGCAGACCGCCGGCGTGGATGGTTGCGGGCTTGAAGGTGTGACCCAGAGTGTACATGGGCAGCAGCGGAGTCATACCTGACTCATCGCCAAAGTCATACTCAAACTTACCGCGGGTGAGCTTGGGGCATGATGCGGGCTCGGCAGCGATATAACGTGTCTTCTTACCTTCCTTGATGGTGTGGCGCATGAACGGCAGAGCCAGTCCGCAGAAGTTTGAACCGCCGCCAAAGCAAGCGATTACGATATCGGGATACTCGCCGGCCAGAGCCATCTGCTTCTCAGCCTCAAGGCCGATGACGGTCTGGTGCATGCACACGTGGTTCAGTACAGAACCCAGAGCATATTTGCAGTTGGGGGTAGATACTGCCAACTCGATAGCCTCTGAAATAGCGCAACCCAGCGAACCCTGGTCATTGGGGTTGGCGGTCAGGATGTCCTTACCGGCGCGGGTTGACATAGAGGGTGAGGGAGTGATGGCGGCACCGAAAGTCTGCATGATAGAGCGACGGTAAGGCTTCTGGTTGTAACTGGCCTTAACCATATATACTGCGCAGTCAATGCCGAATTTCTTGGTGGCGTATGACCGGGCACCGCCCCACTGACCGGCACCGGTCTCGGTGGTCAGGTTGGTAACGCCCTGCTTCTTGGCATAATAGGCCTGGGCAAGGGCAGAGTTCAGTTTGTGTGAACCTGCGGGCGATACGCTCTCGTTCTTGAAATATATGTGTGCAGGGGTACCAAGTGCCTCCTCAAGTTCGTAAGCACGAACCAGCGGAGTGCAGCGGTATGATGCATACTGCTGACGGATTTCCTCGGGTATCTCAATCCACTCATCTTTCTGGTTGAGTTCCTGGTTGGCGCACTCCTGTACAAAGATGGGGTACAGATCCTCAGGCTTCAGAGGCTGACGTGTTCCGGGATGCAGAAAAGGAAGAGGTTTGTTAGGCATAATAGCCTGGATGTTGAACCAAGCTGTTGGAATCTCGCTTTCAGGGAGCAAATACTTCTTCTGTCTCATAGTAAATAATGGTTTTTAAGGTTATATGGTTTATTTAATTCATTCCAAGTGTTGTTATGTTGGCGTCAATCCACTCCCAGCGTTTTCTGAACGCCGTCTTCATAGCGTTGACAGCCTCCTGGTACGAGAGATTGTAATCACCGTTCTGCCTGTAGTTTGTAAGGCTGGTGTTTTCGGCCCATACGCTTAAGTTTATAGAGGCCGATTCGCGGATAGAGTCTGACATCATGTCAATGTATACGGGCAGGCTGTCTCTCCATACATATTTATATTCGTTCCAGCGTGCAACAAGACGTGACCTGAACTCCGGGTCATACTTGGCCAGGTCTGAGAAGTAATACTTGTTGTCACTGCCGTTCTTTTTCTTGTTGGCCATGGAAAGGAGTTCCCACTGGTAGAGTCTGGAGTTCTCATTGCTGCTGGGACTGTCATATGCAGCGTCATTGTATAGGGTGAATGTGTGGTAGTCAAAGTCCCAGACAGGTCCGTAGCAGAGCAGACCGCAGGAGTCCTTGTATGCATAGGCACTATGCGGGCCGTTGCCGGGCCAGGTGTTGTATGAATCGTGGTTCATGGTGATCTCCTGGATAAGGACATAGTCTATGGCTCTGTCATAATCCAGATACTTCTTTACCTTTGAATTGTCAGAGTTGGTCTTGAGTGCGTAAATGGCATCCTCCATCTCCTTGACGTAATTGAAAAGGTAGGTGTATGTGGGTGAACTTGACGTAAGCAGATTGCCGTTCTCATCCTCATCAGGATCCTTAAGTGTGTAAGGCACCTTGTATCGGTTGCCTGCTCCGGTACTGCGGAATCCTACCATGGGACTCTTGTCAGCCATATCGGCCTGGTAATTACCCAGGAAATCATCAATAACTATCAGGATACCGCCGTTTGCGGGATCATTCAGTTTGGGCTGGGCAATGTCAACGCGGTTGTTGTCAATCCTTATCTGCTCGCACAGGTAGTAGTTGCCCATGTGTTTGCCGTTCCATACAAGCTCAACGTATCGGCCGCTCACAGTGTACGGCATTTTGGTGTGGCGCGAAATCCAGAATGCGGCATCGTTACGCAGCAGGGTGCGGTCCTTGTAGTTGGCCAGCAGACACCAGCGCTTCTGCTTGTGCATACCCAGAATCTTGGCCTTTCTGCCCAACTTAAGAGCGTAGGGCTTCTTGTTGGTCTCGGTCCAGGTTCCGTTTCCGCGGCCCTTGATGCTGAGTGAGTCCTCACTGATGTAATCAATGGTGCCGTCGGGCAGTTCAATGCGGATGGACATACCGTCAACCCATGTGTCACGTCTTGTCACTGACTTACCCTTGGTATCAATCCTGACTACGGGCAGGCCTGTGTTGTGCACGCTTACGGTGTATTCAACATGGGCATCGTATTTCCAGACGGAAACCGTGAACGGCTGGCGGGCATCGACAGTATTGAATTCCTTGTTTACCATAACGCTGTCACCAATGGTAACCTTGTCACCGTCATGTGAGAACAGGAACCTCTCTTGTGAGAAATCAGTTACGGTAGGCAGACAGCCGGTAAATCTGTTGCCGCTAAGGCTCATCTTCTGGTTGTTGCTCATCTTGACCGATGTCATCTCAATCGTGACACGTTTCAGATTGACGCGGTTGGACATGAGCACGCTGTCAGGGGTGGTGAGCAGAACAGTCAGGTAATCATTCCTGATGCTGGTCTGCAGTATGTTGGTAACCACGCTCCAGGTGCTGTCCTTGGGATTGAAGAATACGCTGTCAATTGCAAATTTGTCAGTAACCGGTGCGCCCAGGGTATCGGCAAGGGCAATAAGGCCGATGCTGTCGGTAAACAGCATATCCCACGGGGTGGTGCGCACGCTCAGGGTAGCCTTGCCACCGCGCATGAACGCAGCGACAGACTCCCTGTTGGCTATGGCCACATCATAATAGGTAGCCGCGGCCTTGGGAATCATGCTCAGCACGGTCTCATCAGAGTACATTACGGTGTCGGCATCGGCCACCATGACAGAGATTATATCGCCGGACTTCATTCCGTAAGTCATATTCATGACTATGTTCCAGATGCTGTCCTTACTCAATTTGTAAGATTTTATCTGAGCAAACTCATATTTGGCACCGGCGGTATCGGCCACCTGGACCTTGACGTTCTGACGCGACAGAAGGTTGTACGGTATGGTGCTGATGCGGAATACGGCACTGTCACCCTCGTTGAACGTAAGTGTATCGGGGGTAAGGGTTTCTATGTGTTTGAATTCCTTTTGGGGAATTACGGGATCAGGGAAATGAATCTCCGGCTTTTCGTCCTGGCAGGCCCAGAGAGCACCTGCAGTAATAGCTGCTATCAACAGCGATTTAATTGGTGTCAGTAATGATTTCTTCATAGCGGCCCCAAATTTACAACTTTTAAGGCATAAGCCGCATCTTGTTTAGTTAAATATGTACCTGTGAATAAAAATAGGCTCCAGAATAGCATTTGAACGCGCAAAAATGTTTACATTTGTGAAATTTTACAATCATTTCATTCTAACTCGGTGTAAATGAAGCATTTTTTCAAGAACATAACCGACTGGTATTTTACTAAAAAGGCAGTTCCTTACTGGTTCATCCTGTTGCTGGATTGTTTCCTTGTGTTCCTGAACAGCTGGATAGCGCTTTTCCTTATCA
>JAZMZT010000135.1:0-2198 GCA_045586125.1 Bacteroidaceae bacterium | reverse complement strand
ATCGTCAGGGTGCCGTAAGCGTTCCCCAGATTGAGATCATGCCCAAGCCCCCGGTTGGTTACAACCCCGCAACTCCCTGGCCGCAGTGGCCCAACATTCTCAAAACCACAACCAGTCATGAGGAGGGTTGCGAGCGCCGCTGGTGCCTTACATCCAACAAGTTCCTGGATGACGGCAAGGGCAATCTTAAGGGCGTTGAGGTTGAGACTGTGGAGTGGGTACCGGATCCTAACGGCGGCCGTCCCCAGATGAAACCTACGGGCAACAAGGAGATAATTGAGTGCGATATGGTGCTGCTGGCTATGGGATTCCTCAAGCCCGAGCATCCTCAGTACGCTGAGAATGTGTTCCTGGCAGGTGATGCCAAGAACGGAGCCAGCCTGGTTGTAAGGGCTCTGGCAAGCGGACGTGAGGTGGCCGCACAGGTTGACGCATACCTTAAAAACAAATGATATGGGCGTGATCCGTTTCACAAAGATGCAGGGCCTTGGCAATGACTACATCTATGTCAATGTCATGGAGTGTCCCATAGCCAATCCCGAGCAGTTCTCCATACGCTGGAGTGACCGCCGCAAGGGTATCGGCTCGGACGGGCTTATCATGATAGGTAAGTCTAGCATTGCCGATTTCAGCATGAGGATTTTCAATGCTGACGGCTCTGAGGCACGCATGTGCGGAAACGGTGCGCGCTGTGTCGGCAAATACCTTCATGACAAGGGTTTGACCGATAAGACCGAGATCAGGCTTGAGACCCTTTCAGGTATCAAGATACTCAAACTGCATCTGGCCAAGGACGGAACGGTTGATACGGTTACCGTCAACATGGGCCAGGGACTGCCGCTTAAGGTGAATCACGGCTCAGGCACGCTGGTAGGCGAGACGCTCAATGTGGGTGAAGGTCCTACCGTATGCTCAGCCATAGATATGGGCAACCCGCATCTGGTTATGTTCGTGACCGATGCAGAGAAGGCCCGTGTGGATGAGGTTGGGCCGTTTATGGAGCACCACAGCATGTTCCCGGACCGTGCAAACATTGAGTTTGCGCAGGTTCTGGATCGCAAGCATATACGTATGCGTGTTTGGGAGCGCGGCAGCGGCATCACGTTTGCCTGCGGTACCGGTGCATGCGCTACGGCGGTGGCATCGGCCATGCAGGGATATACCGATACTGACGGTTGTGATGTGATAATGGACGGCGGCACGCTGACGGTCCAGTGGGATCCTGAGACAAAGGAGGTTCTCATGACCGGTGCCGCAGAATTTGTATTTGACGGAACAGTTACAGAATAATGGTTAAAGCTAATCTGAACTTTTCAAAACTGCCGCAGAGATACCTCTTTCTTGACATTGCCAAGAGGGTTGCGGCATACAGTGAGAAACACCCCGAGGCTGACATCATCCGTATGGGCATAGGCGACGTGACCCGTCCGCTGGCTCCCGCAGTGATTGACGCCATGCACAAGGCTGTCGATGAGTGTGCCGATAAGGCCACATTCCACGGCTACGGTCCCGAGCGCGGTTACCAGTGGCTCAGGGAGGCTATAGTAAAAGGTGATTATGAACCCCTTGGCGTAGAACTCTCTGCCGAGGATATCTTTGTGAATGACGGTGCCAAGAGTGATACGGGAAACATAGGTGATATCCTGTCGTCCGATAACCTGGTCGGCATTACCGATCCTGTATATCCGGTGTATGTTGATACCAACCTGATGCGCGGTTTCAACATCAGGTACATTATTTGCAACGAAGAGAACGGATTTACGGGCGATATCCCTACAGAAAAACTGGATATTGTGTACCTTTGCTACCCGAATAATCCGACGGGTGCAGTTATTACCCGCAGTAAGCTCAAGAAGTGGGTCGATTATGCCTTGGAGAACGGTTCTCTGATTATGTACGACTCCGCTTATGAAGCATTCATCCGTGATCCCCTAATTCCCCATTCAATCTACGAGATTGAGGGAGCCAAGAAGTGCGCAATTGAGTTCCGCAGTTTTTCAAAGACAGCGGGATTCACTGGTGTACGATGCGGTTATACGGTGGTGCCACGTGAGCTTGAGGTAAGTGACGGTAACGGCGGAAAGATTGCACTGAACGGAATGTGGGAGCGCAGGCAGAGTTGCAAGTTCAACGGTGCCTCTTACATATCACAGTGCGGAGCGCTGGCTGTCTACACACCTGAGGGTCAGAAACAGATA
>JAZMZT010000134.1:0-9958 GCA_045586125.1 Bacteroidaceae bacterium | reverse complement strand
CACCTGTTTATTGAAATAGCTAGAACTCATAAAGTAATAGAGGTATTCTGTTCTAACGTCTGATGTGGGTACGATTCCTAGTATTCCCTGTTTTGTACAAACAGGGTAGGTGCTAATGGAAATAGCTCCAATAGTAGCACCATTTGAATATATAATTGAGTTTTCTGGAACAACCCATGCGGATGACTTTTGTACACCTAATTCAGTTATGAAATCCTTATTAATGGTCAAATATTTGTCAGACAGATCATCAATTTTAATAAATGGAATAGAACCATTTTTGTAGTAGCTGTGTTCTGAGGTTGATGGTGTTCCACCTTCGCCTGCTTCTACGTACAAATCCTTGAAACTTACAACTTTTCCTTTCAACAATCGACTTATGACACTATCGTTTATTGCCTTAATAAGGGATTCATACTTTTCAATCACCTTGCTTTGGGTAACTATTCGTTGATCTATTAGTTCTAATAAAGATGCGATTTTATTTTGCTCAGATAATTCTGGATTGTTCAAAAGATAAGATGCAAATTCTTGAGAATTAATACCTGGTTGGCCAGAACGCATTGACATTATCTGGACCCATTTCTTATATCGTCTTGTTTGAGTTTGATAAAAAAGGAAACGGGAATCATATTCTGAATCTACTTTGGCTCTGATAAGAAATCCTGCAAAATAAAGTTTGCCGTCTTCAGGCTTGTACAAATAAGTCTTTCCTGTACTTGCTCCGGTTCTAGCAAATAAAATGTCATTCTCAGCTACACGATAATTCTCATCTATTTCAGCGTCTGGAGATACAATTCCTTCTCTTTTGAAATAGAATGTAACCTCATCAATGTCGGTTATTCTAATATAACCATTGACGCCATCATAGGGTTTGGAGGCTGCATTCATACCATAATCGAACCCTTCGCAACATTGTTCAAACGTTTTCCTATCCCATTCTTCGCTGAATCCAGGAAATCTCAAATTCGGGACATTAAGGATGGAGTAAACTGTTTGCCGGAACTTTGTTTCTGTTTTAATCAATTACAATTATGGAACAGAGAACAAAATTTGGTAAGATTGCCGAGCTTTGGAAAGCCGACAAGAAACAGTATGTCAAGAAATCAACTTATGCGGCTTACAGCCTAATCATTCAGAGTCATCTAATGCCGGAACTTGGTGGAGTGGATGATGTAATAGAAGAACTTGTCCAGGATTTTGTTAACCGCAAATTGGAATCGGGACTCAGTCAAAAGACAGTTCGTGATATTCTGGTGGTTCTCAAAATGATATTGCGCTATGGTGCTAAACATGGTTATCTGGAATCCCATCAGATGGATCTGGTCTTTCCAACTGAACGTGAGAAACAGGATATTGAGGTTCTGACTCTTGCTAATCAGCGACAGCTGATGGCCTATGTAAAGGAACACTTTACTTTTCAGAATTTGGGTATCTATATTTGTCTTAATGCAGGCCTCCGTATCGGTGAAGTCTGCGCTCTCCGTTGGAATGACATTGATATTGTATCGGGTGTTATACATGTAAACAAGACGTTGCAGCGCATCTATATAGTGGATGGAGATACTCGTTATACTGAACTAATTGAAGACGTTCCTAAGACAAAGAACTCTATTCGTGAAGTTCCTATGACACATGATCTGTTAGCACTTGTACGTCCCCTTAAAAAGGTTGTGCGTGGAGATTTTTATGTGCTTTCAAATGCACCTAAGCCTATCGAACCTCGTACATATCGAGTCTACTTCAACAAACTCCAACAGCAACTTGGATTACCCTGTATGCGTTTTCACGGCCTTAGGCACAGCTTTGCAACACGCTGCATAGAAAGTAAGTGTGACTATAAAACTGTAAGTGTTCTTCTGGGGCATTCTAATATAAGCACTACACTCAATCTCTATGTTCATCCTAATCTGGAACAAAAGAAAAAATGTATTGAGAATATGAGCAAACTACTCAAATAACAGGTGTGATAAACGCATATGAACAACTAACAAAAAAAGAGGAACAGGCCTTTATTCGATAAATGGGTATTTATCGTGCAATTTATCGTGTAGTTTATCCTGCACTTATTAGGAACTTTATTAGGAAATAAATGTCTCGCTAACTAGCGAAAAAAACTGCCTAACTAGAGAGTTTTTCAGAATGACGCATTGAGATCACTTCGCAATGCGTCACTTAAGATGACGCATTGCGAGGCGATCCCAAAGCGTCATTGCGAAACTACGCTAATGGAGTAACTTGAGGTAGTTGCAGGAGAGCATCTGACCGGCGGAGTCGCGAAGGTGCATGGCGCCGCCCTGGCAGTAGCGCCAGGCTTTGCAGTGGCGGCACTCGCCTGCCTTCATCCAGCGGCGGTTGCGGTAGGGCTTGAAGCCGTTCTCCCAGACTTGCCAGAAATTATCCTTGTGGATGTTGCCCTGGTGGTAGTCGCTGCGAATGCTAAGGCAGCCGGATATGGAGCCGTCACTCAAGATGGATGCTACGCTTACTCCTGCTATGCAGTGGAACAGGTGGTCACGTACCAGGCCCTCGTATCGGCCCACAAAGCCTTCACATGAGAAATTGAGTTCTATCCTGCCCTCGCGGCGCACCATGGTTATAAAGTCCATCAACTGGCCGAACTGCTCATTGGACAGCATAAGATCGGGCTCGGTGACAGCCCTGCCCATTGGGGCTACGGTGAATATGCGCCACATTTTTACCCGGCGGCTTATAAGGTACTCTTTGAGTTCGTTCAGATAATTGAAGTTGCGCTGGTTTACGCAGGTTATGACATCCCAGGTCAGACCCGGATGCTCGTTGAACCAGTCCAGAGCGGCATCGGCCCGCTTAAAGCTCTGGTCACTGCCGCGCATCCAGTTATGCTCGGGTTCAAAGCCGTCAAAACTCATGGCTACGGTGTCCAGGCCGGTATCTACCAACTCACGCACCTTGTCCTGTGTGAGCAGCATTCCGTTGGTGACCATTCCCCACAGGTATCCGCGCTGTTTGATCTGGGCGCCCACCTGGACTATATCCTTACGTACCAGAGGCTCGCCGCCGGTGGTTATCACTACGCAATTGCCGCGGTCAAAACCGGCGGGGCTGCTGTCAAGAACGCCCAGCAGGTCACCCACGGGGGGATCTTCCAGACCGGCGGTCTTACGGCAGTCACTACCGCAGTGGCGGCAGTTAAGGTTGCAGCGCAGGGTGCACTCCCAGAAAAGTTGGGAGAGTTTGTGCTCCAGCACCTGGGTTCTGAACGCGGCACGGCCCGATTCCAGGAGCAGTCTTCTGGCTAAGCCCAAACGAGAATTCATTTACTTGAGACGGGCCTTACTGATTACGTTGTCAAGGGAGTCTATCCGGGCTCTCAGGGCGCGGTTCTCCTGAGCGCGGCGCTGCATTACCTCTGGGGTTCCGTAGATTACGGAGTTCATACGGTCCGACAGGTCCTTCTTGAGGCTGTTTACCTGACGTATCATCTCCTGTACCTCCTTGGAATCACCGGGCAGAACGAGCGTTTGAGTCAGAGAACCTGAGCGGGTTGAGACTTCCTCGTCAACAACATCGGTGGCATCCTGCAATGGCTCGGGCTCCTGCTGTTCCTGGGCCACTTTCTTGCTACGGCAACCCACCAGTGCCAATACAGCCACTGACAGAGAGCAGATCATATATGTCCAGCCTTTGGACAGCGCTATCCTGAATTTCCTGTATGCCATATCAATGATTTTTACTGTTTGTATTTTAACTGCACAGCCTCAACATCCTTGTAAAAAGATGCTGTCTCACGTGCGTTGTATATCTCAGGTATAGCGTAAAGTTCCGGAAGGTTAAATGACTTTAGCATAGTGAGATATTTGTCCGGATCCTTTTGCGGCAGTACAAACGGCTTACCCGCCTTTCCGTCAGGTCCGATATACGCGATGTAGGGACGTCCGTAAACCAGGTCGTCACGCTTGGATGCAAATGCCACCCAACGGCTGTTGCCGCTCCAACTGTGATAGGTATCGGCACCGTATGCGTTTACCTGCGGCAGCACGTCTATCCTGCGCGTCTGCAGGTCAATCAGCCACAGTTCACTCTCCTTATGCCAGACGGGGAACGTTCCGTACTGGGCGGCGGTTACCATAAGCCAGCGGCCATCGGGTGATGCCTTGGGATGGCTGAATGACAGGTTCTCTCCTGCAGGAATTATGGTTATCACCCTGTCACCCATACGGCCGGTCTCGGGGTCAAACTCTACTACTGCAAGGTCATAGTGCATTTGGTCTATGCTGTCGGGCTGTGTGAGATGTCGGGCACGGCAAAAAAATATGGTACGGCCGTCGGCACTGAAGCAGGGGAATGTCTCCTGGAATTCATCGCCGCTGGTGGCCGGACTGTCGGTGACAGTTAAGTTGTCAAAATCAACCACTACCAGATCTGACCGCTTATCATACACCTCCATCCTCATATCCGTGCGGCTGTGGATGGCAAAGGTTATATCGGCTGTGGTAAATACTGCGTAACGGCCGTCGGAAGTTATGTCACCGTATACTCCGCCGCCGGTGTTATCGGTCTTGGTGTTGAGTTTATAGTTGCGCCCGCCACGGGTCAGTATGGTGCCGCCCTTGGCTCCGCGCAGGTGCATGAATGAAGTGCCGTTGCGGTTTGAGGTGTGGCAGTTCATGCAGCACTGCTCGGCGTTGCGGTTATCACCCAACAGGCGGGAGCCGAAACTCTCCATGTCACGCTGCTCTATCTGTATGCCGCTCCAGACCTCATATGCAGGCTCAATCAGACGGTAACTCATGTATTTGTCAATTGAGTCCTGTGCAACCGTCCATGTGAATGAGTCCCGATAGTTCTCTCCGGCTGTTACGTTTACCGTAAGTGTGTTGCCGGTCTCGGCACTGAGCATACGGTGCCATTTTCTGACGGGGAATTTTACAAGTCCCCGGTGACCGCTGAACTTATATTCTCCGTTGACACCTTTTACCTGAACCTTTATGGCCGATGCATTGGCAATCCTGAAATTAAGGGGTGCTATGTTGCAGGGTATGGTTATATCCGTGTAATCGGGGAACATTCCCTGGAATGTATCCTGCGGCCTTGACGAACAGCCCGCCAGTACAAGAGCCAGCAACAGGTATATGATGTTTCTGTGTTTCATTGCTGATTGTTGTTAAGTTTTACTGCCATCAGGTAATGCCAATATGTACCCCGGGCTTCATCGATAAGCACATTGGGATCAGCAGAACGGGCATCCATAAAATGTATGTACTTATCAACCACATCCTGCGACAGACTGTATTTACGGGCTGTCTCAATGAGAGACTCCCGGGAACTGACGTTAACCAGCAGAGCCTCCTGATAAAGGTCCGGAACCACGAATGTCCTGTCCAGGGAATTCAGATAATACTTGTCATAAAGGCTGACAAATGTGTTGACTTTTTTCTCAAGCAGGTTGGAACAGAGCAGATAGTCAGCGGCTACTTTGTTATCCGGACTTTCCTGAGCCAATATGGCAAGTGATGACCTTATATCGCCCTGCGCAAAGAAACGGTCTTTAGGCGCTGTCCTGGAGCGCCATATCAGATACTGCTTAGGAATATCGTCAGTTTCAATGGACTCCAGCAGATCCTGGGCCCAAGCCCTGTGGTTGCGGGTGCGCATCAGTATATTCAGATACTTGCGGGCCACGTCATAATCGGCCGTAACCACTGCTATCTGAGCCAGACGGCGCAGCATTCTGGTGGAGTAATGACCCGGCATGACGGTCTGGGCAAGCAACGCGCAGTCTGTAGCCTGTGATACATCGCCCATCTCCAACAGCGCATCGGTAAAATACATCATTGAGAAATAGGGGTCTCCCCTGCCTGTAGACAGGAACAGCGCATTCTCAGGCAAAGACCATCGGCCCTTGAGCAGATCCTGAGGCAGACTGCCTTCACGCGCATTGCAGACATTCCAATAATATGCGTAGTATGGTTTTCCCATGTTCTGCTGAGCCAATAGTCTTACCTCTTTCCACTGCTCGTGATATGCCAGGGTTCCTATCTTGACGGTACGCTCCAGTTCATCGTTCTTTAAGGCGCCCGACACCGACATACCGAGAATGAATATCATAGGGTACAGGTACCTCAACCAGCGGGCATCCATGACTTTTTCATAAAAGAGCGCCAGGATCATCACTGCCAGAACCAGCCAGGGCATAAGCAGGATCAGAGCCTTATGCGGAATGATGTAACCGGGCCAAACCGGCCAGAGGAAAGTATGCAGAAGGGTGAGGTTATAAAAACGTCCGCATATTATCAGGATTACCACACCCGTTGCTATGGCCAGCAAAGAAACGATGCCGTCCTTACGCTTAAGGAATGCAAGCAGAAGTGCCAGAGTGAATGCGTGCGCTCCCGCAATTACAAACATGACCGGGACCGATAATCCGTAAATCAGGAAACTGTATTTAGAATTCTTGAGGCATGCCAGTCCTACCGCAGCCCACACCGATAATGCCAGCCCTACGGTTGCCGATACGGGATAGTTGGGAAATGTCATGTAATAGCCCTCAAGCAAAACAGGAACGGTCATAAGAGGCAGGCAGTCGGGACGGTTGGGTTCAGCCTTACGGAAAAAGTCTTTAAGGCCGATGATTATGGCCGCAAATAGGATGACGCTCAGCGTGGGGGCCAGAACCCTGTTGGTGTAGAACTGTGTCAGCCAGTCACCTATTACGGATGATACGACAGCCGGATTGGAGAGATACCAACTGATACGGTCTGCATCAAAAAGGAATATGCTTATCTGCTCCTTGAAATCCAGACGGAACGGAGCATCGGCAAAAAGCATGACCCAGGATACGATCAACACTCCGGCCGCAAAAATAAAATCTTCAGCTTTGCTTTTTTCAGCCATGATTCTTCTTTGTTGTAAATGCAAACTTACGCAAAAAATACGGCAGTTACGGGGATTTTGCCTACTTTTGTGTTTTGCAACGCACGCGCGCATACACGATGGCAGGAAAACTATATCTGGTACCCACACCGGTGGGAAATCTTGAGGACATAACCTTGAGGGCGTTACGCATCCTTAAGGAGGTTGACCTTATCCTGGCCGAGGATACCCGTACCAGTTCAGTGCTGCTCAAGCACTTTGACATCCATAAGCCGCTGCAGTCACACCACAAGTTCAACGAGCATGAGACATCGGCCGCTATGGCTAACCGTATTATGGCCGGAGAGTCTGTGGCGCTTATAAGTGATGCCGGCACGCCGGGCATATCGGACCCGGGATTCATGCTGGTACGCGAGTGTGTTCAGCAGGGCGTTGATGTGGAGTGCCTGCCGGGCGCTACGGCATTCGTGCCGGCGCTCATTGACTCGGGCCTGCCTTGTGACAGGTTCCTCTTTGAGGGTTTCCTGCCACAGAAGAAGGGCCGCCAGAGCCGCATTGCCGCGCTTAAGGATGAGCCGCGCACCATTATCTTCTACGAGTCTCCGTTCCGCCTGGTCAAGGCGTTGGAGCAGTTCATTGAAGCATTTGGTCCGGAGCGCCCCGTTGCAGTATGCCGCGAGATATCCAAGGTGCATGAGGAGTGCGTGCGCGGCACATTGAGTGAAGTACTTGCTCACTTCAAGGCCCACGAGCCCAAGGGTGAGATTGTAATAGTATTGGGAGGAGCAGACAGATGAAGGAAGAGTTTCAAGTCATAACTGAGAAAAAGGCCGAAACCGCCATACTGGTGGGTATCATAACACAGGATCAGGACGAGCGCAAGACTACGGAGTATCTTGACGAACTTGAGTTCCTGGCCGATACCGCCGGCGTGCGCGTGATGCGCCGATTCACGCAGAAGATACCCCAGGCACTTGCCGCCACATACGTGGGCAAGGGTAAACTGGAGGAGATGCGTGACTACATAAAGCGCATGGAGGACATGGAGAATGAGGTTGGTATGGCCATATTCGATGACGAACTGACCGCCAAGCAGATGTCTGCCATAGAGAGCGTGCTGGGCGTTAAGGTCCTGGACCGCACATCGCTGATTCTGGATATATTCGCAATGCGAGCCCAGACAGCCCACGCCAAGACTCAGGTGGAACTGGCACAGTATCGCTATCTGCTGCCCCGCCTGCAGCGAATGTGGACCCACCTGGAACGTCAGGGCGGTGGTTCCGGCGCCGGTGGCGGTAAGGGTACGGTAGGTCTGCGCGGACCCGGTGAGACCCAGTTGGAGATGGACCGCCGAATCATTACCAAGCGCATCAGTTGGCTTAAGGAGCAGTTGGCCGATATAGACCGCCAGAAATCAACCATGCGCAAGAACCGCGGCCGTCTGATCCGCGTAGCATTGGTAGGATACACCAACGTAGGCAAATCCACCCTTATGAACCTGCTCTCCAAGAGCGATGTGTTTGCCGAGAACAAACTCTTTGCAACCCTTGACACAACAGTGCGCAAGGTGGTGGTTGATAACCTGCCGTTCCTGCTTTCAGATACCGTAGGATTCATCCGCAAACTTCCCACCGACCTTGTGGAGTCATTCAAATCCACCCTTGACGAGGTCCGTGAGGCCGACCTGCTGATACATGTGGTAGATATATCGCACCCCGACTTTGAGGACCAGATGAAGGTGGTCGATAAGACCCTGGCCGACCTTGGCGCCGGCGAAAAGCCCACCATCGTGCTCTTTAACAAGACCGATGCCTACACCTGGGTGGAGAAAGAGGCCGATGACCTCACGCCCGTCACACGTGAGAACATCACGATGGATGAGTTGCAGCGCACCTGGATGGGTCGCCTGAACGGCGAGTGCCTGTTTGTATCGGCCCTCAAGAAGACGGGCATTGAGAACATGAGAAAGGTATTATACGACAGAGTCAAGCAGTTGCACGTACAGAAGTACCCCTACAACGACTTCCTCTATCCGGATATGGAATAATTAAAACAACAAAATAGATTATGGCAAATTTCAAGTATGCGCCCATGTTCCAGTTGGGCAAGGATGAGACAGAGTACTATCTGCTCACCAAGGATTATGTAAGCGTAAGCGAGTTTGAGGGCAAACCCATTCTGAAGGTTCAGAAGGAGGGTCTGACCAAGATGGCCAATGCCGCATTCCGCGATGTAAGTTTCCTGTTGCGCCGCTCACACAACGAGCAGGTTGCCAAGATACTGCGTGACCCCGAGGCATCAGATAACGACAAATACGTAGCACTTACATTCCTGCGCAACGCAGAGGTATCGGCCAAGGGTAAACTGCCTCTGTGCCAGGATACCGGTACCGCTATCATCCACGGTGAGAAGGGCCAGCAGGTATGGACCGGATTCTGTGATGAGGAGGCTCTGTCAGAGGGCGTATTCAAGACCTATACCGAGGAGAACCTGCGCTACAGCCAGAACGCTCCCCTGGATATGTACAATGAGGTGAACACCAAGTGCAACCTGCCTGCCCAGATTGACATCGAGGCAACCGAGGGTATGGAGTACCGTTTCCTGATGGTTACCAAGGGCGGCGGATCAGCCAACAAGACATATCTGTATCAGGAGACCAAGGCACGTATCCAGAACCCCGGCACACTGATTCCCTTCCTGGTTGAGAAGATGAAGAGCCTGGGTACAGCAGCCTGCCCTCCCTACCATATCGCATTTGTAATCGGTGGCACCAGTGCCGAGAAGAACCTTCTCACAGTCAAGCTGGCATCGACCCACTACTATGACAGTCTGCCCACCACCGGTGATGAGACCGGACGAGCATTCCGTGACATTGAGCTTGAGAAGCAGCTGTTGCAGGAGGCTTACAAGATTGGTCTGGGTGCACAGTTCGGCGGTAAGTATATGGCACACGATGTTCGCGTAATACGTCTGCCGCGCCACGGCGCAAGCTGCCCCATAGGTCTGGGTGTAAGTTGCTCAGCCGACCGTAACATCAAGGCCAAGATCAACAAGGACGGTATCTACAGTACCAAGACGGACGATAAACCATACGAGCTGATTC
>JAZMZT010000133.1:0-9802 GCA_045586125.1 Bacteroidaceae bacterium | reverse complement strand
CAGACTGTATGACATAAAGAAATGGAGGGCCGACAACCTGTTGCCTAACCCCTCCATTAAAAGACTCAATCTGCTCAAAAAAGTGAGCTAAAATGAAAATGTTAACTTAACACCCTAGGCCTGACCCCATTTGTACTGTTTTGCCAAAAACGACCCCTTTGCGTCACAGCACATCCCTCAAACTTTTGCACCAACAAAAAAGTTTGTTCACAGGACCCATAGTTTAAAAACCTTTTACTATCTTGGTCCTTACAACATGATTTTAACCTAATTATCGGACGTAGTGTGTCCGCCTTTTTACAATAACCTTAACAATAATTGATGATGAGAAATGACAGCAAAAAAACAGGAAACGACAAGCCCGTCAACCAAGACGATCGTGACCGCGCAGAAGCAGAAAAACAAAGCAAATACAAATCCAAAGTTTCAAGAGAAATCCCCTGACGAAGAACTTGAAGATTTTAAGGCTGAACTCTTTAATGAGGCTCAAAATGAAATGTCAGATTTGACTGGCATTTTCTCAAATGTTGCCAGAACTCTGATGTTTGGAATCATCGGCACCATCTGGATTATTACATATTCAGAGGCTGGATTAGATTTCCCTAACGGTTGGCTGTTTGCTGCTTTATCTTTGTGCCTCTTTTACTTTCTGGTGGATGTAATACACTACTTCTGTAGTGCTATGATTTATCAGGATATATCTAAAAAAGCAAAGGATAGCAACACTTTTGGTGAGTACCTTGTTCAGAAAAGGAGAACTTATAAAAACAATCGCAGAACAGTTATTTGTGTAATTATAAAGTTTACAGTCCTTATAATTGCTGCAGTAGCATTCTGCATAGGTTTGTACGCAAAGATGGCTTAACTACAATTGGGACCTGCCCCTTTTGTATCATATTGGCAAAAACGACGCATTGGGAAACGACCCCTTTGCGGCGTTTTGCGTCACCAATCCATCAGTCACAACTGGCGAATTGCAAAGAAGTGTAAATTTGGCAGTCGCGACTGCCGAATTTGGATAGTATCGCTTTTGTGTGCAATTGGGGCCTGACCCCATTTGTATGATTATGAGTCCTGCTTATCCCACTTCTTCTTGGTGAAAACCAGAATAAGTATGATTATTGCACAGATCCACTCTAATACAATGGCGGTATGCTCAACCTTGGGCAGATTGGGACGAAAAAAGCATAATATTAAAACACAGCTGCAGATACCCCCGATTATGAATGATGTATAAAGGATGGACTGTATGTGCTTGGGTTTCATAATTGTTAGAAAAGGGTTAGCGTTGCAAAAATACAAAAAAACGAAGCATTGGGGTCGTTTCACTTTGCGGCGTTTTTTAACAATTCAGGGGGTTGTGCGTCTATTGTGAAACATTTGTCATATGAAAAGAATCACAAAGATTATCGTGGCGGTGGTTGCAGTTTTGGCCCTTTTGGTAATCACCTGCCCGAGTAAGGAAAGGCACAAGAGAGCGATTCGGGATCAACTGACCGGGTTGGTCAAGAGCGAGTTGAACACTGAGGATATTGATACTGAAAATCCTTTTGTCAAGGTGTTATCGGCCGCGGGCGTTCAGCTTCTGGATATTTTTATCGAAAAGAATCTGGTGGTTAAGAACTACGGTCTTTTTAGCGTGGCTAAGGCCGGAGAGCCCTCTGAGACTATTTCTATTGGGGTTCTGGGGATGGTTTTCCTCTCTACCAAAGAGAAGAACATTTCTCTTGGCACGACCAATTTTCATTACGATATTGACGACGGTTTTCGAATTGAATAAAACGACGCATTAGGGTCGTTTCCCTTTGCGTCACTTTTTGTTAAAAACGCCGCATTAGGGTCGTTTCCTAATGCGGCGTTTTTTTGTATCTTTGGCAAAAACAATGCAAATATGAAGACTCTTGTAGCATATTTTTCAGCCACCGGCACGACAGAGTCAGTGGCACACAAGCTGGCCAAAGAGACCGGAGCGACCCTGTATGAGATTAAGCCGGAAGTAAAGTACACCGCAGCCGATCTGGACTGGCACGACCGGGGTTCCAGAAGCAGCGTGGAGATGCAGAACCGTCAGTCAAGACCCGCAATCATCAAGGACCTTAAGGATGCCGACAGCTATGACTGCATTCTGATTGGTTTCCCGGTTTGGTGGTACACTGCTCCCACTATAATCAACACTTTTATTGAGGCTTACGGATTCAAGGGCAAGACAGCAGCGCTGTTCGCAACGTCGGGCGGCAGTGGCCTTGCCAAGGCTGACAGCGATATGAAATCGGCCTACCCCGAGATTAACTGGAAGCCGGCACGACTGCTTAATACTGCCGATGCCAGCGAGATCAAGCAATGGCTTGAGGAGATTGAAGTTTCTTTTAAATGAAGCAGATTGAGGTTGTAGCCGCAATAATCCACGATGCCAAAAACCGCATCTTCGCCACACAGCGCGGGTACGGCGATTTCAAAGACTTCTGGGAGTTTCCAGGAGGAAAGATGGAGCCGGGCGAATCGGCCCAGCAGGCGCTGGAGCGTGAAATCTGGGAGGAACTGGAGACCAGGATCGTTGTGGAGCGGCTCGTCAGGACCATTGAGTGGGACTATCCGCAGTTTCATCTGACCATGCACTGTTTCTGGTGCCGCGTTGAGAGCGGCGCTCTCACGCTCAAGGAGCATGAGGCGGCGCGCTGGTTATCGGCCCAGCAACTGGACAGCGTCAACTGGCTGCCCGCCGACCTCCAACTAATAGATGAAATAAGTGACGCATTAGGAAACGACCCCAATGCGTCGTTTTTTGTTATATTTGCAACAGAATCAAATTAAAATGCATATGAAATCTTACAAACTGTACGCAGCGCTTCTGGTCGCAGCAATATCAACCAACCCTGCATCGGCCCAAACCGTGCAAGGCACAGCAGATGAAGGCTTTACCATCAAAGCCGGCAACGTAACAATGACCGTCAGCGCCAAGGAAGGCGGCAAAATCCTGTCGTACAAATACGGCGATCAGGAGATGCTCTCGCAGTTGCGCCCCGCCAACCAGTACGGCAGCACGTTCTGGACCAGCCCGCAGAAAGAGTGGAACTGGCCGCCCGTAACTGAGTTTGACAGAGCCGCTTACACCGATGAGACAAGCGCCGAAAACGCCGGAAAGTCGCTGCTGCTGACCAGCCAGACCGGCCGCAAACTCCCGTTCCAGATTCAGAAACTCTTCACCCCCGACCCCAAGGGCAAATTCATAAACGTAGCGTATACCATTGTAAATAAAGGAGATGCAGCACGCCAGGTCGCCCCGTGGGAGATTTCCCGAGTAGTGGCCGATGAGACCGCCCTGATATTCTTTGACGCGCCGGTTGAGGGCATCACACCCGCCGGCCTGATTCCTTTCAAGGCTGAAGCCGGTGCATCATGGTACTCGTTCGAGCAGGCTCCGCAGAACCGCAAGATCAATTCGGACGGCAAGGGCTGGCTGGCATACGCTGCTGGTAATCTGCTCATGATCAAGAAGTTCGCGGACATCACACCTGATCAGCCCGCACCCAATGAGGCCGAGATCCAGGTCTACGTCAATCAGGGCAAAACCTATATAGAACTTGAGAGTCAGGGCGAATACAAGACCCTGCAGCCCGGCGAAAGCCTGACCTGGGAGGTGAGGTGGTATCTCATCCCCTTGAAGGACGCCCCCGCTCCCTCCAAGAAACTCCTGAAAACAGTTCGTAAAACAATCAAATAACACAAAGAGTTATGAATAAAGTACTTCTATTCCTATCGGCCTCATTAGCGATGATGGCCATTGCCTCTTGTGATAAAAATGAAAAAGAAGAGCAGGACGAACCCGAAAAGAACGTTACTGTTGAGATTAACGCAGCCAACCTGCAGGGCACTTGGGAAGGTGCCGTAGAGCATGATTTCGGCCAGGGTTATCCCCAGAAATGGCGCCTTCAGATTGACGGAGAGAATTATACCACCTGGCATACCTACCAGACAGCCGGCACCACAAAAGATGAAGTTCAGGGCCTTAAGACCGTGGGCAACAAGGAGAAGGGCACCTGGGCTTATGCCAATAAAAAACTGTCGTTCACTCCTACTGAGCAATTTGCGTCATACTATCAGGTGATGAAACCGGATTATTCCCTCGGCGGGAATGTCTATTACGACTATAATGAGGAAACCATGGAGTCGACCCCCTGGTATGTGACTCCCGAGTCACTTGTAAGACCTTCGTTCAACTCCGAGTGGACTGTCATTTCGCTGACCAAGACTGCTCTCACCGTCAAGATCAACATGGACACTTTCGTCCTGCAAAAAAAGTGAAAAAAACGCCGCATTAGGAAACGACCCCAATGCGGCGAAATTGGAAAAAAACGACGCAAAGGGAAACGACCCCAATGCGTCGTTATTTGATAAAATTGGTTCTGACTATCGGCTCCAGAGAAGGATGTCCGTCTTCAGCTACATTTAGCTTCTTAATCATCCAAGCCATATTCCGCCCCAAAGTCCGCATAGTCTGCATCCCCTCCTCATCCAGCACAACCTGCCCGGGAGTCTGCCCATAAACCATATTCCAGTACTGCGAACTTACCACCGGCATATTAGTCATAGTAAAATACTTATTAAGCCTGTCAAAAGCAGCCGAAGCCCCACCGCGCCTGCAAACCACCACGCTGGCTGCGGGCTTATACTGCAACTGCTGGCTCAAGGTATAGAAAACGCGGTCCAGCAATGCGCAGAGCGATCCGTTGGGTCCGCCGTAATAGACCGGCGATCCAACCACAAGCCCGTCAATACCGTCCTGCACCGCTCTCCAGATCTTGTAGTACAGATCGTCATTGTATGTGCATCGGCCCGTCTTTCCGCAATACCCGCAGGCAATACAACCATGAATTGCTTCTTTACCTATGCTTACAATCTCGGTCTCAATACCCTCGGCGTTGAGGGTATCGGCCACCTCACTTAGCGCCTGGAATGTGTTGCCGTGCTCCTTGGGGCTACCGTTTATCAATAATACTTTCATCCTTAAACAATTTTTGCAAATATAGCAAAAAACGACGCAAAGGGAAACGACCCCAATGCGTCATAAAAAATGTTAACCGCATTACACGCGCGAAAAAAAAAGGTGTCTAATCAGTAACTTTGCCAAGTTAAAAAGATTAACCTTATATTTATGAGCAAAACAACCAAATGGGTGCTGATAGCCGCCATAGTAATAGGACTGGCCATTTTAGGAATATACCGTTTTAAACCAAAATCCAACTCAGACATACCCACAGGGCCGATGCCAACAGCCGGAGCGCCGATAGGACGCGGCGGCCAGACATTGCCGGTAAACTACGTAATCATGCAGACCACCGAGCTTGTGGACGGCATCAACATCAGCGGAAGCCTCATCCCCAACGAGGAGGTGAACCTGTCGTTCGAGACATCGGGCAAGATAACCGACATATTCTTTGAGGAGGGCACCAAAGTCAAGAAAGGTCAGGTGCTGGCCAAAATCAACGACGCCCCCCTGCAGGCCCAACTCAAAAAGCTGGAGGCCCAGTATCAGTCAACCGAGGACCGTCTGGCCCGCCAGAAAGCACTGTACGAGAAGGAGGCCGTAAGTAAGGAGGCCTACCAGGAGGCCGAAGCCAACTTCAACAAACTCCAGGCCGATATAGAAGAATGCAAGGCCAAGCTGGACCAGACCGAGCTCAAGGCCCCGTTTGACGGAATAATAGGCCTGCGTCAGGTGAGCGTTGGAGCCTACGCATCGCCCAGCACAGGCATTGCCACCCTGACCAACACCGAGAAACTCAAGGTAGAGTTCGCCATCCCCGAGCGTTACGCCGGCGTGCTGCAGAACGGAGCCAAGCTGACCTTCACGGTTGAGGGCAGCGACGACATCCACAACGCCCAGGTCTACGCCACCAACTCAAAGGTGGATCAGGGCACCCGCACCTATCTGGTCCGCGCCATCTACGACAACAAGGACGGCAAACTTGTTCCCGGCCGATACGTAAGCGTCAGCCTCAATACCCGCACATTCAAGAACACCCTTGCCGTACCCAGCGAGGCAATCATCTCCGAGATGGGCATAGACAAGGTGTTCCTGTACAAGAACGGCCAGGCCATCCCGCACGAGATCACCAAGGGCCTGCGCACAGACGCCCAAGTACAAGTTCTGAGCGGCCTCAACGTAGGCGACACAGTAATAACCAGCGGCATCATGCAGCTGCGTACCGGAATGCGCGTTGAACTCAAATAACCTGACGCACCCATGAACATATCAGAACTTAGCATACGCCGCCCGGTGCTGGCCACAGTGCTGGTGCTCATAATCATCCTGTTCGGCGTTGTGGGTTACACCAGTCTGGGTGTGCGCGAATACCCGTCGGTGGACAACCCCATCATATCGGTATCGGCCTCCTACCCCGGAGCCAACGCCGAAGTCATTGAAAATCAGATAACCGAGCCGCTGGAGCAGCAGATCAACGGTATCCCGGGCATACGCTCCCTGTCATCGGTCAGCCAGTACGGCAACAGCCGCATCACAGTAGAATTTGAGCTCTCGGTGGACCTTGAGACCGCCGCCAACGACGTGCGTGACAAGGTATCGCGCGCCCAAAGAATGTTGCCCCGCGACTGCGATCCCCCCACAGTATCCAAGGCCGATGCCGACGCAATGCCCATCCTTATGGTTGCCCTGCATTCCGATAAGCGCTCCCTGCTGGAACTGAGCGAACTGGCCGACCTTGTGGTAAAGGAGCAACTGCAGACCATCCAGGACGTAAGTTCCGTAATGATCTGGGGCGAAAAGCGCTACTGCATGCGCCTGTGGCTTGATCCCGTAAAGATGTCCGGTTACGGCATCACCCCGATGGACGTAAAGAACGCTCTGGACCGCGAGAACGTGGAACTGCCTTCGGGCACAATTGAGGGTAACACCACCGAACTTGAGATCCGAACCCTTGGTCAGATGCACACCACCCAGGAATTCAACGACCTGGTAATAAAGCATGACGGCACAAAAGTGATACGTTTCAGCGACGTAGGTCAGGCCGAACTCAGCCCGCGCGACATAAAGAGTTACATGAAGATGAACGGCATCCCGATGGTGGGCGTAGCAGTCACCCCCCAGCCCGGCGCCAACCACATCAACATTGCCAACGCCGTCTATGAGCGCATGAAACTGATGGAGAAGGACCTGCCCGAGGACGTAGGTTACGAGTACGGATTTGACAACACCCGTTTTATCCGCGCATCAATCAACGAGGTAAAGACCACACTCTACGAGGCATTCATACTGGTTATATTCATCATATTCCTGTTCCTGCGTGACTGGCGCGTAACCCTTATCCCCGTGCTGGTTATCCCGGTATCAATCATCGGCTCATTCTTTGTGATGTACATGATGGGATTCAGTATCAATGTGCTGAGCATGCTCGCTGTGGTCCTCTCGGTAGGCCTTGTGGTCGATGACGCCATCGTTATGACCGAGAACATCTACAACCGAATAGAGAAGGGCATGACTCCGCTGCAGGCCGGCATTGACGGCGCACGCGAGATTCTGTTCGCCATCATATCCACCTCAATAACACTGCTCTGCGTATTCGTACCCATCGTCTTCATGCAGGGTCAGACGGGCCGACTGTTCCGCGAATTCGCGTTCGTGATTGCAGGCGCCGTAGTGATTTCAACATTCACCGCCCTTACCTTCACCCCCATGCTCTCCACCAAGATTCTGGTGCGCCGCGAAAAGAAAAACGCCTTCTACGCATGGTCCGAGCCGTTCTTTGAGGGCCTTAACAAGTACTACAGCAAGAGCCTGGAATTCATTCTGCGCAACCGCTGGATCACCATTGTCACGATGGTGCTGGCACTGGGCGCCGCCGTCTGGATGTGGACCAAGACCCCGTCCGAGATGGCTCCTATGGAGGACCGATCACAGGTAACCGTCCGCACCCAGGGCCCCGAGGGCGTCACCTACGAGTACATGCGTGACTACACCGAGCGCATAAACGACGTTGTCGATTCAATTATGCCCGATGCCAAATTCGTGACCGCCCGAGTATCAAGCGGCGGCGGTAACATTCAGATCACCCTCAAGGACATAAACGAGCGCAGTTACTCGCAGATGGAGGTGTTTGAGAAACTGAGCGCAGCCGTACGCCGTGAGACCGATGCCCGCGCGTTCGTACAGCAGCAGTCATCATTTGCAGGCGGTCGAGGCGGTATGCCTGTACGTTACGTTCTGCAGGCCACCAACATTGAGAAACTGCAGGATGTGCTGCCCAAGTTCCTGGCCAAGGTAAATGACAACCCCGCCTTCCAGATGGCCGATGCCGATCTGAAATTCTCTAAGCCCGAGGTCCGCATATCGATCAACCGCGAGAAAGCCAACCTGCTGGGCGTGAGCACCCGCGATATCGCGCAGACCCTGCAGTGGGGACTGAGCGGTCAGCGAATGGGTTATCTGTACATGAACGGAAAACAGTATGACATTATAGGTGAGATTAACCGCCAGCAGCGTAACACCACTCAGGCGCTCAAGTCAATCTACATGCGCAGCGGAAGCGGCGACATGATCCAGATGGAGAATCTGGTGGACCTTAAGGAGGATATCGCTCCCCCGCGTCTGTACCGTTACAACCGCTTTGTATCGGCCACCGTATCGGCCGGTTTGGGTAAAGGATATACTCTGGGACAGGCTCTGGACGAGATGGACAAGATTGCCAAGGAGACTCTTGATGACACCTTCCGCACCGCACTTACCGGCGAGTCCAAGGATTTCCGCGAGAGCTCCAACAGCCTGCTGTTTGCGTTCGGTCTGGCTCTGCTGCTTATCTACCTGATTCTGGCTGCACAGTTTGAGAGTTTCAAGGATCCTCTGATCGTTATGATCACCGTGCCTCTGGCTGTGTTCGGAGCACTTGTGTTCCTGCGCGGCGGCGCTCAGACTATGAACATTTTCAGTGAGATTGGTATTATCATGCTTATAGGACTTGTGGCCAAGAACGGTATCCTGATTGTGGAGTTTGCCAACCAGAAGCAGGAGGCCGGTATAGACAAGTTCATAGCCATACGCGACGCATCCATACAGCGTTTGAGACCTATCCTGATGACCAGTACATCGACCATGCTGGGTCTGCTGCCGCTTATGTTCGCACACGGTGAGGGCAGCGCCGGACGTATTGCAATGGGTACTGCGGTAGTTGGCGGTATGCTTATATCCACCTTCTTTACCATGTACATAGTACCCTCAATCTACAGTTACATATCAACTGACCGTAAGACACGCAAGAAAAAGGAATGAAAGCATACAGAATAACATCGGCCTTACTGGCCCTGACTGTCAGTTTGGGCTCATCGGCCCAGATAATGACGCTCAAGGACTGCCTGGAGACAGGTATCCGCGAGAGTTATCAGATTAGACTGGTCAATATCTCCGAGGAGAAGGCTGCCAACAACGACTCCTGGCTTTATGCCGGAGGCGGCCCCACCCTGAGCGCTACGGGCAGTTACTCGGGCAACCTTTCAAGCAGTGACGCCACTTTGGCTTCCGATGGTTCGACCGTTTCCACCCGTGGTGTGCTGGACCACACTCTGAACGCCCAGTTGCGTGCCGAGTGGACCGTGTTTGACGGATTCAGCATCCAGGCCACACGTGACCGCATGGAGGAACTGCACAATCAGGGCACCATCCAGACCCGCGTGGCCATTGAGGATTATATTGCAAGCCTCACCACCGAGTACTACAATCTAAGTCGGAGGCCAAGCGGTCTTAGGAAGACAACTTAGTAATTCAACTCCTTGGCTCACAGAACGACATGGCTAC
>JAZMZT010000132.1:0-5100 GCA_045586125.1 Bacteroidaceae bacterium | reverse complement strand
CCCATACCATTGTTACCGTTCATTGAGATTGTGGGTATATTCACCAAACCGTTTGCCCTTACGGTTCGTCTGTTTGCCAATATTACTGCAGGTCATGCCATCATACTGTCGCTTACCTGCGTGATATTCATAACAGCAAAGATGGGACCGGTGATAGGTGCCCCGATGACAGTCCTGTCTGTATTCTTCATGATATTCATGAACTTGCTGGAACTGCTGGTGGCATATATACAGGCTTATGTGTTCACTATGCTTAGTGCGGTGTTTATCGGGCTGTCACGACCGGAGGAGCATAAGTAATTTGAATATTATAATTAACAACTTAAAATAACAACATTATGATGTTAGCAACAATGTTACAGGCTGCCGCAGGTGCAGCATTAGGAAATGGCGTTATAGCACTTGGTGCCGCTATCGCAGTTGTAGGTGCAGCCCTCGGTCTGGGTCGTATCGGTCAGTCTGCAATGGAGTCAATCGCACGTCAGCCCCAGGCCGCCGGTGATATCCGCAGCTCAATGATTCTTATCGGCGCCTTCATGGAGGGTGTATCACTTCTTGCGGTAATCGTTTGTCTGTTGGCACTTTACGCTAAGTAATGGATCTTCTGATTCCCGAAGTCGGTACAATCATCTGGATGCTCATTGCAGCCGGAATTGTCTTCTTTATACTGGTTAAGTGGGGATTCCCCATCATAACCCGTATGGTTGACGAGCGCAATGAGTATATTGACAAGTCGCTCCTGGCAGCCAAGGAGGCCAACGAGCGTCTTGCCGGTATCCAGACCGAGTGTGATGAACTGCTCAAGGAGACCCGTGCCGAGAAGGCGCGTATCCTTAAGGAGGCAGCCGACCGGCGTGATGAGATCATTGCAGAGGCCGAAAACCGTGCCAAGGAGAGCGGTGAGAAACTCATCGCCGATGCACGCGAACAGATACGTCTTGAGAAGGAGGAGGCACTGCGCAGCATGCGCCGTCAGGTTGCTGAACTTTCGGTCCAGGTGGCCGAGAGGGTTGTCCTTAAGGAATTAGCAACCGATGAGGACCAGCTCCTTCTGATAGACCGTATGATAGATGACGTCAAAACAGAAAAGTAAGGTATGAATACAGGAACCGTATCCGTAAGATATGCCAAGGCTCTGCTGCAGTATGCGGTGGAGCAGGGTGATGCCGCGCAGGTGTATCTGGAGATGCAGACGCTTGCCTCACGGATGCGGGCTGTTCGTGCCATACATGACCGTCTGGTTGACCCCACGTTAAGTGTGGCCGATAAATGCAGCCTGCTTGAGACTGCTGTCACGGACGGAAAGAAACCGCTGAGCGGCTCTGCACAGGCTTTTTTCAAGCTCGTTGTAGGTGCCGGACGCGGTGACTGCCTGCTGTTTATGGCCGTAAGCTATCAGGACCTGTACCGCCTCAAAAATGGTATCGTGCCGGTTGAGCTTATTACAGCCACCCCTGTGGGCGATGAACGCAGGGAACGGCTCAAACAGTTGGTAGATAACGTAGAGCACGGTCGCGTGGAATGGACCCACACGGTTGACCCGTCACTTGACGGCGGATTCGTGCTTCTGGTTGACGGATTCCGCCTTGACGCCAGTGTGGCAGGCAAGCTGCAGAGAATCCGCAAGGAACTTATAGAAAAGAATAACCGTATCATATAATGGCAAACGGAATAAAGGCAAGTGAGGTATCGGAGGTACTTCTGGAACAGCTTAAGGGCATTGACACCAGCGCCCGTTTCCAGGAGGTGGGAACCGTGCTCCAGGTGAGTGACGGCGTGGTCCGCATATACGGACTCAAGAATGCCGAGGCCGATGAGCTGATAGAGTTTGACAATGGCATACGTGCCATAGTGATGAATCTGGAGGAGGATAACGTGGGTGCCATCCTGCTTGGTCCTACCGATCAGATCAAGGAGGACATGACAGTGCACCGCACAGGCCGCATTGCCTCAATCAACGTAAGTGAGAACATGCTGGGCCGCGTGGTCAACCCTCTGGGTCAGCCGCTTGACGGTCTTAAGGATATAGAGGGTCCCTTCTTTGAGATGCCTTTGGAGCGTAAGGCTCCCGGCGTGGTGTTCCGTGAGCCGGTGCATCAGCCCCTGCAGACAGGTCTGCGTGCCATCGATGCCATGATTCCCATAGGTCGCGGACAGCGTGAGCTTATAATCGGCGACCGTCAGACCGGTAAGACCGCCATTGCCATTGATACCATCATCAATCAGCGCAAGAACTATGAGGCAGGTGATCCTGTCTATTGCATATATGTGGCTGTGGGCCAGAAGGGTTCAACAGTTGCAACCATAGTAAATACCCTGCGTCAGCACGGCGCTCTGGATTACACCATCGTGGTTGCCGCAACCGCTGCCGATCCTGCCGCCCTGCAGTACTATGCTCCGCTGGCAGGTGCCGCCATCGGAGAATATTTCCGTGATACCGGCCGTCATGCACTGGTAGTTTATGATGACCTCTCCAAGCAGGCCGTGGCTTATCGTGAGGTTTCACTGATACTTAAGCGTCCGTCGGGCCGTGAGGCATATCCGGGTGATATTTTCTACCTGCACTCACGCTTGCTGGAACGTGCCGCCAAGATAATCAGCCAGCAGGAGGTGGCCGAGAAGATGAATGACCTGCCGCCGTCACTGGTAGGTCACGTAAAGGGAGGCGGTTCACTGACCGCTCTGCCTATCATCGAGACACAGGCCGGTGACGTATCGGCTTACATTCCTACCAATGTGATTTCCATCACAGACGGTCAGATATACTTGGAGTCAAGCCTCTTCAACCAGGGATTCCGTCCCGCCATCAATGTTGGTATATCGGTATCACGTGTGGGTGGTAACGCTCAGATCAAGTCCATGAAGAAGGTGGCTGGTACCCTTAAGATTGACCAGGCGCAGTACCGCGAGCTGGAGGCTTTCAGCAAGTTCAGCAGCGATATGGATCCCGTGACCGCCATGGTGCTTGACAAGGGTCGCAAGAACAACCGTCTGCTTATCCAGCCACAGTATTCACCTATGCCTGTAGGCGAGCAGATTGCAGTGCTTTACTGCGGTATCCACGGATTGCTGAGCAAGGTTCCGCTGGACCGTGTCATAGAGTTTGAGGACCGTTTTGTGGAGATTGTTCGCGGCAAGTATAAGGAGAACATACTTGATGTGCTGTCCAAGGGCATAATGAATGATGAGGTGGGCAAACTCATTGAGGAGGCTGCCGATAGGACCATTCAGGAATTAGGAATCTGATAAGTAATGTCACTCAAGGAGATAAAGACCCGTATCCAGTCGGTCAGCAATACACGCAAGACCACATCGGCCATGAAGATGGTATCGAGCGTGAAACTGCGCAAGGCTCAGCAGAACATACAGTTTGCCGTGCCTTACGTGAATCAGCTGGATGGTATCCTTAAACGCCTTTCGTCCGACCCTGAGGCCCGCAAGGTGTCACCGTTAGTAGTGGAGCGTGATGTCAAGGAGGTGGCTATGGTCTGCTTCTCGTCCGATTCCAGCCTGTGCGGCGGTTTTAACGGCAACATAATACGTCACAGCCGCTCACTTTACAATGATCTTTACAGTATTGACCAGACTCCGCTGGTATATACCGTAGGCCAGAAGATAACCGATGCCTTCCGAAAGGAGGGGCTGACCATAAACACCGGATATGCCGGCATGATGCAGAGCCGCAGTTATGAGCAAGCCGCATCACTGGCTGATGACCTTATGGATATGTATCTGAACGGCCATCTGGACAAGGTGGTGCTCACATATACCCACTTTAAAAGTGCCGGATCACAGCAGATTGTCGATGAGGTTCTGCTTCCGGTTACTGTTCCGGCAGGAGAGGGGGAGCAGGAGAGTGACTACATACTGGAGCCGTCGGCCGCAGAACTTATGAAAGTGCTGCTGCCCAAGGTTATACGCATGAAAGTATATTGCGCCATGCTGGACTCTTATGCCAGCGAGCAGGCCGCCCGTGTGATAGCCATGCAGGCCGCTACCGAGAATGCCGACAACCTGATTGGAGAACTTACCCTCCAATACAACAAACTGCGCCAGCAAGCCATAACCAATGAGATACTGGATCTTGCTGCCGGCGCCCAAAAATAGTACCATTGGGGTCTGACCCCAATGGTACTATTTTGTACCGAAAACGAATTATGGCTGAAATGAGGATAGAGAGCCTGGCGCTGCATTATGTGGGCAATCAGGCAAATGAGGAGCCGTTTGTATGCTCCAAGAAACTGTTTACGCTGAGCGAGGATATGAACACCCTGCTCACGGAATACTTTGTGGGCTCGTTCAAGAGTGAGGAGCGTTTTGTGTTCCATGATGACCTGGGGCTTGAGAATAACCGTGTCTATAGGCTGGTAAGTGACATATTCGATAATCCGGGCATGCTATATGACTTCTCGGTAGATTTGGCCACACACCTGTATGAGAACTGCCAGCACCCAAAGATTAAGGGCGGCGATTTTATAGTGGCTCATATTACAGGTCTGGGTATCGGGCGTGACATAAACGAGGCTATCGGCCTGTTCAAGATAGAGAACAAGGAGACCTTCCTTACCTTTGAGCACGATGAGGACGGTTTTGACATATCGCCCGTGGACGGCGTGAACCTGCGCCGTCTTGACAAGGGTGCGCTCATAATGAACTACGAGCGCGAGAAGGGTTACATGGTGGCTGTGGTCGATAAGACCAACACCCAGGGTGCCAGCTACTGGATAGATGACTACCTTCATCTGATGCGCCGTCAGGACTCATATTTTCAGACCCAGAACGTGATGGAACTGACCCGTAATTTCGTAGCGCAGGAGCTGCCCAAGCAGTTCAACGTGAACCGTGCCGACCAGGCCGACCTGCTTAGCCGCACCATGGGATTCTTTAAGAACAACCCCAAGTTCGATATGCCGTCATTTGAGCAGCAGGTAATATCCCAGCCCGAGGTGGTGGGTATGTTCGATGATTACCGCAACCGTTACGAGCAGGAGCGTCAGATACAGCTTCAGGACCAGTTTGACGTAAGCGAGGGAGCCGTAAAGAAACAGAACCGCCTCTACAAGAGCGTCATCAAACTGGACAAGAACTTCCACATCTACG
>JAZMZT010000131.1:0-2530 GCA_045586125.1 Bacteroidaceae bacterium | reverse complement strand
AGCAGTGCGCTGTCTTCTTTCCATCCGTTGACCGATATCTTTCCGTCGCGGGCATCGGCCCCGAGTATTATATGCTCCTGGCCGAAATCCTCAATCCACCTGGCCATCAGGTCAGGGTCGGTAACGGCGGTGCTGCCTATGGTTACCATTGCGGCCCCGCATCCCAGTGCGGTCTCAAGATCTGATGTGGATTTGATTCCGCCTCCAAAGTCAACTGTAAGGTCGGTGTGTCCGGTGATGGCTTCAAGGGTGGGGTAGTTTACAATGTGTTTGCTCTTGGCTCCGTCCAGGTCAACCAGATGGAGTCTGCGTATGCCGGCATCCTGAAAGCGCAGCGCCATGTCCAGAGGATTGTCGCTGTAGGTCTTGCAGGCGTTGTAGTCACCCTTGGTGAGTCTTACGCATTTGCCGTCTATTATGTCAATGGCAGGAATGATATCCATTTCTTAAATGTCAAGAAAATTCTTAAGAATGCGCTCTCCGGTGCCGCCGCTCTTCTCGGGGTGGAACTGGGTTGCGTAGAAATTGTCCTTGTGCAGTGATGCACTGAACGGAAGTATGTAATCCGTCCTGGCTGCGGTCCAGTCGCAGACGGGAACATAGAAACTGTGCACAAAGTATACGTACTCGGGCTTATCGAATCCCTTGAAGATACCCTTGCCGTCGGTCTCAATGGTGTTCCAGCCCATATGCGGAACCTTGTCCTCATGCCTTTGCGGCTGGAATTTCAGTACCGGAACGTCAAATATGCCCAGGCACTCTGCATTGCCCTCCTCACTGCGGCTGCACATAAGCTGCTGGCCAAGGCAGATGCCCAACACAGGCTGCTTGAGATCCCTGATTATGCGGTCCAGATTGTGGGCCCTGAGATACTCCATTGTGGTACTGGCTTCACCGACACCGGGAAATATCACTTTGTCGGCCCCTCTGAGTTCTTCTTCATTGTCGGTCAGAAGTGCTTTTACGCCGAGTCTTCCCAGCGCATTTATGACCGAATGTATGTTTCCGGCATTGTATTTGACTATTGCTATGTTCATAGAGTGTCGGTATCCGTTTTTTTCAGCCGCGAAGTTACTAAAAATGATGTCTACCATCTTCAAACTTAATAATAAAATGAGTAAATTTGCGGCAAATTACGGGACAGGGGTCTCGGATTTTAGTAGCAATAGTTTGATTATCAGAAAATTATAATGAAAAAGTTCGCTGAGCGTGGACAGTTGGACCTGTCAAAGGTCAACAAGGAAGTGTTGGAAGACTGGCTTAAGGAGGATCTTTTTGCCCGCAGCATAAAGGAGCGTGAAGGTTGTCCTTCATTCGTATTCTACGAGGGACCTCCCTCGGCTAACGGAATGCCCGGTATCCACCACGTTATGGCCCGTACCATAAAGGACACATTCTGCCGTTACAAGACCATGTGCGGCTATCAGGTTAACCGTAAGGCCGGTTGGGATACCCACGGACTGCCGGTTGAACTTGGAGTAGAGAAGAAACTGGGAATAACCAAGGAGGATATAGGCAAGAAGATTTCGGTCGATGACTATAACATGAATTGCCGTACCGAGGTTATGAAGTACAAGGCTCACTGGAGTGACCTGACTCAGAAGATCGGTTACTGGGTAGACCTGGACAATCCCTACATCACATACGATAATCGCTATATAGAGACCCTCTGGTGGCTGCTCAAGCAGTTGTACGGCAAGGGCTATCTTTATAAAGGATATACCATCCAGCCTTATTCACCCGCAGCAGGTACAGGCCTTTCAAGCCATGAGCTGAACCAGCCCGGCTGCTACCGTGACGTTAAGGACACCACCGTGACCGCTCAGTTCACGATGACCGATCCCAAACCGGAGATGACAGGCTGGGGCACCCCCGTGTTCCTGGCATGGACCACAACCCCGTGGACTCTGCCTTCAAACACCGCACTCTGCGTAGGCAACAAGATTGACTACGTTGCAGTACGCACCTACAACCCCTACAACGGCCAGCCTGTAACCGCAGTGATGGCTAAGGAGCGTCTCAGTGCTTACCTTGATCCCAAGGGCGCAGAACTGGCACTTGACTCCTACACACAGGGCGATAAGTTAATCCCTTATCAGATTGTTGCCGAGTACAAGGGCGCTGACCTGGTAGGCATGCACTACAAGCAGTTGTTCCCGTGGGTTAAGCCCGTATTCAAGGATGAGGACGGTTCAATCAAGACTTCCGATGCCGGTTTCCGCGTAATACCCGGTGATTACGTAACCACCGAGGACGGTACCGGTATAGTACATATTGCACCCACATTCGGTGCCGATGACGCATTCGTGGCCAAGGCAGCCGGCATACCTTCACTCTTCATGATCAACCGCAAGATGGAGACCCGTCCCATGGTTGACTTTACCGGTAAGTACTGGCTCATGGATGAGTTGGATCCCGACTTCGTAAAGAACTGCGTTGATGCAGACCTCTACAAGGAGTATCAGGGCGCATATGTAAAGAACGCATATGATCCCAAGTTTAACGAGGGCGGCAAGTACGATGAGGCTGC
>JAZMZT010000130.1:0-42083 GCA_045586125.1 Bacteroidaceae bacterium | reverse complement strand
ATAACAGGAGGGGGTATTTTTCATAAGTTGTATTTTAGTCTGGTATTTTCAAAACAGTAAAAGGAACCGTATATGTATCAAAACGTTATAGCATATATTAAAGAATTGTATGGGAACCAGGAGTTCACACCTTTGTCTGTTCCAAAATTCATTGGTAATGAGAAGAAGTATCTTGACGACTGCATTGATACCACATTCGTATCATCGGTGGGCAAGTACGTTGACCGTTTTGAGGAGGAGATGGCAAAGTATGTAGGCGCTAAAAAGGCTGTTGTTTGCGTAAGCGGAACAAACGCTTTGCATATGTCTTTGATGCTAGCCGGAGTGGAACGTAATGACGAGGTAATGACACAGGCGCTGACATTTATTGCCACTTGCAACGCTTTGAGTTATATCGGAGCTTATCCAGTGTTCATTGACGTGGACAAATCAACCATGGGTCTTTCGCCCGATGCACTTAAAAGTTGGCTTGTAAAGAACTCCGAAATCAGGAATGGCCAGTGCTATAACCGCAACTCCGGCCGACGTATAAAAGCCTGTGTGCCGATGCACACGTTCGGATGCCCGGTTCGGATTGATGAGATAGCTTCCGTATGTGCAGAATATCATATTGAGCTGGTCGAAGATGCCGCAGAGAGCATAGGATCCAGATTCAAGGGGCAGCATACCGGTACATTCGGTAAAGTGGGAGCCATGAGTTTCAATGGAAACAAGACTATCACGACAGGCGGAGGCGGCATGATGTTTTTTGACGATGTTGAACTTGGTAATTATGCCAAACATATAACCACTCAGGCAAAGATACCTCATCGTTGGGAATTCAAACATGACCATATAGGATACAACTACCGTATGCCCAACATAAATGCTGCATTGGGATGCGCCCAGCTGGAGAATCTTGACAGGTACGTTGCCGACAAAAGGGCTACTGCAGCAGCTTATGCTGAATTCTTCAGTCACGTTGAAGGCATAGAGTTCTTTACAGAACCTGAAAACTGTTACTCGAACTATTGGCTGAACAGCGTCATACTCAAAGACCGTGACGCCCAGCTTGAGTTCCTTCAGGAGACCAATGACAACGGAGTCATGACACGCCCCATCTGGGAGTTGATGAACCGTCTGCCTATGTTTGAGAACTGTGAGAATGACGGACTCAGGAATTCTATGTGGCTTGCTGACAGAGTCGTAAACATTCCAAGTTCCGTTAGATTATAGAGATATGGACCAGAAAAAGCTTATTCTTTTAGGTGGAGGCGGACACTGCAAATCAGTCATAGATGTGGCTGAGAGTGCCGGCTATACTATTCTTGGCATTCTGGACAAACCGGAAGAGGTAGGCAAACAGGTGTTGGCCTACAAGGTTATCGGAACCGATGACGACATCGCCAAGTACACGGACCAGGCCGAGTTTGTCATTACGGTCGGCCAGATTAAAAGCAGTACCGTACGTCGACAGATTGCACAACGTATAGAGAAAGCCGGCGGCAAACTTGCAACAATCATAGCTCCTGACGCTGTCGTGTCAAAATATGCTATCATAGGCGATGGAACGGTAATCCTGCACAAATGCGTGGTTAACGCCGATTCCAGGATAGGTCGCAACTGCATAATCAACACCATGGCCGATATTGAGCACGAGGTTGAAATTGGAGATTTTTGCCATATCTCCACCGGTGCAGTAGTTAACGGTATGACCAAAGTTGGTAATGATTCTTTTGTGGGCAGTGGTGCAGTTCTATATAACTGCATTGAAGTGCCCTGTAACAGTATAATCCCTGCAGGAACAACGGTAAGAAAATGAAACGAACACTGATCATAGCAGAGGCAGGAGTAAACCACAACGGTTCCATGGAGGTGGCTAGACAACTCGTTGACAAGGCCGCCATGGCTGGTGCCGATATTATCAAGTTTCAGACCTTCAAGACCGATAAACTGGTATCTAAGTCTGCAAAGATAGCTTCTTACCAGAAGAATAACATGGGGGCCGCCGAAGATTCACAGTATGGAATGCTCAAGAAACTGGAACTCTCCGAGTCCCAGCATGAGGAACTGATTGCCTACTGTAAGACAAAAGGAATCAGGTTCCTGTCAACCGCTTTTGATCTTGACAGCGTAGATTATCTCCACAGTCTGAATCTGGGCCTTTGGAAGATTCCTTCCGGCGAAATCACCAATTATCCATATCTCAAGAAAATAGCTCAGTATGGTGAGCCTGTAATAGTATCTACCGGAATGTGCGGAATGCAGGATATTCAAAGTGCATTGGATGTACTGCAGAAATATGGCATAAGCAAAAGCGACATAACTATTCTTCACTGCAATACCGAGTACCCAACTCCGTTCCGCGACGTGAATCTTCGTGCAATGGATTCTATCCGCCTAAAGTTCGGTGTTGAGGTCGGATACTCTGACCACACCGTAGGAATTGAGGTTCCTATTGCAGCCGCAGCGCTTGGAGCCACAGTCATAGAGAAGCATTTCACACTGGACTGTACGATGGAAGGTCCCGACCACAAGGCTTCAATTGAGCCTGACGAACTTAAGGCTATGGTATCGGCCATCAGGAATATAGAACAGGCCTTGGGTGACGGAGAGAAGAAAATAACAGACAGCGAAAAAGGAAATATGGAAGTTGCCCGCAAATCAATCGTAGCTGCCTGTGAAATAAAGGAAGGTGATGTATTCACTGAGAATAACCTTACGGTAAAACGCCCGGGTACAGGCATCTCGCCCATGCTTTGGGAAAAGGTGATTGGCCTAAAAGCCAAACGCGGTTTTGCCCCAGAAGAACCTATAGAGTTATGAGAAAAGTTTGTGTAGTTACCGGCTCCCGTGCTGAATACGGCATATTGAGGACCCTGATGCAGGCCATAAACGATGACCCACAACTCTGCCTTCAGATAATAGCCACGAACCAGCATCTGTCCAAACTCCAGGGTGAGACCTTCAAGGAGATTGAGAATGACGGCTTTGTTATCGATTACAAAGTACCCATGGCCGATGATCAAGCCGCCGACTGCGCCAACACCATAGCCAAATCCATCGGCCGCGGAATAACCGGTTTTGCCGATGCATATGAGACTCTTAAACCCGATATTTTGGTCATTCTTGGTGACAGATATGAGATGCTGGCCGCTGCATCGGCTGCTCTGATTTACAGAATTCCCATAGCTCACCTTCATGGAGGTGAGATTACTGAGGGAGCATTTGATGATTCCATCCGCCACAGCATAACAAAGATGAGTCATCTCCATTTCACATCAACCGATGAGTACCGCAAAAGGGTGATACAGTTGGGTGAACAGCCCGACAGAGTCTTCAATGTCGGTGCTTTAGGCGTTGAAAACATTCTCTGCACCCCCATCATGGCGAAAGAAGAGCTTGAAAAAGAGTTGGATTTCAAGATTCCCGAGAAGACTCTTCTGGTCACTTACCATCCGGTAACCCTGTCGGAGATGTCTACCAAGGAGCAGATTGACAATCTCATCGCAGCTCTTGATGCCTACAAGGATTACAACATCATCTTTACTTACTCAAACTCCGATACCGGCTCACAAGCCATTATTAACAGGATAAAGGAGTATACCGACCGAAACAGCGGCCGATGCCTCTTTGTCAAGTCATTGGGACAGAAACGCTACTACTCCGCTCTCAGGTATGTCAAGGCCGTTGTGGGCAACTCGTCAAGCGGAATAATAGAAGTTCCGAGTTTTGGAATACCCACCTTGGATATAGGTGACAGACAAAAAGGAAGGATTGCTGCCGATAGTGTATTCCACTGCGGATGCTCCGCCCTGGAAATAACAGACGGAATACGGAAAGTACTGGAATACACCAAAAAGACTGTAGACAATCCATACGCAAAAACGGGTACATGCAAATCCATATTGGAAGTGCTCAGGAGTTATCCGTTGGACAACATCATTCAAAAACGGTTTTACGATATTCAGAATGGATAATATATTGGTTGTCATACCTGCCAGAGGAGGAAGCAAAGGACTTCCGGGCAAGAATATCAGAGAACTCTGCGGCAAACCGCTCATCTGTTATTCAATAGATATAGCACGTTCCGTCACGGACGATGCCAATATCTGCGTATCCACCGATGATTCCGGGATCATTGAAACTGTCCAGGCTTATGGACTCAAAGTGCCGTTCATTCGTCCTGCAGAATATGCCACCGATACGGCTACCACTAACGATGTGCTTATCCATGCCCTGTCATTTTATGAGAGTCTTGGCCGTAAGTATGACAAGATCCTTCTTTTACAGCCCACATCTCCGTTAAGAACCACTCAGCAGGTTAAAGAGGCCATCTCCCTGTATAGGGATGATATCGATATGGTTGTATCCGTGACCCCGTCACACACTCCGTCAGTCCTGTGTCAGGAAAACGATGAAGGATTTGTAGATCTGGTCTATAACAAAAAAGGATTGGGCCGGCAGGCTCTTCCGGTTTTCTATGAATTCAACGGTGCTATCTATGTCATAAACGTGAAAGCGCTGAAGGAGAAGGGACTCGGTAACTTTACCAGAAGAGTCAAATATGTTATGCCTAAGGAATCATCAATAGACATTGATGACATTTATGATTTTATGTTGGCGGAGTCTATCCTGCAACATACAAAATGAACGACTATGTTTGAACAGTACATTATTTCACAGGAAAAGTCAATTCTGGATGCTCTGATTGCAATCAACAGCATGGGTAAAAATGAAACTCTTACCCTGTTTGTGGTAAATGCAGACAAGCAGATAATAGGAACTCTTACCGATGGTGATATCCGCCGATGCCTTATCAAAGGTTCCACCCTGGATACCAGAATCGCAGACATTGCCTTCAAGCCTTTTACCTTCCTTAAGGGCGACAATTATGACATATCCCTTATTCATAACGCAAAGGCAAAAGGAATAGAACTGATTCCTGTATTGGACAATGACAACCATATAATAGATGTAGTCAATCTCAAGAAACAGAAATCACGTCTTCCCATTGACGCAGTCCTGATGGCAGGCGGTAAAGGCGAACGGCTCCGTCCTCTTACCGACAATACACCCAAGCCTCTGCTTCCAATGAACGGGAAGCCTATCATAGACTATATCGTAGAACATATCATTTCATACGGAATAAACAGTATTTCCGTTACTGTCAACTACCTGAAAGAGCAGATAGAAGAACATTTCTCACAACCTTTCAACGGAGTTCAGATACAAACAGTCCGTGAGCCCAAATATCTGGGTACCATAGGAGGAGTCCGGTATGTCAAGGATTTAAAGAATGACACTATAGTTTTGATGAACAGCGATGCCATCACTGATATCAATCTTGAGGAGTTCTACCTTCATTTCAAGGAGAATGGCGCAGATATCAGTGTCGCCGCCATACCTTATTCCATTTCTGTTCCCTACGGAATACTTGAACTGAACGGACACAATATAGAAACCGTTCTGGAGAAGCCCATCTACAATTATTACGCAAATACCGGTATCTATCTGATAAAAAGGGATCTTCTCAAACTGATTCCTCAAGATGAGGTATTCAACGCAACCGATTTCCTTGAAAAGGCCATTTCCAACGGAAACAAGGTTATCCGGTTCCCGTTGAAAGGAACATGGCTGGATATCGGCAATCCCCAGGAATATCAGAAGGCGATAGAACTGGTAAAGCATTTAAAGTAATAACCGGTTGAAACACTGATTCAGTTATGAAACATTTGATTTTTGTCCATAGCCATCTGTCCTATTCAGTCATTAATCAATATTTCGTTGAAAATAACATCAACCCTGAAGACTGCCTTTTTATTCTGGCAGCCAGATACAGTCATCTTCCTGAAGGTAACAGTTACAGGAACTTTATCCGTTTTCCCCAGGAACTGTTACCTAACGGATACAAGAGAGTGTTCCATAACAACAACATCATTACCGGGTACAAAAACATAAGGTACATTGAAGAGCTGATTAATTCTTACTTCAGCGGAGATTCCTTCTACATGTATCAGACCACTACCACTCATGACTGTTTCAGTGCTTTGGTGACAATGAAGCAATGCAAGGGGTATTATCTCATAGAGGAAGGATCTGCTTCCTATTATCACACAAGCGAAGTTCCTAAACAGTTCCACGGCATATCTGATGTATGCATCTCAGTACTGTCAAAAGTACTGCCAAGATTCTATGCCCTTAAAAGCTCTTCTTTTTCGTTCAACAACAAGTACTTCCTGGGAACCATTGCCACAACCCGGAACGCTTTTCCTGACTTTCCGGGCGAACACATAATTATCAATCCCCCCTTCACCAAGGTTGTTCTTGATTATGTTCCTGACGTCATATTGTCCATTGATTCCAGCATAATGATTTCTTTGGGAAATGTCTTTCCTGCAGAACTCTATAAGAAAGTTGCTGAATTCTTTAACCGTCAGGGATATAAGAAAATCGCATATAAGTTTCATCCCAAATACTTTGCCGAACCTGAACTGGCCGAATCTTACAGGAAAGGTTTGGCAGACATTTTTGGAAAAGACATCGTTGAACTGGATGAAAAGAGTCAACTTGAAAATTATTTCCTGTCCTATCCCATTGATTTCTGTTCTGATTTCTCATCGGTCGGTATCTATGCATCCAATTTCGGAAGGAAATGTTACAGTTACATGAATATTTTCAAGGAATTGTATCCGGACAGCACGTACAGTAAAGATTTCTTCATTCCCAAAACAGTTCTTGACCTGTACACTTTGATTTCCTCAATGTAAGATTCCAAATAAGTTGTACCTTCGTGTAAAAATAGAGAATATGAGTTCTAAGAATATTGCAGTGATTCTGGCAGGAGGAGTAGGTTCCCGTTCGGGACTTGGAACTCCCAAGCAGTTCTTCAAGGTTGCAGGCAAGACTGTAATCGAGCATACTGTCAATGTGTTTGACAACCATCATCTGATTGATGAGATTGCCATCGTTACCAATCCGCTCTACAATCGCGAGATTGAGGATATGGTATTACGCAACAAATGGAAGAAGGTCAAGAAGATCCTGGCAGGCGGAAAGGAGAGATATGAATCCAGCCTTGCAGCCATTGACGCCTATGCCGATGACCCCGAATGCAACCTCATATTCCATGATGCAGTACGTCCTCTCATCAGCAACGGAATCATTGACGGTATTGTTGAGGCTCTCCAGAAGTACAATGCCATTGATGTAGCCGTTCCTGCAACTGACACAATCATACAGGTCGATGCCAAGGGAGAAGTCATAGAGAAAATCCCCGACCGCCGGTTCCTGCGTCGCGGACAGACTCCTCAGGCTTTCCGTCAGAGAGTAATCCGCAAGGCTTATGACATTGCTCTCAAGGATCCTGACTTTACTTCATCCGATGACTGCGGTACAGTGGTAAAGTATCTGCCTGAGGAGAAAGTGTATGTGGTACCCGGTGAGGAGGCCAACATGAAACTCACTTACAAGGAGGATTCATACCTGCTTGACAAACTGTTCCAGTTGCGCTCCACCACAGTTCGTGATGATGCTGATTTCACCGTCCTGAAAGGTAAGGTTATCGTGGTGTTTGGCGGTAACTCCGGCATCGGAGCCGAGATTATCACCAAGGCACAGCAGTACGGTGCCAAGACATACTCTTTCTCACGCAGCACAACCGGTACTGACATCGCAGACCGCAAGGCCGTTGCCAAGTGCCTTAAGGAAGTCTGCTCAAAGGAAAAGCACATAGATTACGTAGTCAACAGCGCCGCCATCCTGGTCCGTGAGCCTCTGGTAACCATGGATCCCGATGTGCTGAGCACCATGATACGCACCAACTATGACGGCATGGTGAACATAGCCATTGAGAGTTTCCCCTATCTGAAGGAAACCAAGGGACAGTTGCTGCTCTACACCTCAAGTTCATACACCCGCGGCAGGGCTCTGTACAGCATATACTCATCAACCAAGGCTGCTGTGGTGAACTTCATGCAGGCCATATCCCAGGAGTGGGAGGCCGATGGCATACGCGTCAACGTGATGAATCCCGAGCGCACCAAGACACCTATGCGCGTGCGCAATTTCGGCAATGAGCCGGAGGGAACTCTGCTTGATGCCGCAAGTGTGGCCGATGCCTCACTCAAGACTCTGATATCGGACCTGACCGGTCAGGTATTTGATGTACGAATCAAAAAGAATGACTGACAAATGAAGTTCCTGGCGTACCTGATCTGTTATCTTATCTATCCGTTCTCGTTCCTGTTCCCACGCAGCAGGCGCAAGTACGTGTTTGGCAGTTACCGCGGTTCTTTTGCCGATAATGCCAAATACCTGTTCATATACTCCGTCGAAAACGGCGATAAGGATATCAGATATATCTGGCTCTCAACTTCAAGGGCAACCGTACGTAAGGTGCGCAGTCTTGGACTGCCCGCGTATTGGGTTCTGGGACCCCGCGGCGTATGGCATGCCCTGACATCAAAGTACTGGTTCTTCAACTCATACACATCGGACATCATGTTCTGCCTGTCGGGAGGCGCATGCTGCGTCAACCTGTGGCACGGCGTGGGCCTTAAAAGAACCGAATTCAACACCGTTTCGGGTCCTCTGGCCGACCGTTACAGCAAGAAAAACAAGTATGATGTATTCTGCCATCCCGAATCGTTCCGCCGACCCGACTGGCTGCTTACATCGACCCCCTTCCAGACCTCTATGTTCGCCAAGGCGTTCCGTCTGCCTGAGTCCAAGTGTCTGGAACTGGGCTACCCCCGCAACTGGATACTTAATGCCGATGAAAAGGCCCGAATTGAATATGTTGACCGATATGAACCCGCACAGACCCGTGAGTTCATAGAGAGCATCAGAGGTAAGTATGACAAGGTTTACGTCTACATGCCCACATGGCGTGACTCCCAGCGTACAGTCTTCACACAGAGCATGGACCTGGAGAGGCTGAACGGCATTCTGGCCGCCCAGAACTCACTGCTCATTCTAAAACCCCACGCCAACGTCATACTGACAGATACACTGGGTTCGCTGTCAAACATTGTTCTGGCCGATCCCAAATCAGACATATACCCCATACTCCCCTACGCCCACGTACTGATAACCGACTATTCATCGATACTTTACGACTGGCTGCTCATGGAGGGAAAGGATGTCATACTGTACCTTTATGACTACAAGGAGTATGTCAGGGAACGTGACTTCTACTACCCGTTTGATGAGAATGTGGCAGGCTGCAGGGCCCAGTCTTTTGATGAGTTGTGCTCGTTGATTGAGTCCGGCCAATACGCAATCAATCCTGATGAGCGCAAGCGCATAGTTGACAAATTCTGGGGTAAGACCGCATCTTATGACGCATCCCGCAAGATTCTGGACTTTATAAAAGACCTACGCAAATGATATCGGTAATAATCTGCACATATAACCGTGACAAGTATATCTACAATGTACTTAAGAGCCTGGCTCTGGGTACACTGGAGCACAATGCCTATGAGATCATACTTGTAGACAACAACTGCACGGACAACACCCGCAGTGAGGTGGATCATTTCTGCAACGTATTCCCTCAGGTAAGCCTGCGCTATTTCGTGGAGACAAACCAGGGCCTTTCACATGCCCGCAACCGCGGAATCCGTGAGTCCAAAGGTGATATCCTGGTATATGTCGATGACGACGCCACGGTCAATCCGGACTATCTGAAGACCTATGCCGACTGGTTTGCCGCACATCCCGAGACCGATGCCGCCGGAGGCCCCATAATTCCCCATTACGAGACAGGGGCAGAGCCCAAGTGGATGACCTATTTCATTAAGCGTCTGCTCACCGGTTATCTCTATTTCGGCGACAAGGCCAAACCTTTCCCGGGAAACAACTATCCCGGCGGAGGCAATGCCGCATACCGCAGCCGCGTCTTTGAGAAAGTGGGCCTTTACAACGTTCAGTTGGGCCGAAACGGAGACAGTCTGACCGGAGGTGAGGAGAAGGATATCTTTGACAAGATGAAACGTGAGGGCATGCAGTTTGTATACCTTCCTGGTGCCATCCTGTATCACAGCATCCCTGGTTACAAGCTTGAACCGGACTACTTTAACCGCCTGACCACGGGCATCGGCCAAAGCGAGAGGGCACGCACGCTCAAGATAGGTAAAGCCTTATACCGCAAGCGTCTTCTCTCAGAACTCAAGAAATGGTGCGGCACTATTGTTCTGTGGTGTTTCTATGCCGTAACATTCCGTATCCAGCGCGGTAACATGCTCATAAAGTTCCGCCGTAATGTAACAAAAGCACTGTTGGGAAAATGAAAGGAGAAGGCAAGTTTATTTTCCACGTGCTGGCATTCATAATAGTAACCATCTGGGGAGTTACGTTCATATCCACAAAGGTACTTATCAACTCGGGCCTTACTCCAGCACAGATCTTTACCATCCGTTTTACTATTGCCTATATAGGAATATGGATAGTCTGCCTCATCAAAGGCGGCAGGGACAAGGTGTTGTTCACCCGCTCGCTCAAGGAGGAACTCATGATGGTCTTTCTGGGCATAACCGGCGGCTCACTCTATTTCCTTACCGAGAACACGGCACTGGCTCATACTCAGGCATCGAACGCCGCTTTCATAGTGTGTGTGGCCCCGCTGCTTACATTGCTTCTTACACTGCTTCTCAAACGGCTTTTCAAAGGCCCCCTGATAGATGGGCTTGAGAATGTAAGACTTGGGTTCCCGCTCATAGGCGGCACCGTCCTGGCGCTTACCGGCATGTTCCTGGTGGTATTTAACGGATACACGCTGCACATATCACCCAAGGGAGACCTGCTGGCATTCGGAGCGGCTCTCTGCTGGGCCCTTTACAGCCAGTTCATGAGCCAGATGACCATACGCTACGGCACATTCTTTGCCACAAGGAAGGTGTTCATCTACGGACTGCTTACCATCATCCCCGTGATACTGTTGAGTGACAATTCAAATCTGGGCAGCGTAGACTTAGGTGCTACCAAAGTATGGGGCAATCTGCTGTTCCTCTCCATCCTGGCTTCACTGCTGTGCTTTATAAGCTGGAACAGGGTTATGGCAGCCATAGGTAACGTAACTTCCACAAATTATGTATATTTGAATCCCGTTATTACGCTGATAGCCGCCATAATCATACTGGGAGAGAGCATGACCGCAACCGCCGCAATCGGATCGGCCATGATTCTGGGAGGCGTCATACTGGCGGGTGTCAATACAAAGAAGGACTGAAACAAAACAATATAAACGATGAAAACTTTATTTAGAGTTATGATGATGACTGGAGTGCTGGCCATAACAGCCGGATGCGGACAGAAAAAGAGTGATTTCAAGTATCTGCTTGATGAGTTTGCAGACCTTAAAGTGATGCGTTACACCATCCCCGGATGGGAGGAACTGACCCTGCAGCAGAAAGAGTATGCATACCATCTGGCCGAGGCTGCCAAATGGGGCCGCGACATCCACTGGGACCAGAACTGCAAGTACAACATCCCCATCCGCCATGTGGTTGAGAACATTCTCAACAACTACAAGGGAGACCGCTCTACAAAGGAGTTTGACCAGTTTACGGTATACGCCAAACGTCTGTTCTTTGCCAACGGCATCCACCACCACTATGCCGAGGACAAGTTCTTCCCGGAGTGCTCAAAGGCATACTTCCAGTCTCTGATGGAGGCTGTAGGTGACGGCGGCAAGTGCGCCGAACTGCTGGATGTGATCTATAACCCCAACACCCTGCAGCAGCGCCGTTCAACTTCAACTGACGGTGACATAGTGGTTCTGTCAGCCGGTAACTTCTACGAGGGCGTTACCCGCGATGAGGTAGAGAAATACTACGCATCCATCGAGGATAAGACCGATGAGACTCCCATAGCCTACGGTCTGAACACCAAGGTTACAAAGGATGCCAACGGCAACATAGTTGAGATTCCATGGAAGATTGACGGCATGTACGGACCTGCCATCAAGAAGATATGCGAGGAACTCAAGCTGGCAGCCGCCTGCGCTGAGAACGATATCCAGAAACGTGCCCTGGGTCTGCTCATCAAGTACTACGAGACCGGTGACCTCAAGATCTGGGATGAGTTCAATATCGAGTGGGTTAAGGATACCATCGGAACTGTCGATTTCATCAACGGATTCATCGAGGATTACAACGACCCGCTGGGCCGCAAGGGCGCATGGGAAGGCTACGTGAACATAAAGGACCATAAGGCATCCGAGCGCTCCACCATACTTAGTGCCAACGCACAGTGGTTTGAGGACCACTCGCCTGTTGATCCCCGCTTTAAGAAGAAGGAGTGTAAAGGCATATCGGCCAAGGTTATCAATGCAGTCTGCCTGGCCGGTGACTCATATCCCTCAACTCCTATAGGTATCAACCTGCCCAACGCTGATTGGATCCGCAAGATGTACGGAAGCAAGAGCGTTACCATTGCCAATATCACACACGCGTATGATTACGCCGCTCAGGAATCACCCACCAGCACCCTGGATGAGTTTGCATGGGATGAGGCCGAGAAGGCATTCTACCGCGAGTGGGGTTCATGGGCCGATGAGATCCATACCGACCTGCACGAGTGCCTGGGTCATGGTTCAGGCCAACTTCTTCCGGGTGTTGCCACAACCGCTATGGGCGAGTATGCATCGGCCCTGGAGGAGGCCCGCGCCGACCTCTTTGGTCTCTATTTCACTGCCGATCCCAAGATGGTTGAGCTGGGTATCATGCCCAACAAGGATGCCTACAAGGCTGAGTACGCCAACTACATCCGCAATGGTCTGATGGTGCAGTTCACTCGCGTGGAACTGGGACGTCCCAACACCGAGGCCCACATGCAGAACCGCAAGCTCATTGCCGAGTGGTGCTATGAGAAGGGTGCAAAGGACAATGTGATTGAGAAGAAGGTACGCGACGGCAAGACCTATTTTGTAGTAAATGACTACGAAAAACTGCGTGACCTCTTTGCCCAGTTGCTGGCCGAGATACAGCGCATCAAGTCCGAGGGTGACTACGAGGCAGGCAAGTATCTGATTGAGACCTACGCCGTCAACATCGACCCCAAACTCCATAAGGAGGTAAAGGAGCGCTATGAGGCCCTGAACCTGAAGCCCTACGGAGGATTCATCAACCCCGACATCGTCCCGATTGAGAAGGGTGGCAAGATTGTTGACTACCAGGTTGTCTACAATGACGACTACCTGAAGCAGCAGCTTGACTACGGCCGCAAGTACGGCGCACTGTAATCATTTTTGAAAAAAAGTACAATTGGGGACAGACCCCTTTTGTACTTTTTTGTAACTTTGCAGCGGACAATGTGGAAAGATTTGAGGAACCAAGTGTTCCTGACAGCTTGCAACCACACAAAAAAATGCTAAAAGTCACATTCTCTGACAGCATATTTTAATAGGATTGCAGCCCCATTGTCCCAAAGACATTGGGACTTTTTATTTCATATAAAATGGCTTATTTATTCACATCCTAATCGGTGTCCGAGGGACACCCTTACAAGGTAGCGGACCAGATATCCGATGCCGTCGTAGACGAACTCCTGGCATTTGACCCCGAGTCAAAGGTTGCATGTGAGACTCTTGTAACAACCGGACAGGTGGTACTTGCCGGTGAGGTGAAATCCAAGGCATACATTGACCTTCAGGAAACAGCCCGCCGAGTAATCAACCGTATTGGCTATACCCGCTCCGAGTACAAGTTTGACGGAGACTCATGCGGTGTATTCAGTGCCATTCATGAGCAGAGCGCCGATATCAACCGCGGCGTGGAGCGTGAGGACCCCGAGAACCAGGGTGCCGGCGATCAGGGCATGATGTTCGGTTACGCCACAAATGAGACCGATGAGTACATGCCGGTTTCATTGGCCCTGTCACACCGCATACTGCGTGTTCTGGCCGATATCCGCCGCGAAGGCAAGCAGATGACCTACCTGCGTCCTGACTCCAAGAGTCAGGTGACCGTTGAGTATAACGATAACGGCAAGCCCGTACGCATAGACACAATCGTAGTGTCAACCCAGCACGATGAGTTCATCGCCCCTGAGAACGCAACCGTCGAGGCTCAGTTGGAGGCTGACCGCAAGATGCTCGCTCAGATTGAAGCCGATGTAAAGAACATACTTATTCCGCGTGTGGTAAGCACCATCACAGCGGACAAGGTTAAAGCCCTTTTTAACGGTGAAATCAAGTATTTCGTGAATCCTACAGGCAAGTTCGTGATTGGCGGACCGCACGGAGATACCGGTCTTACCGGCCGTAAGATCATTGTTGATACATACGGTGGAAAGGGAGCCCACGGCGGCGGAGCATTCAGCGGAAAGGATCCCAGCAAGGTTGACCGTTCAGCAGCATACGCAACCCGTCACATTGCCAAGAACCTGGTTGCAGCAGGTGTGGCCGATGAGGTTCTGGTGCAGGTGTCATACGCCATCGGCGTAGCCAAGCCCATCAACATCTTTGTAAACACCTACGGCACCAGCCACGTAAAACTGACCGATGCCCAGATAGCCGATAAGGTTAATGAGATATTCGATATGCGCCCCAAGGCCATTGAGAACCGTCTCAAACTGCGTAACCCCATCTACAGCGAGACCGCAGCCTACGGACACATGGGTCGTGAGCCGCAGACCGTAACAAAGGTCTTCACGTCACACTACATGCCGGCCAAAACCGTCACGGTGGAACTCTTCACCTGGGAAAAGCTGGACTACGTAGACAAGATCAAACAAGCCTTTGGCATCTAAAACAAAAGCAGCTCCGCGAAGGAGCTGTTTTTTTATTTTACCCAGGCGGGGTTGTGGACTTTGGTTTTGGAGGGATTGTAGTATTGGGCCTTTACATCGGGGATATCGATAAAGTAGGTGCGGTGTGACTTGTTGTTGAGTTTGGTCTCACGCAGCCACAGGTTGGCCCGCTTGAGGTCGGCGTATGTGATGCCGTGATCCTCGGCAAACTTTACCAGATCATCGACGGGATCGGTAATCTTGATCTGCTCCTTGATGGGAATATAGGGATAGAGGTCCTCACGCTTAAATGAGAAACCAAACAGAGCCGGGTTCTCAAACATCATCTTGGCCGCAATAACGCGGAACATATAACGGGATGTCTCATCGACCAGCCACATATTCATTGCGTCTGTCTGATGCTGCTGCTCTATGCGGCGGTCCATTCCCTGCTGGCCTCCGTTGTAACTGGCGGCAACCGTCATCCAGTTCTGGTATTTGCCGTATGCCTTGAGCAGGAACTTACAGGCGGCCTCGGTGGCTTTGACCGTGTTATAGCGTTCATCGATATTGGCGTTGACCTCCAGCCCGTACTCGCGGCCGGTAGCCTGGGTGAACTGCCATAAACCCGCAGCACCCGCTCCCGATACGGCCTGAGGGTCAAGGTTGCTCTCAATCACCATCAGGTATTTGAAATCATCGGGCACACCCATGCGCTTGAGTATGGGTTCAATCTCCGGGAACAGACGGTTGGCACGCTTTATCATGAGCGTGGACATATTGTGCGAGTAGGTGAATGCTATAAGTTCGCGGTCCATACGCTCGCGCAGGTCGGCCCTGTCAAAAGTGATCTTCTGGCCGGCAAACACCACAGACTCAGGCACCTGGGGCGGTACAGTCTGGGCATTTACGGAGATTGTGAAACATGATATGACCGATATCAGGAACAGTAGTAATTGCCTTCTCATAGAACTTGACTTAAGTGGCGCAAAATTAGGCTCTTTTCTTGAAATAACATTATCTTTGTTGCACTAACCAAAATAAAACCCTGACTATCATTATGAAAAAAATCTGCTATCTGTTTTTATTGGCAGTTTTGTCCTTATCCGCCTGCCAGAAGGCAACAGTGAAAATTCAAGATGACAAGGTCTTGATCGGCATGTCTGACGGTACCCTTTGCGTAACCCCTATGGCCGATGACGCCATCCGCGTTCAGTACATTCCCGACGGAATAGAACTGCCGCAGCTTGAAAACCTTATTTATACAGAAAACCCTGCTCATCAATCAATAAGTTGCTCGCAGAATCTGAGAGGCCTGGTATATGTCAGCAGCACTGAAGGCAATCTCCGGGCGGTTGTCAACACCCGTAACGGAAAGATAAAATTCAAGGATTCACAGGGTAACGTCATACTGTCCGAATCAGCCCGTTCACGCTCTGTCGTAGTAGGCAAAACCGGTGATTTTAACTCTCTTGCCGTGAGCCAGTCATTTGTTACCGCGCCCGATGAGTTCCTGTTTGGTACCGGCCAGTTCCAGGACGGCTACCTGAACATACGCGGCCTGACCCGCCGCCTTACCCAGGTCAACACCCAGATCTCAATCCCGATGATAATATCCAACAAGGGATACGGAATACTGTGGAACAACTACGGTCTTACCGAATTCAACCCGTCAGACTATGTGGTTGAACTGGAGCAGGGGGCAGGCGACGTTACATCGGTTACAGTCAATGCCACAGGTACCGCAGGTAACGTACGCGAACGCCGTTTCTTTAACGATTTCAGCGGTGAAATCCAGGTTAAGGAGAGCGGCGACTACTCAATACTGCTGGATGTAGGCCAGTCCATGGCCCGCAAGCATCTGCTCACCATTGACGGTGATACCGTGATCAACGCCAACAACACCTGGCTGCCGCCCACATCATCGGCCATAACCCATCTGGACAAGGGTACGCATAAGGTGTTTGTAAGCGGATCACGCGGTGACAAGCCGTCGGTTGGAATCCGCAAGGTGACCGATGTAACCACATTCAGTTCACCTGTTGCCGTAGCACTTGACTACACCGTATTTGCCGGCACAGCCGATGAGATAGTAAGTTCATACCGCAACCTGACCGGTAAGGTTCCCGCCATGCCGGACTGGGCATTCGGTTACATTCACTGCCGCGAGCGCTATGACAGCCAGAGAGAGTTGCTGGAGAACGCCCATCGTCTTAAGGATGAGGGCTACCACACCAGCGTGATTGTCCAGGACTGGCAGTGGTGGGGCAAGTACGGCTGGAACGCCATGCAGTTTGATGAGGGCAAGTACCCCGATCCCAAGGCCATGACCGATGAACTTCACAGCATGGACATGAAACTGATGCTCTCCGTATGGTCTAAGATAGACAAGAACTCAGAGGTGGGCCGTCAGATGAACGCTGCCGGTTATTACATTGCCGGAACCGACTGGATAGATTTCTTCAACCCCGATGCCGCCGCAGCCTACTGGAAGAACTTCAGCGAGCGTTTGCTGCCCACAGGTATAGACGCCTGGTGGCAGGATGCAACCGAGCCCGAGAACGATGACCTTAAGGGCCGCATGGTGGCAGGCGGAAAGATTCCGGGTGAGTTCTACCGCAACGCCTATCCCAACATGGTAAACCACACCGTATACAACGGACTCATAAAGGACCAGCCTGACCGTGACCCCATGATCCTTACCCGCAGCGGATTTACAGGAATACAGCGTTACGGCGCCATCAACTGGTCCGGTGACGTAGGCAATGACTGGGAGACCCTGCGCCGTCAGATTGCAGGAGGCCTGAGCCTTATGGCAACCGGTCAGCCCTGGTGGACATACGATGCAGGCGGATTCTTCCGTCCGAACAACCAGTACACCGATGCCGATTATCAGGAGCGTATGATGCGCTGGATTCAGACAGCCGTGTTCCTGCCGTTCATGCGAGTTCACGGCTACATGAGCCGCACCGAACCCTGGAACTACTCCGCCGAGACACAGGCCAATTTCCACAAGCAGATAGACCTGCGTGACCGCCTGCAGCCCTATATTCTGGATTGCGCCAAGAAAGTAAGCAATGAGAACTACACCATGATGCGTCCGCTGGTATTTGATTTCCCCGGTGACGCCGAGGCTATGAAACAGCAGACAGAATTCATGTTCGGCCCCTCACTGCTGGTTTGCCCCGTAACAGAACAGGGTATCAAGTCCATGCGCGTGTATCTGCCCAAGTATGAGGCAGGCTGGAAGCTCTTTGACTCCACAGACTCCAAGATCTACAACGGAGGTGGCTACGTGGAGGTTCCCGTTACCATTGACCGCATTCCGGTATTTGTAAAAGCCGATCATAAAATCAATCTGAAATGAAAAAGTTCCTGACCTTATTCCTTGCCCTTGCAGGATTATCAGCCCTTGGCCATGCCCAGGAGTCTGATAACTGGACCACTCAGGTCACGTTCTACAGCCCGTCAATAGTCCGTATCTACAAAACCGGTCCGGACAATCCCGACACCAAACAGAGCCTGTCCGTTACAATGAACCCGGAGCAGGTAAAAACAACCGTAACAACCGGTAAGGACGGCACAATTCTCTATAAGAGTTCAGTCCTGACTGTAAAGGTCGATGACAACGATGTAACATTCATGGACAGGAAAGGCAATGTCCTGTTGGCCGAGAACGGTTTCGGTCACGGCAACGTGGCTATGACCCGCCCCGATTATGCTGATATAGCCGTTGACCAGGGCTTTGACCTTGATGCAGATGAGCCTCTTTACGGAATAGGAATACAGCAGGACGGCAAGATGGCCAAGAGCGGAACCTACCGCCGCATGATACAGGGCAACACCGATGACTACTGCAATATCATCCAATCCATCAAGGGATACGGCCTGTTCTGGGACAACTACTCCCCCACCACACTGGGTATTGAGGAGGGCAAGTTCTACTTCACTTCCGAGAACGCCGGCTGCGTGGATTACTACTTCATCTGGGGCGACGATGCCGACGGCGTGATTGCCGGCATACGTCAGCTTACCGGAACAGTGCCCATGCTCCCGCTCTGGAGTTACGGATTCATGCAGAGCCGTGAGCGTTACAAGTCATCGGCCGAACTGACCGAGGTTCTGGACCGATACCGCTCAATAGGAGTGCCTATCGACGTAATGATACAGGATTGGCAGTACTGGGGCAGCAACTACCTGTGGAACGCAATGGAGTTCAACGCACCTGAGTTCAGCAACCCAGAGCGCTGGATTAAACATATCCATGACCAGAACGCCAAGCTGATGATCTCCATCTGGTCATCATTCGGTCCCATGACCAAACCCTACCGCGAACTGGAGCCCAAAAACTTGCTCATTGACATCCAGACCTGGCCGCAGAGCGGACTGACCGACTGGCCTCCACGCAGGGACTACCCATCGGGAGTACGTCCGTATGACCCCTACAGCAAGGAGGCGCGTGACATATACTGGAACCATCTGACCCGCCTGTATGACCTTGATATAGACGGATGGTGGATGGATTCAACCGAGCCCGACCACATGGATTTCAAGGAGGAGGATCTGGACCTGCCCACCGCAATGGGTCCCTGGCGCAGGGTTCGAAACGCATTCCCCCTTATGGCAGTGGGCGGCGTGTATGACAACCAGCGTGCCATGCCAAACGGCAATGACAAACGTGTCCTTATTCTTACACGCTCGGTATTTGCCGGACAGCAGCGCTAAGGTTCCAACACCTGGTCCGGTGACGTACAGTCCAACTGGAACTCACTGCGTAATCAGGTTCCCGCAGGCCTTAACTTTGCGCTTACCGGAAATCCCAACTTCAACAGTGACCTGGGCGGATTCTTTGCCAACAGTTACAACGAGCGCTCGCAGGACGGCAGTGCCACACAGAACCCGCTCTATCAGGAACTCTACGTACGCTGGATGCAGTACGGTGTGTTCTGCCCCATGATGCGCAGTCACGGCACTGAGGTTCCGCGTGAACTCTACTACTACGGCCAGGCAGGCGAGCCCGTGTTCGATGCCCTGCTGGGAGCAGTAAAGATGCGTTACACCCTTCTGCCCTACATCTACTCAGTGGCTCACGATGTGAATGCCAATAACGGCACATATCAGCGTGCCCTGATGATGGATTTCAGGAACGACCATAAGGTTTGGGATATCAACAATGAGTTCATGTTCGGACGCTCACTGCTGGTAGCTCCGGTTCTTGAGGCCAAATACACTCCTGAGAGAGCCCAGAGCAAAAGTCGCGCAGGCATTGGCGATGTGGACTTTATGGAAGCCAGAAGTACCAAGGTCTATCTGCCGGCAGGCACCAAATGGTATGACTATGAGACCTTGAAACTGTATGACGGAGGTCAGGAGATAGAGCGTGAGGTAAACATCAAGAGCATCCCGCTCTTTGTCAAGGCCGGTTCCATCCTGCCCATCGGCCCCGATGTCCAGTATTCGACCGAGAAACCTTGGGATGACCTGGAGATACTGGTCTATGCCGGAGCCGACGGCAAGTTCACGCTGTATGAGGATGAGTTTGACAATTACAACTATGAGAACGGAGCATTCTCAACCATTGATTTCAGTTACAACGGCAAGAGCCGCAACCTGACTATCGGCGCCCGCAAAGGTTCATACCAAGGAATGATACAGCAGCGTACTTTCCGCATAACGGTGGTTACCGACGGTCAAAAGAGAGAGGTCAAGACCGTGAACTACTCGGGTAAGAAAGTGTCAGTGACTCTCTAAACAAAAAAGGTGTCAAATGGGACGGTTCTCTTTGACACCTTTTTTGTATCTTTGCAGGCTGAAACATCATCCGTAGATGACAGAATTTGAAATGATAGCCAAGACCTTCCAGGGGCTGGAAGAGATTCTTGCAAAAGAACTTATTGATCTGGGAGCCAATGGGGTGGCCATTGGTAACCGAATGGTGTCCTTTAAAGGAGACAAGGCCCTGATGTACAAGGCCAACTTTCACCTGCGTACCGCAATCCGTATCCTCAAACCTTTCCTTCACTTCAAGGCCGACAGTGCCGACGATGTATATGAAATCTGCCGTAAGGTGGATTGGGAAAAGTACATGGACCTGAGTGACAGTTTTGCTGTCGATTCAGTTGTATACAGTGAGGATTTCCGCCACTCAAAGTTTGTGGCATACCGCGTGAAGGATGCCATAGCCGACTATTTCCGTGACAAATACGGCAAACGCCCCAATGTAAGCGTAGCCAATCCGGACCTTACGTTCCACATCCACATCTCACATGACGACTGCTCGCTTTCACTTGACAGCAGCGGCGAGTCACTGCACAAGCGCGGTTACCGTCAGGAGGCCATGGAGGCTCCTCTGAACGAGGTGCTTGCAGCAGGCATGATCCTGATGTCAGGCTGGGACGGCAAGTGTGATTTTGTAGACCCCATGTGCGGATCGGGTACAATTCCCATCGAGGCCGCACTCATAGCCAGGAACATGGCGCCCGGTCTGTTCCGCAGCCACTTTGCATTTGAGAAGTGGAAGGATTTTGACCGTGACCTGTTTGAGGAGATATACAATGATGACTCACAGGAGCGTGAGTTTGAGTTCACCATCAAGGGATATGACAAGGATCCCAAGGCTATCCTGACAGCCAAGCGTAACGCCAAGGCTGCCGGCCTGCTGGATACCATACAGTTTGAGCAGCGTGACTTCAAGGACTTTGAGCCCGTAAAGGAGCGCACCGTGCTCATCACCAACCCGCCCTATGGCGAGCGTCTGGTCGAGGAGAACCTGCTTGGCCTCTATGAGATGATAGGCGAGCGCCTCAAGCACGCCCTGATAGGCGGTGAGGCCTGGATTATCAGTTACCACTACGAGTGCTTTGACAAGATAGGTCTCAAGCCGTCGGCCAAGATTCCTCTCTTTAACGGAGCACTGCCCTGCGAACTCCGCAAGTACGAGATATTTGACGGCCGATACAATGAATTCCGCGGTGGTGACCGCCGTCTCAAGAAGGACGATCTGCCCACCCGCCGCAGCGGCACTCTGCGTCACAAGGCACGTCTGGCCGAGAGAGAGGAGGCACGCAAGGCCGAAAAACCTTTCCGCAAGTCATCGGAGGAGAGAAAGCCCTTCCGCAAGAGCGAGGGAAAGAAACCTTTCCGTAAAACTGAGAAAAAACCGTTCAGAAACAATAAGAAATGAAGATTCTGTTACTTGGAAGCGGAGGCCGTGAGCATGCTCTGGCCTGGAAGATAGCCCAAAGCCCGCAGTTGGACAAACTGTACATAGCTCCGGGCAATGCCGGTACCGCAAACGTAGGTGAGAACGTAGCCATCAAGGCAAACGATTTTGAGGCCATCAAGGCATTCGTTCTTGACAAGAAGATCGATATGGTGGTTGTAGGCCCCGAAGATCCTCTGGTAAACGGCATTTACGACTATTTCCTCAGTGACGCCGCACTGAAGGCCATCCCGGTAATCGGCCCCTCAAAGGAAGCCGCACAGATGGAGGGCAGCAAGGACTTTGCAAAGCGTTTCATGCAGCGCCATAACATACCCACCGCAGCATATCAGACTTTCACAGGTGAGAACCTGGACGAGGGTCTCAAGTTCCTGGAGACACTCAAGGCTCCCTACGTACTCAAGGCCGACGGTCTTTGCGCCGGTAAGGGCGTACTGATCCTGCCCACCCTTGAGGAGGCCAAGAAGGAACTTAAGGAGATGCTGAGCGGCATGTTCGGTAACGCCTCATCACGTGTTGTGATAGAGGAGTTCATGAGCGGAATAGAGTGCTCCGTATTCGTTTTGACCGACGGAAAGCACTACAAGATACTGCCCGAGGCAAAGGACTACAAGCGTGTAGGCGAGCATGACACCGGCCTGAACACCGGCGGCATGGGATCCGTATCACCCGTTCCGTTTGCCACCAAGGAGTGGATGAAAAAGGTCGAGGACCGCATTATACGTCCTACCGTTGAAGGTCTGGCCCAGGAGGGTCTGGTATACAAAGGATTCATATTCTTTGGCCTTATCAATGTGGACGGCGATCCCAAGGTTATTGAGTACAACTGCCGTATGGGTGACCCCGAGACCGAAAGCGTGATGCTGCGCCTTAAGAGTGACATAGTTGAACTTTTCAAGGGTGTGGCCGCAGGTAATCTGGACACCAAGACCCTGGAGCAGGATCCCCGCTCTGCCGTATGCGTTATGCTGGTATCAGGCGGTTATCCGGAGCATTATGACAAGGGTTATGTCATAAGCGGAATCGATAAGGTAAAGGACAGCGTAGTCTTCCATGCCGGAACCGCCTTCAATGACAAGGGCCAGGTTGTTACCGCCGGCGGACGTGTCATCGCAGTCAGCTCTTACGGTAAGGACAAGGAGGAGGCTCTGGCTCTTTCATTCAAGGGCGCAAGCCTTATAGATTTTGAGAAAAAATACTTCCGCAGAGATATTGGTCAGGACCTCTGACCTATTGCGGGAATAACATTAAATAACTGTCAATTGATAGCCGTTAACCTTTTAAGGACTATCTTTGGGACTCTCTAATTACTTAGTTCATAGCAAAAATGAATTACAAAAGACTGAACACTATCATCGGATGGCTTGTGTTTGCAGTCGCTGCAGTGACCTACTGTATGACTATTGAGCCAACCGCCAGCTTCTGGGATTGCCCGGAGTTCATTACCACCGGTTACAAGATGGAAGTAGGACACCCGCCCGGGGCACCTATATTCATGCTTACTGCAAACCTGTTCTCACAGTTCACCAGTGACCCCAGTAAGGTTGCCATGATGGTCAACACCATGTCCGCCCTGCTGAGTGCGCTCTGCATACTGTTCCTTTTCTGGAGCATCACCATGCTCGTAAAGAAACTGGTTGCAGGCACCAAGGATCCCGATATGTGGCAGATGATAACCATATTCGGTTCAGGAATTGTAGGAGCACTTGCATATACATGGTCCGATACCTTCTGGTTCAGCGCCGTTGAGGGTGAGGTCTATGCATACTCATCATTCTGCACCGCTGTTACATTCTGGCTCATCCTCAAATGGGAGGAGAATGCCGATGAGCCCCACAGCGCACGCTGGCTGGTACTGATTGCATACCTGATTGGTGTGTCTGTAGGCGTTCACCTGTTGAACCTGCTCTGTATCACAGCCATCGTACTGGTATACTATTTCAAGAAATCAGAGAACCCCACCTGGAAAGGCGGCATTCTGGCATTCATACTTTCAGGCGTAATCATTGCGGCTGTCCTGTACGGTATCGTTCCCGGTATCGTGAAGGTTGGCGGCTGGTTTGAACTCTTGTTCGTGAACGGTCTGGGTCTGCCCTTCAACACCGGTCTGGTTATTTACATCATACTGCTTGTAGGACTTCTGATTTGGGGTGCATATGAGACACAGCGCGGTGACCGCAAGACTCTCATGTACATTTCATTCCTGCTTACCGTTGCCTTTGCCGGCATACCTTTCTACGGCCATAAGGCAGGCGGTATAGTACTGGGTCTGGTAGTTCTGGCCGCAGGTGCCATATACCTCTTCTCAAACGGCGTACCTGAAAAGATTAAGCCGTCAGCCAGCGTGCTGAACACCATCATGCTCTGCGTCATGATGATTACCATAGGTTATTCATCATATGCAGTCATCGTGATCCGTTCAACCGCCAATCCGCCCATGGATCAGGATTCACCCGAGGATATCTTTGCACTGGGTGAGTATCTGGCACGTGAACAGTACGGTTCAAGACCTCTCCTTTACGGACAGACTTACAGTTCAGAGTTGGTATATGAACTCAAGAAGGACCAGAAGTATACTTACTACTCACCTGTAACCAAGTTCAAGGGTAACTCCTACGGCCGTAAGGAAAAAGCCAACGACTCTGAAAAGGACAGTTACTACATAATGGATGAAAAGATCGATTATGTATATGCACAGAATATGCTATTCCCCCGCATGTACAGCAGGGATCCCGATCATATTGCATCGTACAAGTTATGGTGCGGAGGTATCAAGGGCCGTACAGTCACCTATAACCAGCGTGGAAACAACATCAAGGTTACCGTTCCCACACAGGCCGAGAACCTTAAGTTCTTTTTCAGATATCAGGTCAACTTCATGTACTGGCGTTACTTCCTTTGGAACTTTGCCGGCCGTCAGAATGACAATCAGAACCTTTACGGAGATTTTGAAAACGGTAACTGGATTACAGGTTTCAACTTCATAGACCGTCTGCTTACAGGAGGCGACAGCAAACTTTTACCTGACTCCCTCTCCGGAAAGGGTCATAACGTATTCTATTGCCTGCCGCTCATTCTGGGTCTGCTTGGTCTGTTATGGCAGATTGGAAAGGGACGTGAAGGTTCACAGCAGTTCATCGTTGTTCTGGCGCTCTTCTTCATGACAGGTCTGGCCATCGTGCTCTACCTGAACCAGACTCCGCGCCAGCCTCGTGAGCGTGACTATGCCTATGCGGGTTCATTCTACGCATTTGCCATCTGGATAGGAATAGGCGTTGCCGCCATCGCCGAATGGCTGGGCAGATTCAAGTTCATAGGAAAGAAGGCATCGGCCCTGTTGGCTTTTGTCATCTGTCTTATGGTTCCACTTCAGATGGTAAGCCAGACATGGGATGATCATGACCGTAGCGGCCGATATGCATGCCGTGATTTTGGTCAGAACTATCTGAAATCACTCTCCAAGCAGGGTAACCCGATAATCTTTACAAACGGTGATAACGATACCTTCCCTCTCTGGTATAACTTTGAGACTGAAGGATTCCGTACCGATGCACGTTGCTGCAACCTGAGTTACCTCATGACAGACTGGTATATTGACCAGATGAAACGTCCTGCATATGATTCACCGGCTCTTCCCATCTCATTTGAGAGGATAGATTACCAGACCGGCACCAATGATTATGTAGCCGTTAATCCTGAGGATAAGGAGATACTGCTCAAGAATAACAGCAAGGAGGCGGTTGAAAGGTCATTTGAACTTCACAACGTCCTTAACTACTGGATCAAGCAGCATCACATGATTCCTACAGATACCATCTGGTTCAAGATAGACAAGGATGCCGTTCTGCGTTCAGGAATGATGATTCCCCAAGCCTATCGCGGTGCAACCGATGAGGAGACCAAGGCAAAGATGCCGGACCGCATGATCATCTCACTCAAGGGTAAGAGCAATCTTATGAAGAATGAGATCATGATGCTTGACCTGCTGGCAAACTGCAACTGGGAGAGACCTCTCTATATTGCTACCACAGTGGCCAAAGAAAACACTCTGGGACTTGGAAACTACTTCCTGCTTGAAGGTCTTGCATACCGTATCACTCCTTTCAACTGGAAGGCCATCGGTGAAGGTACAGGCAACGGCGGTATTGACCCCGACACAATGTATGACAACTTCATGACATTCAATTACGGCGGACTGGACAATCCTGATATCTATCTGGATGAAACCAACCGCAGAATGTGCCTGTCACAGCGCAGACTTTCCGCTCAGCTTGCAATTGAACTCTTCAACAAGGGTGAGAAGGAGAAGGCTTTCAACGTACTGGAATCAGTAATGAACGGTATCTCTGACGAGTTGATGCCCGTTGATGATGCCTACTATGGCTCAAGCTCTGAGATAGCAAACATCTACCTTGCATTAGGTCATACCGATAAGGCTGCCAGGATACTCTTCCAGACAACCAACAACTATTATCAGCAGATGAGATGGTATCTGAGTATGAACGACCGTAACCTCAAACGCGTCAACAGTCAGTTCACAGAGATTGCATCCCTTCAGTATTCATTGGTATTCCCGTTGTTGGAGAAATGTATTGACAAGGATCAGTATGAAGAGTTGTTTGTTGAGTTCCATAACATGTGCGATGAATTTGAACGTCGTATGAACTGATGATACTTGAACAGCCCACAGCGATACTGAGTAAAATTTACCCGAATGGCATCTTCCGGAAAGATCCGGAAGACCATTCGGTTTATCTCACCTTTGACGACGGTCCCATACCGGAGGTCACTCCGTGGGTTCTTGACATTCTGGACCAGTACGGCGTAAAGGCCACATTCTTCATGGTAGGTGACAACGTACGCAAACACCCCGAAACATACAGGATGGTGGTGGAGCGCGGGCATCACATAGGAAACCATACATTCAATCATGTACGCGGAATGCGCATGCGCAACCACGATTACATTGACAATGTACACAAGTGTGACAGTTATTTTGCTACCCGCCTGTTCCGTCCTCCTCACGGAGTTCTGCGCCGATGGACATACCGTTACATGAAAGGCGATTACGACATTGTATTCTACGATGTGATTACACGTGACTATAATGAGAAACTCAATCCAGAGAAAGTTCTGGAGATAGTAAAGAAGTACACACGCAACGGCTCCATAATAGTATTCCATGACTCCCTGCGCAGCGAGAAGAACCTGCGCTACGCATTGCCCAAAGCCATAGAGTGGCTTAAGGAACAGGGATATTCATTCAAACAGCTGTAATTATTTAAGACCTATTTCACACAGGACGGTACAGATCTTGTCCTGAACAGATCTTGAGGGTGGCATCTTGATGGCACCCTCATTCATTATGCAGAATGCCAGGTCACGGCCGTCGGCTGTACGGATATAGCCGGCCAGGGTACATGAACCGGTTACGGATCCCGTCTTGGCGTGCACCTTGTTAAGTGTGGTCTTATTGCTCAGGCGTGTCTTGAGCGTTCCGTCCACACCGGATATGGGAAGGCTCTTGTACATTATCTTGAACAGGTCCTGGTCCTTGTAGATGAGTGACAGCATATCGACCATGAACTGCGGTGAGCACATGTCATACATGGAGAGTCCGCTGCCGTCAACTATGTTGAACGATGCCGAAAACATACCGAACTTGCGCGATACAAAGTTCTGAAGGTACTTGGCGGCATCCTTGAACCTTATCTCGCGGGGATACTGCAGACGTCCGGTCTGCAGGAACATGGCCTCGGCATAGAGGTTGTTGCTCTCCTTCAGCGCCTCTTTTACTATCGAGGGCAGGTCATGTGACACCACAGAGAGTTCACGTCCCATCACCGGGCATCGGCCCCAGTCATACTTGCCGTAACTGATACCGGCTTCGTCAAGGTACTGACGCAGCAGGGCAAAGGTGAAATCGGCCGATCCCACTACGCTAAGGTCTGTAGACTGGCGGCGTTTGCAGTTTCCTTCAACGATTATGGTGTTGTCATTGTGCATCCAGTCACGTGTTATGGTGAGCGGACCCAGAGTGTCACAGAGCGTAAGCGATTTGTTCACCACCTTGATGTGGGTGTTTGCAGGGTAGATGTTCACCTCGGGAGCCTTGCCTTTTGAGGTGGGCTTGACCTCGACGCCCACAAAACCCTGATGTACCATAAGGGGTGAGATATAGGGCTGGAAACTGGCGGGGGCATCGTCCCAACACCATCCGGTGGCCCAGTACATGGTATCCATGATGGAGACATCGGCATAAAGGGTTCCGTCTATACGGTTTATTCCGGCCTTCTTAAGGTCGCTGACCATGCTGCGCAACTCATGCTCGTTAAGTGCCGGATCAAGTCCGCCCACCAGATAGAGGTTGCCGGTAAGCACGCTGTCCTTACCTATGGTGCCCTGGGTCTTGAGGGTTGTCTTGAACTTGTAGTCAGTACCCAATGATGAGAGTGCGGTGACCGATGTTATGACCTTCTGGACCGATGCGGGGCGGCACATGATCTTTTCGCGGTAAGCGTAAAGGGTGGTGTCGTTGGTCAGGTCATAAACCATAAGGGCTATGTCGGTTCCCTCGGGCAGTTCCTCATAAATGATCTGGTCTATTCGCTCGGTAAGCGAATCCTGGTCAATACTGACTGCCGGCAGTGAAACTGTCAGCAGAAGGGAAAGAATGATAGTCCTTAAATATTTCATCTCAATAAGATACGGATGTTTCAAGACCGTTTGCCCTGAGTTTGGCCGCTATGCCGTCAAGCGTTTCACGGCTTGCCTTGCATAGGGTGGAGACCGGAGTCTCGCGGTCTATGGTATAAATCATGACCTGGCTGGGACCTATCTTCTTAAGGGTCTCTATCCAAGGCAGAACGTAGGCGTCGGAAGTGTTGTCCATGTCGCGGCCATCGAGCGTTCCCGTCAGGAACATGGTCTGGATGATGACGTGACCCTTGAAATCACACAGGGCCTTGATTATGGCATCCAGGTCATAGTGTCCCACCGGGTTGTCAATGAGCCTTATGTAGTCAATGTCAACGGTATCCAGTTTCTGGATGTTGTTGTCCAGTTTGAGCAGAGCCTTGAATATGGCGGGATCAGTCACACGGGTGCCGTTGCTCAGCACGCTCACCTTGGCCTCAGGGAAAAACTCATCACGCAATGCCACTACATCGTCAACAATACCGGGGAATTCGGGATTGGCGGTGGGCTCACCGTTACCTGCAAAGGTCAGCACGTTGGGCTGGGGTCCATCGGCCTTCATTTTGGCAAGGGTGGCGCGCAGGGCGTCGTAGACTTCCTGTCTGGTGGGTCTGTGATGATGCGGATGGTGCTCGCAGTTTCGGCCGCACTCGCAGTAGATGCAGTCAAAGGTGCATATCTTACCGTCGGCGGGCATCAGGTTGATTCCCAACGACACTCCCAGTCGGCGGCTGTGAACGGGTCCGAAAATAGGCGAACTGTACAATACGGTTGACATGATTCCTTGACTTTCCTTTATTCTGTACGCAAAAGTACATCTTTTCTGTCAGAACTTTGATATGAACTGTAACGATATGTCCTCTTTGTGGCAAGCGTCTATGCGCTGATGCGAGGAACTTATCTCGTCACGGTCCAGGTAGTAAGTCCCGCCCGCTTTCAGGTTCAGCTGCATGTTACTGCCCAACCTGTATTTTACCGTCAGCGCCAGACGTCCGCCCTTACCGTACAGGCTGATAAAGTTATATGAGTACCTCAGGCCGCTCTCATAGACCGATACCCGGCAGTCATAACTCTGGGTATAGAACGCGGCGGCAGAAAGGCCCACATCCAGTCCTGAATCCGGAAAACTGCGCTCATAACTGCCCGTAAGTGCATATCCGTTGGTTATGGGCTGGGCAATGAAATCATACCTGACATAGAAAAACTGGGTCTTCAGGCTGGCACCGCTGGGGCAGTCATGGGTCCAGCGCAACCGGTAACGTCCGGTCAGGCAGTACTCCAACTGGCGGGTATACTTGCAGTCCTTCTGCTTGGACTTGAAACGTGCCGTGGCATAGAGGGCATCGCGCCGTCCCACCCTCCAGTCGGCCTCCATCCTCAGATCCATACCGTTACTGGGGGCCGATGCCCCATACCTGGGTTCAGGATGCATGAAAAGGTCGGCATAACCGCTCACCTTTAGGTTTCTGCCGCTGTGTGCAAAGCCCGCAAGCAGACCCGTCTCGTTCTGCACGCTACCCTCAGCCATGGCATTTGAGTGAAGTGACATGTACTGCGGGCTGTAATGGCGCACCACCGCATTTGCTGTCCATCCGTTACCCAACCTGAATGTCTGCGATGCAATCAGTGCCGGCTTGGAATCCAGCAGCGACAGTTCAGCCTGAAGAGAGTATCTGGCCCTGTTCACAGAGCAGTCTGCCGACAACCCGCTCAAACGCCCGTGCCCCTTGTACGGAACCGTCAGGCTCTCCGTCATGGCGGTTACCCCGAACTTCAGGCCGCGGAAACTGTAACGGATATTGGCTGCTACCATGCTCAATGTGACGTTGTGCTTTTTGGAGAGTTCCAAAGGTGTGCGGTGGTATCCGTCCTCCTTAAATGAACTGATGACTGTATCACCTTTCAGAGTGGCGTCAACAGGAGTGCTTGAGGCCAGGAGCGTGAATGTGGTATGACCCCACCCCAAGGCGGCGCCGCCACCCCTCTGATAACCGTACTCCCGGGTTGATGAGTGCGGCCCCAACCCTTGGGTCTGACGGCTCATTGACGACAGCGCCATGGTCTTGCCCACACTGAATCCGCAGCCAAGCAACAAGCCCAACCCGAACTGCGCCCTGAAATTACCCAATGCCAGTTCCTTAAGCACACCCATATCCTTAAGGAACAGATAGGGTGACCAGAAGTCATAACCCCGCTCACCCGCGTCCTTATCGGCCGAAACTCCGAACCTTATGCGGTTATGCCAGTTGAATGAGCAGCGCAGGTTATGTGACAGTTTGCCGCCCAGGTAGGTCCCTTTCCTAAAGCCGTCCCTCAGGTAGAGCGGTATGTCCATGCGCGCCACAACCTCAGTGCGTCCGTTACGCAGGACATCGGCCGGCTTTATTCTCTCCTTTTGCGGTGAGGGCGGACCAGCATAGACAAAGTGGCGCAGCAACTGCCGCGTTGCGTAATCAAGGCTGCCGGTCAGTTGAAGTTCGCCAAGGGTGAGCATCGGCCCGTGCATATAGATGTAGGCGTGGATATCCTCTATCTGACGGTCGGTCAGGAAGGGCAGCATGGAGAGTTCATCGCGTGTGGCGGTATTGATGTTCAGGGGCGCCTCATGCAGCGATTCATACATATCGGACAACTCCTCAAGGGCATCGGCCGTGAGTTCTTCATCGGACAGGAGTGTTTCAAGTACGCTATCCCATCCGTCTTCTGTAATGTTCTGGGAATAAACCGCCGTCAGGGGATAAGACAGCAGGGCAAACCAGGGGATTAACAATCTTAATTTCATAGTATAATAGTATTAGAAACAAATGTTTTCCAAAGGATTGGGCCAAAAGTAGGTCTTTTTTGCGAGAATTGATAATTTTGCAGACATGAAACGAATCGTCATACTGTTACTGACCCTGGTTATGTGCGTACCCGCCTTTTGCGCGGGGGCCGATGATGATGACAAGCAGAAGCGTGTGCTTGTGGCATTGGCCACCATCATAGACGGTGATACGGTCCCCACTTTCGAGATGATGGAGGTGACCATTTACGGCCGACGCATATACCCCAGCGCCCGCAAACAGCGCAAATATGATAAACTTACCCGCAACGTACAGAAGATGTATCCCATTGCCCTTGAGGTAAAGGCCATACTGGTGGAGACATATCTCTACATGCAGACACTGCAGGATGACGAGGCCCGCAAGGAACATCTGGAAAAAGTGGAGAAAGGTGTCTGGGACCAGTATTATCCCATTATGCGCCGATGCACGCTCTCACAGGGCAAACTCCTTATAAAACTCATAGACCGCGAGTGCAATCAGACCAGTTATGACCTGATAAAGGCTTTCATAGGAGGTTTCAAGGCCAAATTCTACCAGACGTTTGCAGCCCTGTTCGGCGCGTCGCTCAAGAAGGAGTATGACCCCGAGCATGACGATGAGGATGCCATGATTGAAGAGATTATCTGGATGATAGATAACGACATGCTCTAACGCTTTTTTTTGCTACCTTTGCGCTGAGATTAATAAAAGCGTAACAAATGGCATTGCAATGCGGCATAGTGGGCCTGCCAAACGTAGGCAAATCCACACTTTTCAACTGTCTGTCAAGCGCTAAGGCGCAGGCAGCAAACTTTCCTTTCTGTACCATTGAGCCCAACGTAGGAACAATTACTGTCCCTGATGAGCGTCTGACCAAGTTGGCCGAGTTGGTTCATCCGGGCCGAATCGTTCCCGCCACCGTTGAGATTGTCGATATAGCCGGACTGGTAAAAGGCGCCAGCAAGGGTGAGGGTCTGGGCAACAAGTTCCTGGGCAACATCCGCGAGTGCGACGCCATCATCCATGTGCTGCGTTGCTTTGACGATGAGAACGTGACCCATGTGGACGGAACAGTCAACCCCGTCCGCGACAAGGAGATTATTGATACCGAACTTCAGATAAAGGACCTTGAGACCATAGACCAGCGTCTGCAGAAGGTGGCCAAGCAGGCTGCCGTAGGCGATAAGCAGGCCAAGATTGTCTGCGATGTGCTCAATGCATACCGTGACGTACTGCTGCAGGGCAAATCGGCCCGCACCGTTACATTTGATTCCAAGGATGAGGAGAAGATTGCACATGACCTGTTCCTGCTCACCTCCAAGCCCGTGCTCTATGTGTGCAACGTCGATGAGGGCAGCGTCAAGACAGGTAACGCCTATGTGGAGCAGGTGCGTGAGGCCATCAAGGACGAGAACGCACAACTTCTGGTGATTGCCGCCAAGACCGAGAGCGAGATTGCCGAACTGGAGAGTTATGAGGACCGTCAGATGTTCCTTGAGGAACTGGGTCTGGAGGAATCGGGCGTAAACCGTCTGGTAAAGTCGGCTTTCAGCCTGCTCAACCTGGAGACATTCATCACCGCCGGACCCATGGAGGTAAAAGCCTGGACATACCGCAAGGGCTGGAAGGCCCCTCAGTGCGCAGGTGTTATCCATACCGATTTTGAGAAGGGATTTATCCGTGCCGAGGTCATCAAGTACAAGGACTACGTGGAGCTGGGCTCCGAGGCTGCCGTACGCGATGCCGGCAAACTCTATGTGGAGGGTAAGGATTATGTGGTAGAGGACGGTGACATCATGCACTTCCGTTTCAACGTATAAACCATAAAGGATATGAACAGTTTTCTTGCAGTAATATGGAATCCGGACATTGAACTGTGCCGGATACTCGGACTCCCTATCCGATACTACTCCCTCATGTGGATAGTAGGTCTGGTGGCCGCATACTTTATTGTCAAGAAACTCTATAAGAACCGCGGTATCAAGGAAGAGACATACGAGCCTCTGTTCTTCTACTGCTTCCTGGGCATACTCATAGGTGCCCGTCTGGGTCACTGCATCTTTTACGAACCCGAGTATTACCTTACCAGCGGCAAGCATTTCATAGAGATGCTGCTTCCCATACGTTTCAAACCGCAGGGAGGCATAGCCCTGTCAGGTTACAGCGGCCTGGCCAGCCACGGCGGTACCATCGGCATCATAATAGCCATGATCATGTACTGCCGCAAGTACAAGGTCAAGATTCTGGAGTGTATAGACATGGTCTGTGTGGCCACTCCGCTCACCGCAGCCTGCATCCGTCTGGGTAACCTTATGAACTCCGAGATCGTGGGCAAGCCCACCGGCACTGACTGGGGTTTCATATTCGTCCAGAACGGCGAGGATTTTGCACGCCATCCGGCACAACTCTACGAGGCTATTGCCTACCTCATCATCTTTGCCGTCATCGTGCTTATCTACCGCAAGCACAAGGACAAGATAGGCTCCGGATTCTACTTTGGATTCTGCATAGCCACCATCTTCACATTCCGCTTTTTCATTGAGTTCTGCAAGGAGGTCCAGGTGGATTTTGAGCAGGGCATGACCTTTGACATGGGTCAGCTCCTGAGCATCCCCTTCATCATAGCCGGCATCTGGCTCATGCTCCACTCCCGCAAAAAATAGTACCATTGGGGACGGTTCCGTTTGGTACTATTTTCCTATCTTTAAGCCAAGCTTGAAGATAAGCTTCGCCTCGGGATAAAAAATAAACTTGTTTATTTTGTTCTCCTCTCGGCTTGCATTATCTTTGGAAAATTAATGGAAAAGCGACTATTATGCTATTGTCATCAAACGGTATCGCAGTGACTTCGTTCGCTGCTCCTGAAGTGTGGAGCGCACTCGTTCAGGTTTTCATCATTGCCCTGGCCGTACTGGCCGGAAACATACTCCGTCGTAAAGTAAAGGTTCTGCGCCGCAGCCTGATCCCATCGGCCCTGCTGGGTGGTCTTATCATCCTGCTGCTGAAACTGTGGGCCGATTTCAACGGCATAATTGACAAGCGTTTCATGGAGACGGTCACCTACCACACACTGGCGCTGGGATTCATCGCCATGTCACTGCGCCCGTCAAAGGAGACTGACCGCGCCAACACTCGCACAGTTATCGATACCGGTACGCTGACCATCGGAACATATATCATCCAGGGTATCATCGGCCTTCTGGTTACAATCCCCATGTATCTGTGGTGGAGGAACCCGGAGGCAGGCCGTGACATTTTCTATTCAGGAGGTCTGCTTCTGCCGATGGGCTATGGGCAGGGTCCCGGCCAGGCGCTGAACTTTGGTACCATATACCAGTTGGGCGCCGCCGATCAGGGCATCGATTTCCACGGCATTGATTTTGGCCTTTCCATCGCCGCTATCGGATTCCTGGTAGGAAGCGTTATTGGCGTGATTTACATGAACATACTTAACGGCAAGGGCAAGCTCAAGATCCACGAGCAGGATAGCGTTCAGCGCCACACCCTGAAGGATTACGAGCAGGCCAACGAACTGCCGCACTCCGAGTCTGTGGATAAACTGACCATCGTAGTGAGCATAGTTCTTCTGACCTACTTCCTGGTTTATCTGCTCATGACCTTCATAGGCAGCCTTGACTTAGGAAACTTTGGTGAAAAGACCCTCAAACCGCTGGTTTACGGATTCAACTTCTTCTGGGGTATCCTGTTCGGATCACTTGTAAAGATTGTCATTCGCGGTCTGCGCAAGCGTGGCTGGATGACCCGTGAATACCTGAACGAGTTTCTCCTGAACCGTGTAAGCGGAATCTGCTTTGACATAATGATCGTGGCCGGTACCGCCGCCATCAGCTTTGAGAACCTCAAGGCCATCTGGCTGCCGCTCACCATCGTCTGCGTGGCTGGCGCGTTCATCACATTCGTTTACGTACGCTGGGTATCGTTCCGTATCTATCCCGATTACAAGTACGAGGGTTTCTTCTCCATGTTCGGAATGCTTACAGGTACCGCCAGCAACGGTATGATCCTGCTGCGTGAGATTGACCCGCGCTACCAGACTCCCGCCGCCAACAACCTGGTGCTTCAGAACATCCCCGCCATGATAATGGGATTCCCTGTCTTGCTGCTGTTGGGATTTGCACCCCATAACCTCAAGGCAACATTCATTACTCTTGGAATACTCATTGCGCTGTTCATAGTTGCAACCCTGTTCCTCTTCCGTAAGCGCAAAAAATAAATGGCACAGAGCAAGCCCGATGAAACGCCCATGATGCGGCAGTTCTACAGCCTCAAGGAGAAACATCCCGATGCCGTACTGCTGTTCCGCTGCGGAGATTTTTATGAGACATACGCACAGGATGCCGTCCAAGCCAGTGAGATTCTGGGCATCACCCTGACCCGCCGCAACAACGGCAAGAACGGAGCCATGGCACTTGAGATGGCCGGTTTCCCGCATCACGCTCTCGATGTATATCTGCCCAAACTGATACGTGCGGGCCGGCGTGTGGCTATCTGTGACCAACTGGAAGATCCCAAACTCACCAAGACTCTTGTAAAGCGCGGCATCACCGAACTTGTAACGCCCGGTGTTGCCATGAGCGACAACGTGCTGCAGAACAAGGAGAACAATTTCCTTGCGGCCGTACACTTTGGCAAGGGAGCCTGGGGAATATCCTTCCTTGACATATCCACCGGTGAATACCTCATTGCCGAGGGCCCGGCCGACCATATAGACAAACTGCTCTCAAACTTTGCACCCAAGGAGACCCTCATTGAGCGCGGCCGCCGTCAGCAGTTTGAGCAGTCATTCGGCCCTCGATACTGCCTGCGTGAACTTGACGACTGGGTCTTTACCCAGGATTTTGCCCGCGAGAAACTGAACCGCCACTTCCATGTGCGCAACCTCAAGGGATTCGGCGTTGACCATCTGCAGAACGGCAAGATAGCCGCCGGCGCCATACTGGAATACCTGGCAGAGACCCTGCACAACAACATCGGCCACATATCATCCATCCGCCTGATTGACGAGGAGCGTTACGTGCGTCTGGACAAGTTCACGGTACGCAACCTGGAACTTATCTCATCAAACAATGAGGACGGCACATCATTACTCCAGGTCATAGACCATACGTCATCGCCCATGGGAGCGCGCCTGCTGCGCCGCTGGATGCTCTTCCCGCTCAAGGATACCGCCGCCATCAACAACCGCCTGGACGTGGTGGACCATCTGTTCCGCTATCCCGATACGGCCGATGCACTGACCGATGCCCTGCAGCGCATGGGCGATCTGGAGCGCCTGGTATCCAAGGCTGCCGTGGGCCGAATCAATCCGCGTGAGGTGCTCTCACTTGGTATGGCACTCAAGCAGCTGGAGCCAATCAAACTGATATGTGATGCGTCCGAGAACCCGCAACTGCGTGAGGTGGGCGCAAAGATTGACCTCTGCGAGACCCTGCGCGAAAATATAATCCGCACCATCCGTCCCGATACCCCGCTGCTGATAAGCAAAGGCGGTGTAATAACCGATGGAATCGATGCCCAGCTGGACGAGCTGCGCAGCATTGCCTACAGCGGCAAGGACTACCTGATGCAGATCCAGCAGCGTGAGGCCGAGCAGACCGGAATCTCCAGCCTTAAGATTGCGTACAACAACGTTTTCGGCTACTACCTTGAGGTGCGCAACACATTCAAGGACAAGGTGCCGGCCGATTGGATACGCAAGCAGACGCTGGTAAACGCCGAGCGTTACATCACCCCGGAACTCAAGGAGTATGAGGAGAAAATCCTTGGGGCCGAGGACAAGATTCTTGCGCTGGAATCGCAGATTTTTGCCAGCCTAGCCCAATCTATATTGGAGTATGTGCCCGCCATACAGGTCAACGCCGCTCAGGTAAGCCGCATAGACTGCCTGCTCTCATTTGCACGCGTGGCACGCGAGCACCGCTACGTGCGTCCTGTGGTTGATGAGAGCCAGATAATCGATATCAAGGAGGGCCGTCATCCGGTAATAGAGACTCAGATGGCACCGGGTGAGAGTTACATATCCAACAACGTTTATATTGACAGCGACAAGGAGCAGATACTTATCATAACCGGTCCCAATATGGCGGGTAAATCGGCCCTTCTGCGTCAAACCGCACTGATTACGCTGCTTGCCCAGATGGGCTGCTACGTACCGGCCGACAGCGCCCGCATCGGCCTTGTGGACCGCATATTCACCCGCGTGGGAGCAAGCGATAACATTTCGGCCGGAGAATCCACCTTTATGGTCGAGATGACCGAGGCCGCCAGCATCCTGAACAACCTGACCGCCCGCAGCCTGGTGCTCTTTGACGAGCTTGGACGCGGCACCTCCACATATGACGGCATATCCATAGCATGGGCCATCGTTGAATACATCCACGAGCACCCGTCGGCCCACGCCCGCACGCTCTTTGCTACCCACTATCATGAACTCAATGAGATGGCGCAGTCATTTCCGCGCATCCGCAACTATAACGTATCAGTAAAAGAGACCGATGGAAAGGTGCTATTCCTGCGCAAACTGGTGCCCGGAGGCTCGGAACACTCGTTCGGTATCCATGTGGCCGAGATGGCCGGAATGCCCCGCAGCATAGTAAAGCGCGCCGGCACAATCCTTAAGGAGATGGAGGAGAGCGGAAGCGACAAGAGCATATCCCGTCCCAGCGTAGAGACCGGTCAGCACCGCGAAGGCCTGCAGATGAGTTTCTTCCAGCTGGACGATCCCGTGCTCTGCCAGATCCGCGACCAGCTGCTCTCTATCGATGTCAACAACCTCACCCCCATCGAGGCCCTTAACAAACTGAACGACATCAAGAAGATCCTGAAAGGAAAATGATACCAAAGGGGTCAGGCCCCATTGGTACTATTTTATTATAAAACGGACTATGAGTGAGTATAAGAACATTGATTTGAGCGCTTGGACCCAAGTTGGACAAGGAGGCAACGGAATCACATATGAGAATCCGTCTCAGCCGGATTTAATTCTGAAAGTAGATAAAAAGCTGATAAACACATTGGAGTTTGTCAAGCATGAGTTTGACGTTTCCAAGGCTGTGGAGAAGTTAGGGTTGCCCACTCCCAAGATGCATGAGATGGTACGGGTGGGAGACCTGTACGCAACTATAACGGAACGCATAAAGGACAAGAGATCCCTTTCACGTATCTGTCACGATGAGCCGCAGCGCATAGAAGAGATGGCACAGGTCATGTGTAGCAACGGCAAGATACTATTCAGCACCAAATGTGACACGGATTTCTTTCCCAGCCGCAAGGAGCAACTCATGAGAGCCCTGGACAAGGTACAGTTCGTAAGCCGCAAGAACCGCCGCATACTCAAAGACTTTGCCCGGACCATACAGGACATTAAGACCTGCAGTCACGGTGATTTCAATATGGGAAATCTTGTACTGTCAGGTGATAAGCCGATATGGATAGACCTGGACCGATTCGGCTATGGTGACCCGATGTTTGACCTGGGCCATCTTTATCAGATCTGCAATGTGTATGCGCCCATGAAACAGGTCCAGGATATTTTCCACATGACAGAGCAGCAGCTACATCTGTTCTGGGATGCTTTTGCAAAGGCATACACCGGCCACGATGACCATACTGAGTTTGACAGTCAAGCCGGCAGGTTTGCCTGTCTGGATATGATTCTGAGATATGAATTCCAGAAATGCTCTCTCCCTGAGAAGATGTTCTTTGGCGTATATATACGACGCCTTATAAAGTCTTTCTATCTATAGATAGTACAATGTACGCCATCCAAATCCACAAATTATTGGTATAAAGTTTGGTGGTTTAATTAAAAGTGCTTTCCTTTGCATTAAGATGTGAGTTGCATATAGGCGCGATGACATCAAGCTCCGCAACCATCAGTATATTAGAGCCGTTGGTCGAGTACCTACGGCTTTAATTCATTTATAAAAGATTCTATTTCTCTTCGAGTCTGTTCTCGGGCATTTACTACTACAGCATTTCCGTTAAATACAATATAGCATGCTTCCATCATTCCACTTATGAAATCAGCTTTTCTCCGGGCTATATATTTAGATAATTCGAAAGGACGGACTTGTAATAAGTGTTCATCCAAATCAATGACCACAATCTTACAACCTTGTTTCTTTGCCGATTTAAAGCCTGCCGTAACACCCTTCTCAGACATAATCCCCTTGCGATCCCCTAGTCGGCCATCAATTATATACTCAGGATTCTTACGCCTAAGTTCAAGATAATGCGCGTTGATGACTATATAAACGTCAGGAAACGAATTAAGTATGGCTCGTGCTGCACGGATATTGCCTGTCAAATCCCTAGAATCTGCATTTGTGCTAATTAGTAGCCTTTCACAGTATATCTCATCTTGAATAAAAGCATCTATGTTTTCCATATCGCAAAGGGAATAAATATTTGCGACATGAGCAAAAATAGATACTAAAAATTACGGGCAGACGGGACGGACAGGCAGTTGCCAATTGCGGTAGCAGTAGCCAGATTTCACATAGCCATCAAAACATATCCAAAGGCAGGCACAACCACTATCGGAGCGGGCATTAAACGAACCTGACCAGTAAGCCACATCTCCCGAGGTGCCGGCATAATAGTAAGGAAGAAAAATGGAGCGGTCTGTGTAACCAGGTATATTGCTTGTAATGAGGAAACCTATCTCACCATTTACTGATGCCCAACTCCAGGTACATTTTTCTACTAGTTCATTTATCTCATCCGTTGTGGGCATGCGCCAACTGCCTCCCAATTTGACGTGAGCTACGTCATCTTCCGGGTCCAACGCAGTCTTTCCGTCAGTATCGTTGTACTTGGTGTAACCTCCATGGCCGTCACGGAATTTATAGGTTAATTCACTATCAAAACCTTGTTTGGTTTCTGTCTCACCCCAGAAATAAAAATCTCCAATCTCTTCAGATCCGATAGCGCCAACGTTACATGATGCCCACTTTACGCTCAAACCCAGATCAACATACTCAGAGTTACCACCAACCATATCATAGGGTACATTCTGATAATACTCTATTTCAATATCTGCACCTTGGAGCCGGCTGTTCGAGTTTTTAATCTTTACAAAGACAGTTCCATTGTTGAGTTTAGTATTTTCTTCATAATCATAAATCCGACAAGGGGAATCATTAGCGTACGGCGATATTTTCAGTTTAGTATTTTTTTTATAATACAGATGACTATCATATAACACCCATTGATAATTGAAAAAAATACTGCGCACTGTTTTTTTCCCTTCTTTTGTGACTAATCTGCCCAAAATGTTTTTTTCAGTACATGGTAGGCTGAATATCAGTTCTTTAATTGTTATCTCTTTCGGGAATTTATATACATTTTGGGTATAATCTTCTTTCCCTTTCGGTCTTGCCATTGTCTCTTCCGATATATCTCCTATCTCAATGACATACTGGGCAAAGACTTCTGGTTTCACATAAGCCTGCTGGGCAATGGCTGAAACGCAGAGTAACATCAGCATGGATGTCAATGCAAGCAAGAGGACTCTATTTCTCATAATGCGTTTGATTACTGTTTTCTATTATGTATCTCTCTCTTAATATATTATTGAGGAGTGCATTTGCATTCTGTCTGGGATAGTAGCTGATTGTTATTTCTGCACGCCGTTTGGGCAGGTCATCCCTATCGGTCTTGGACAGATATTCCCTGAAATGTTTCCTGTCCATTATTACTACATGTATAGCCCCACTGAGAAGTTTATAATCAGCAGGATAATCTAATGATATGTTTTCCGGATATACCTTACCTCCGTTAAATTCTATACTTGTAACTATATTTTTTCTGGATTTTGTGAGTAACCTTCCTTTTTTATCAGTTTGTACGCCGGGTAACTGAGAGAGCAATTCCTTCAATGTTATGCCTTCTGGTACTTGGAATATCTTATTGCCTTTGGAATCAATATTGACATCGGCCGATATCTGTTTAATCTCAATAATATACTCATACTCCTCCAGCTTGCCGGATACCTCATAAGCCTTGACCTTTTCAATCATTTCGGCTGTAAGTTGCGAAAGGCTAACTGTGGAATCTCTTTGTGGCTGCTGGGCAATGGCAGGAATGCAGAGTGACATCAGCACGGATGTCAATGCAAGCAAGAGGACTCTATTTCTCATAATGCTATTAATAGGTATATCTGTTATCTAAACTGATTTATAGTGAAAATGCGTCTTGTGTTAAAGGCGCATTTTCATAATAAACCATAAATATGAGAACGCAAATAGATTACTTTGCTTCTCGTTACTTGTTCATTTTGGCAGGGAGGATTCTATCAACTATTACATAATCCCCTTCTATATGGTAAAGATAGGATGCTATCCAAAAAAGTCCGAAGATTATCCATATCCGCCTGTGCGGACAGGTTAATCCTCACTTCATAAATTTTCATAATCCTGATGTACTAGCGAGATGAGTTTGTCAAAGTACTCATCTACAGATATTGTGTTTTTCAAAATACTTTCTCTAGAAGAAGGAATAGTCCCCATCGCATTAGAGTCTCTTTTGATTCCATATGAAATCATAGGCTCTGAAACAGCAAAAGGTTGCTCTTGCTGTGTGTCTTTTCTTTTCTTACTCATGATTAAATAGATTGTTTAAAGTCATAT
>JAZMZT010000129.1:0-2600 GCA_045586125.1 Bacteroidaceae bacterium | reverse complement strand
TTTCCTTTTTCATAGCGCAAACAAATTATTGGTTAACTATCAAGTCATAATACCTCTTGGTATCAGAGGTAGCAAAGATACAAAAATCTGATTTTAAACAATAATATAGATTGGCGTAATGGGACTGTCCCCATCGTTTTTTAAGTGTGCGCAGGGCCAAAGAACCCTAATTCCCTTGCCTTGGTAAGCATTTCGGCTGTGTTTCTTGCGTCAAACTTGGCCATCAGCCTCTGTCTGCGCCACTTGATGGTCTGCTCTGTCAGGCATATTTGCTGTGCAATCTCCTTGCTGGTCATACCTGCAGCAATAAGCGGCAGCACCTCGGCCTCACGCTCGGTCAGTTCAATCTTCTCCTCATATCTGCTCTTGGGAATATAGGTACGCTGTTCAATCTCATTCAGTGCCTCACCAATGGCCTCATCGGCACCGGTGTTCTCCTTGTTCAAGCGGTTTATCCTGCGGCTCATAAACTGCAGCACCAGCAGCACAATAACAAGTAGTCCCATACTGGCGGCCAGCAGCGTAGTTTGTCTCTTCTGCACCCGCAACGCCTGTCCCATGACATCAAGAGTGGCTATGCGGTCGTTATACTCCTGGTCCTGGTGTTCGGAATAGTATTCATCGGCCTCTTTCAGGTAACGCATAGCTTTGGTGGTGTGGCCTTGTTTCATGTAGAGTGCACCCATACTCAGTTTTGGTGCTGCTATCCAGAGTGAATCACCGGCTGCCATGCCGTAACCTATAGCCTTGTCGTAGCATTCAACAGCCTTATCAAATACATCCTGCTCTGCCCAGATGTCACCCATGTTATGCCAGAGGATTGCATTGCTCACTTTCCAGTCATACTTGTCAAATATCTGTCCGGCTTTGGCATAATAGTCCATAGCCCGGCCAATGGAGTCAATCTCGTAATACAAGTTACCTATGTTGCCATACAGGCTTGATGCCGCATCATCAATCTTCTCCTGCGGATAGCCATCCGGATTGTCCGGTCCGGCTTCACCTGCAGCCATACGCTCCAGGTAACCTAATGACACATTGTAGTAGTATATAGTGCTGTCATATCTCTCCTTATTGTAATAAAGCTGACCTATAAACTTTGATGCCAGATAAGGCTGGTACAGTGAACCCAATTCGTTTCCAATCGTATATGCTCTGCGTGCCGCATACATGGAACGGTCAGGATTTATACGTTCATATCCGTACATTAGTTCAGAGTAGGCCTTACAAACGGCGGCTTTGGTCTCAAACGGCTCTCTCGCCAGTTGTTTAGGGGTCCATCCCGCCACAACGTTCTCAAGTGAATCCAGCTTGCGGTCACGGTGGTCGCTGTATTGTGCGTGTGCCATAGTCACGCAAAACAGCAGCAAAGTTGAAATGATATATTCTTTTCTCATAACATCACAAAAATAGCAAAAACACCATTTTTAGGGGTTTTCAGGGGTGAATTTCCACTATCTGGAGGTCATTTTTATACTTTAGTATAATTATTAAATCGTCTGGAATTCAGAGTTTTGCATCGTAAACAACAACCAAGCGGTATGGAACAGACAGCCAATAACCAGATAACTCTGTCCGCAAAAGAAGAGCAGATTCTACGTCTTATGGCGGCCGGTAAAAAGAGTACTGAGATAGCCGATACAATGCATCTCAGTCTGCCCGCCATAAAGTGGTACCGCCAGCGCCTCAAGATCAAGTTTGATGCCGCCACTACCGGCGAACTCTTGGTTAAGGCAATGGCCAGTAACATGATATAATTTGTCTAACTTAAAACAATAATGGAAATGAGAAAGAATGTATTTGCAATGATGATGGTCGCTCTGTTTGCGACAGCATTTGTATCCTGCAGCGAGGATAGTGATGATGAGATTAACAATGAAGAACCCCAAAAGGTCGAGTCGTTGGTAAGTACACAGTGGAGATATCGTGTCGGCACCATCGGCCAGAACGGTTTCATTCAGGTGTTTGTGAGTTTTATAAATGACGTTTCAGCAGCAGTAAGCATCAATAAGCAGGAGGGCGGAACACCCACTGCAAAGGCTATGGGAGGATCTTATACCTATTCCGATGGCCAGGGCTCCATCGAGTGTAAGGACCTGACTAACGGCACAGCAATGGGTACAGCCACATTCACAATTAAGGATAATACAATGGCATTTACCTACGATAATGAAACCTACACTCTCAACAAGGTCGGTAGTGACAATGGCGATGATAACGGAGGCAACAACAATACCACGCAGACTTACGAGCCCATAAATACCAAGGTGCTGGCCGCCACATTCCCCCAAAACGTAAGGATAGAGATGACTCATCAGCCATCATATAACAATCAAGAGGAAATCACAACTCTTATCAAACTGGGCAACGAATGGTTCTACAAGAATGTCTCACCCAGATATATCATATACTTGTACTGTGAGTTTGACAAGAACGGAAATACACTCAAGGCATACGGAAAGACAACAGACCACAGTGAATCTAATGATGAAGCCCATTGGGTCAACCTGCTTGAAAGCGGTGATGACAGCTACCTGCACTTTGCCGGTTATGCCAAGAACTCCGAGATCAATGTCCTGTTTGATGCCGGTGTACCTGCA
>JAZMZT010000128.1:0-1804 GCA_045586125.1 Bacteroidaceae bacterium | reverse complement strand
CTAATTGCCACCATAGAGGCTATTACTCCCGGTACATTACTTCTATGAGGTTTGTCTTTGTTGCTCGAGTCCGCCAGACAAGGATATTCATCAAAAAAATCCTTGTAATTATCAAACAATATGACATCGTATGAATGTCGGTCCAAATAGAAGTCTTCAATAGCACAACCATTATGCATAAGATAGAACTTGTCCGATGCATCCGAAACCGTTAATGAGAACATTCCGTTTTCATCGGTAATGACAATAGGAGCTTTTATACTGTCGTTCCGGGATACTTTCACTCCTGGCAAGATATTATCTCTAAGCTGAGATATTTTTACCCACGGAAACGGTGTGCCGTCCTTCTTACGTACTATACCGGTAATGACATCGCCCTTCTTTACTGAAACCGAATCTCCAGCCTCCTGCTGAGCAGGAACCATTGCCGCAAACACATCACTCTTACCGCAAAACAGTGACAACAGCAGCAAAGAGACGCTGCAAACTATGTGATACCACCCACGGGAAAGCCATATTCTAACAGTACGAATCTTCATAACAATGTCGTCTTGTACTATTTATATTGCTCACTAACCACCAAGTTAAAGCGCATTTTAAAACATTAACAGGTTACTGAGCTTTACACTCAATAAACTGCAGATTGTTCAAAATGCGTCTTTAAAAATCACATTAATTCCCTTTGGCAGGTGAACATGTCGGGGAAGAGGTCGGCGGGATTGTCAAATGGAGTACGGAAGATTCCGTAGATGGTGGAGCCTGAGCCGGTCATTGCGGCGTACTCTGCTCCAAGGTCGTATAGTTTCTGCTTGATCTCGGCCAGGAGCGGATGCTTGGCGAATACCGAAGGCTCAAAGTCGTTGAAGACGCAGTCCTTCCATTCGCCAACCGGACGCATCACAGCATCAGCGAGTGATATTTCCGGTCTGTGCGGAGTCACGCTGGCGTATGCATCGGCCGTTTTGACAGCGATATCGGGCTTGACCAGCAGGATTGTGTAGCCTTTAAGAGTAAGGCCGATGGGATTAAGTATCTCACCCTTGCCCGTAGCAAATGACGGGGTATTGGAAACAAAGAATGCACAGTCAGCACCAAGTTTTGCCGCATAGCGCTCCATCATGGATTCGCGCATACGAAGGTTGAAACGACGGTTCAACAGCGTAATCATGAATGCGCAGTCCGATGAGCCACCGCCCAGGCCCGCACTTGACGGGATATGCTTGTGCAGTTTGATATCTATTGATGGCAGGTCAAAGTCCTGCTGAAGCATCAGATAGGCCTTGACGACAAGGTTATCGGCCGCAACGAACGGGAACTCGTTTCCCGTCATCTCAAGTGAACAGCAGGGAATGTCCTCTTTTCTGGGAAACAGCCTGTAAGGCATGAATGCATCATCCGGCTGAACAAGCAGACCGGCCTCGATACGTTTACGCAACTGCGCCGGATCAAGCGGGCGCATAGGTTTTATCTCCAGTGCATCCTGCAGGAGCACGGGATAAAACACGGTTTCAATGTCGTGGTAACCGTCTTCACGTTTTGCCACGACATTGAGTCCTATGTTTATCTTTGCGTTAGGAAATGCTATCATAACTATGCGTTCGATGACACAATAGGGACGGTTCCTTCCGTGTCATTGGTTATCCTTCTCTATGCCTTTTGCGGCGATACGGCCCGATGCCATGCACTCGGTTAAGGCGTTACCGCCCAGACGGTTACCGCCAAAGAATCCGCCGGTAACCTCACCTGCAGCATACAGACCCGGAATGGCCTTGCCGTTCTCATCCAGGACGCGGCGGTCCAGGTC
>JAZMZT010000127.1:0-2492 GCA_045586125.1 Bacteroidaceae bacterium | reverse complement strand
CCTTGCGTACTGCCTGGCATAAAAGGGCCTTTTCATCGGAGTTTGGTACACCGCAGTTCAGGTCCAGGAAATCGGCCCCGGCATCCTTCTGGGCAAGCGCTTCGTGCTGAAGGTATTCAAAATTGCCTTCGGCAAGTGCGGCCTTGAGTTTCTTCTTGCCGGTGGGGTTGAGTCGCTCACCGCAAATGAGACCCTTCTCCAGACGGAGCATTATGGTCGATGAGCAGATGTATGTGCCGTCGGGCTTGGATATCTCGGGGGCAGGCTGGCCCTTGTAGACCGATATGGCCTTGATGGTGGACGGCGATGATCCGCAGCATCCTCCAAGTATTGAGGCACCGGCCTCTATGAGTTCCTTTCCTATCTTTACAAAGTCCTGGTCGGTCCAGTTGTAGACAACCTGACCGTCACGCATCTCGGGCAGACCTTTGTTAGGCTGGGCCAGGATGGGGCAGTTGGCGTAGGGTTTCATGCGGCGAACCACATCGACTACGCCTGCGGGGTTGTTGGAGCAGTTTACGCCTAAGGCATCGACACCCAGTGAAGAGAGGGTCAGGGATACGATCTCAGGAGTGGAGCCGGTAAGGGTGCGGCCCTGCTCATCGAATGTCATTGTGGCGAATATGGGCTTGCTGCATACGTCACGTATGGCCAGGATGGCGGCACGCAGTTCATAGAGGTCACTGAAGGTCTCCAACAGGTAGCCGTCAACGCGGTCATAGGTGTACTCTGCTACCTGGCGGTAGTTGTCATATGCCTGCTCAAAGGTGAAAGGGCCTACAGGCTCCATGAGTTGGCCCGATGTGGAGACATCGAACATAACCATGGCGCGGTCGCCTACGGCGGTGCGGGCGTTTCTGATGGCGGCATCGGCTATCTCCTGCCATGTATATTCCGGTGACTGCCACTTGACGGGGTTGAGCTCAAAAGAGTTACAGGTTATGTATTGGGCGCCGGCCTCCAGGTAGTCGCGGTGCATCTGCTGCACGCGGGCCGGATTGGTGAGGTTGAGTACAGCCACACCGTTGTGCTTGGATTTGCCTTCCTTGCCTTCCTCTTTGGGATGCGCATCGGCAAGTACGGTTCCCTGTGCTCCGTCAAATATCTGTATTTTGTCTATCGTCATTTCTGTTTTTCAGGTTATTTGAAGAATCCGGAGGCTACGTAGCCTATGTTGTCCATGAGTTTGCTTATGAAATCGCTCTTGTTCATGGAGTAGATGTGTATGCCGTCCACGTCATTGGCAATAAGGTCCAGGATCTGGTAACTGGTGAATATGAGACCTATCTCCTCAATGGCGGCCTTGTCATTCTTGTAGCGGTCAAAATAGTTGCGCAGTTTAAGCGGAACGTTGCAGCCGGTAATCTGTATCATACGGTCCAACTGGGCGTAGTTGGTTACAGGCATGATTCCGGGAATGATGGGCACGGTGATACCGGCCTTGCGGGCTTTGAGCAGGAAGTGGTAGAACACCTCGTTGTCAAAGAACTCCATGCCGGCATCCTGCTTGATCTTCATGAACTCAATGTCACTGGTCAGGTTGTCAGCCTCGGGATGCTTCTCGGGGTAGCATGCGCCGGCCAGTCCGAACTGCCCGTTGAACTTGCCTTTTATGTACGATGCCAGATCGCTGGCGTGTTTGAAGTCTGAGAATATGGGGGTGTCGGTGTTCTTGGGTATGTCACCGCGAAGCGTCAGTATGTTCTCAACGCCATAGCTTTTGAGTTCGGTGCATACACTGTCAACCTTATCTGTGGTGGAGGCTACGCAGGTGAGGTGGGCCAGAGGCTCGGCACCTGTGTTCTCCTTGATGGTGCGGGCTATCATGGCGGTGTTTGAAAGCGTGTTGCCTAATGCACCGTAGGTTACGCTGATGTAGTCGGGCTTGTAAATGCTCAACTGCTTGATGGTTCTGTCTATCAGGGTGAATGTTTCATCCTCTCTCTTGGGAGGGAAAATCTCAAACGAGAGGGTTTTTTTCTTGGCTAGAATCTCTGATATTTTCATTATTCTATTGGATTGGGATTACTTATTCAGATAACGTTCTGCCTCTATTGCAGCCTTGCAACCGCTTGCGGCGGCGCAGATGGCCTGACGGTATGTGGGATCGGCTACGTCGCCTGCGGCATAGACACCCGGAATGTTGGTCTTGGGTGTGCCGTCAATGGTCTTGATGTATCCGTTCTCATCGGTCTCTATCCACTGTTTGAACACGTCTGAGTTGGGTTTATGGCCGATGGCCAGGAAGAAACCGTCAATCTCACGCTCATAGTGCTCCTCGGTGGGCAGACCCAGGTCCTTTACCAGTTTTACGCCCTGAACCTTGCTCTCTCCGGTCAGTCCTTCGGCGTTGTGGCTGAACAGAACCTCTATCTTGGGGTTGTCAAGCACGCGTTTCTGCATTATGTCGCTGGCACGCAGGTAGTTCTTGCGTACAATCAGGTATACCTTGCTGGCCAGGGTTGAGAGGTATGCAGCCTCCTCACATGCGG
>JAZMZT010000126.1:0-12788 GCA_045586125.1 Bacteroidaceae bacterium | reverse complement strand
GGAACTCTTTGCGTGGATAGGCCGCGTAATGAAGCAGAACAACTTCAGCTATGAGGTAATCTTTGTGGGTACCGGAAGCACAGATGATTCATGGAAGATAATTGAAGGACTCAGGGCCGATAACCCCGAAATCGTAAAGGGGATCAAGTTCCGCCGCAACTACGGCAAATTGCCCGTCCTGTTCTGCGGATTCGATATGGCTCAGGGCGATATCGTGGTTACCATGGACGCTGACCTTCAGGACAGCCCCGAGGAGGTTCCCGAGATGGTTCGCATGATCCGCGAGGACGGTTATGACCTGGTATCGGGCTGGAAGAAAAAGCGCTATGACGGAAAGTTCAGCAAGAACATACCCTCCAAGATATACAACTGGACCGCACGCAAGGTTACGGGCATTAAACTGCACGATATGAACTGCGGCCTCAAGGCATACCGCAAAGAGGTTGTCAAGAACATAGAGGTTTACGGTGAGATGCACCGCTACATCCCGTTCCTGGCCAAGAACGCCGGATTCGGCAAGATCGGCGAGAAGGTGGTTCACCACCAGGCACGCAAGTACGGCAAGACCAAATTCGGTCTGGACCGCTTTGTGAACGGATATCTGGACCTTCTGTCACTCTGGTTCCTGAACCGCTTTGGCAAGCAGCCCATGCATTTCTTTGGCCTCTGGGGATCAGTTATGTTCGTGCTCTGCTTCATTGCAATTATCGTGATAGGTGTGAACAAGTTGATTTGCCTCTCAAACGGCGTTCCGGCACGTCTTATCACCGACAGCCCCTACTTCTACATCGCCCTGACCGGTATGATCATGGGTACTCTGATGTTCCTGGTGGGATTCGTGGCCGAGTTGGTAAGCCGCAGTTCACAGAACCGCAACGACTACAAGATTGAAAAGGAGATAAAATAATCCATGTCAATACTTGATCTCATACTTCTGTCCGTGGCGCTTGCAATGGACTGCTTTACAGTTTCCATAACCAGCGGACTCATTCAGCGCCGTCTGGTAATAAGGACCATGCTCATTACTGCATTCATGTTCGGTCTGTTTCAGGCCCTCATGCCCATGATAGGCTGGCTGGGAATAAGTTCGTTCAGCAGTGCCCTTGAGCGCTGGGACCATTGGATCGCATTCGGCCTTCTGGCATTCCTGGGAGGACGCATGATACTGGGAGGACTCAAGTCCGATGAAGAGGAGAAGTCATTTGACCCCACCAAGTTCTCCACCACCCTGACAATGGCCGTTGCCACCAGCATAGACGCTCTGGCAGTGGGCCTGTCGTTCGGATGCTCGGGTTACCTTACATTTGCAAGTATCCTGCTTCCGGTGGCCATCATCGGCATCGGCTCATTCCTTTTCTCAGTGGCCGGATTCATGATCGGTGCATACGTGGGTCGCAAAATCAAGTTCCCCGTTGAGATTGTGGCCGGCGTCATACTCATAGGAATAGGAGTAAAAATACTGATTGAACATCTTACAGCGTGATATGAAAAAGTGGCACTACCCCTTCCTGGCGTTTCTGATAATAGGCACCATCATCATCCTGTCTCAGAGCAAACCCGCCAAACCCGAGTACCGCACCGCCCAGGGCCTGGTGTTCGGCACACGCTATAACATCACCTATTTTTATAACCAAGATCTCAAACCTGAGATTGAGCACACCATGGCGCTTGTGGACAGCGCACTGTCCATGTTCAACGAGCAGTCAACCATATCGGCCGTAAACCGCAGCGCAAGCATTCAGGTGACCGATACAATGTTCCTCAAGGTATACCGCCGCGCCATGGAGATATCGGACCTTACCCACGGTGCCTTTGATATTACCGTGGCTCCGGCCGTGAACGCCTGGGGATTCGGATTCAAACATGCCGAGAATATACGTCAGGCCACTATTGACAGCCTGCTCCAGATTACCGGATACGGCAAGATTCATGAAACCGACGGCCTCATCACCAAAGATGATCCGCGCATAATGCTTGACTGCAGCGCCATAGCCAAGGGATTCGGCAGCGATATGGTGGCTCAGACGCTGCGTTCCAAGGGCATCAGCGACTATATGGTTGAGATTGGCGGCGAGATTGTGGTCAGCGGCCATAATCCCAAAGGCAACAAATGGAACATAGGCATAAGCAAGCCTGTCGATGACTCGCTGTCGGTGAACAATGAACTGCAGACAGTCATTTCCGTAACCGACATGGCAATGGCCACATCGCGCAACTACCGCAATTTCTACGTAAAGGACGGCCGCAAATACGCCCACACCATTGACCCGCACACCTGCATGCCAGTGAGCCACAGTCTGCTCTCCGTAACGGTTCTGGCCGACGACTGCGCAACCGCCGATGCGCTGGCCACATCCATGATGGTGATGGGACTGGACAGCGCTCAGGCTCTCTGCAACCGCCACCCGGAGATTGAGGCCTACTTCATTTATGAGGCCTCTGACGGCACTCTATCATGTCATTTCGCCAACAATGGGGCGAAATTGGCCACAAATTGAGAATTATCGCCCCCAAGGTTATTTGATTGTTATACCTTAGCGGCATCAAAACAAAATCCTATTTTCAATGTTGACAATTGACAATTTCATAAAGCTCTTTGAGGGCGCAACAAGAGAGTGCTGGGACCGCCCCGCACTGAGTGATTTCCGTAAATCGACCATCACCTACCGCCAGCTCGCAGAGCGCGTAAACACATTAGACCTGATATGGAAGAAAGCCGGCCTCAAAACCGGTGACAAGATAGCCATCAACACCAAGAGCTCAGCCCTGGGCGCATCGGTCTTTATGGCCGCCGTAAGCAAGGGCTACGTTGCAGTACATCTTTATAACGCATTCACCCCGGCCGATACCCAGCGCCTGGTAAACCACTCCGACAGCAAGATTCTCTATACTGAGAAGCGAGCTTTCGATGAGATGAACTTTGACGAGATGCCGCAGGTTCTCTGCGTCATCGATGCCGGCACAGGCAAGGTCCTGGCAAGCCGCAACGGTGTGGCCGATATCTATGCCCAGGCCGATGCACTGCTTGCCGCCCAGTTCCCCGCAGGCATGCAGCCCGCCGATTTCCAGGTTTGCAATCCTGACATTGATGATGTGTGCGCCATTCTGTACACATCGGGCTCAACAGGCAACCCCAAGGGCGTAATGCTCACCTACCGCAACTATACAGCCAACGTACAGGGCATCCGTCCCGGATTCCCCTTCCACCCCCGCGAGAACTACCTGAGCCTGCTGCCTCATGCACACAGCTTTGGTCTTACCTGCGACGTCGTAATTCCTATGACAATGGGTATGCACGTTACCGTTCTTGGTCTGCCCCCCATCCCATCAAACGTACAGGCTGCCCTGCAGGAGGTTAAACCCCGCATATTCTATGGCGTACCCCTTATCTTTGTAAAGTTTGCCGAGTATGTACTGGGCGAAGACATAAAAAGCCCCGAAGGCAAGGCAAAGCTGGCCGATTACAAGCACAACCCCGAATTCTGCAAGATGCTGCATGACAAGCTCATCAACGCCATGGGCGGCAACATCGAGGTATTCGCCACAGGCGGTGCCGCAATCCCGTCCGAGGTTGAGTCACTGCTCGTTTACAAACTGCAGCTTCCGTTCATTACCGGTTACGGTCTGACCGAGCTGGCTCCTATCGTATCATACGGAAAGCTGGGCAAGTACATCCCCAAGTCATGCGGCGAGTATCTGCCCGAGATCATGGAGTGCAAGATTGACTCTCCCGATCCCGAGAATATTGCCGGTGAGCTCTCTGTAAAGGGTGACGTGGTATTCAAGGGTTATTACAAGAACCAGGAGGCAACCGATCAGGTGCTCAAGGACGGCTGGTTCCGCACCGGCGATATGGGTACCATCGACAAGGACCGCAACGTATTCCTGTTGGGCCGCAGCAAGAACATGATCCTGGCTGGCAACGGACAGAACGTATACCCTGAGGAGATTGAGGTTATCCTGAACGAACTCCCCTACGTAGCCGAGTCAATCGTGCTGCAGCGCGAGTGCCGTATAATAGCCCTGATAGTTCCCAATATGGATGCCCTTGACAAGGCCGGACTCAATGCCGATGCCCTGGAGGCCATCATGAAGCAGAACATCTGCCTGCTCAACTCCAAGCTCCCCGCCTACTCAACCGTAAACGGATTCGAGCTCCGCTTTGAGCCCTTTGCCAAAACCCCAAAAGGCAGCATAAGAAGGTTTATGTACAAATGATAAAAAAGGCGGTGCTCATCGGCACCGCCTTTTTTATTAATAGTTCTCCTTGTGAACCTCAAAGTAAGCCTGCGGATGCTGGCAAACGGGGCAGATCTGCGGAGCCTTGGTGCCCACTACGATGTGACCGCAGTTGCGGCATTCCCAAACCTTTACCTCTGATTTCTCAAATACCTTGGCGGTCTCAACGTTCTTGAGCAGTGCGCGGTAACGCTCCTCGTGCTGCTTCTCGATAGCGGCAACCATACGGAAACGTGCGGCCAGTACGGGGAATCCCTCCTGCTCGGCAGTCTTTGCAAAGCCCTCGTACATATCGGTCCACTCATAGTTCTCACCGTCGGCGGCGGCGCCCAGGTTCTGAGCGGTATCACCTATACCCTCCAGTTCCTTGAACCAGAGTTTGGCGTGCTCCTTCTCATTATTGGCTGTCTCCTCAAAGATTGCAGCTATCTGCTCAAAGCCCTCTTTCTTGGCCTTTGATGCAAAATAGGTGTACTTGTTACGTGCCATTGACTCACCGGCAAATGCTGCCTCCAGATTCTTCTCGGTCTGGGTTCCTGCGTACTTGTTGCTCATAATTGTATCGTTTATAAGGTTAATAATCTTTTTGGCAAATATAGTGCAAGCCGAGAGGAGAAAAAAGGAGTTTACTCTTTTTTTATCCCGAGGCGCAGTCTATATTCAAAGCGAAGCTTTAAATAGAGCTGTTTTTTGAGCTATTATCACGGACCGATGAGCGAAGTCCAAGAAACTACAAATGCAGCAGAAGAGCGGCGTTAATAGCTTTTGATATATCATCCGGAATTCCGTATTCCTTTGCAAGACCGGTCCAATGACTTACTGATTCTACCACTTTATCTATTATCTGATCTGCATGTTTGATGTTTACGTTCTGCGCTACAGCCAGGAGATCCTCTCTTGTTATTTCATCAAACTTGTTGTTGATGGACATCTGGTGATTTGATGTCCACATACCTTTAGGATTGTACGCCCATGACATATCGTATGCCGGTGACAGTGACCACTTGCCTTTACGGTCCATAAGGAACGATATATTCTTGGTATGGTCATCCTGGTTTCGGGCCACCACATTGAAAACCATCCTGCGATACATTTGCTCAGCATCACTGTATGAGAGCCGCAAGCGGCGCATCACTTGGAATACCTGCTCATAACTATAGGCATGAATCATCTTATAGTCATAATGAGCCATTCCACATAATGTCTGCATATGAAGTTTCTCATTTCCATTGACACGGTCAAAGCGTTTGGTCATAAAATGCGCTCTGCCATTCTCCTCAATCAGACGGCATTCAGACATGTCAATACCTGCATCACGTGCCATTAGATAATATACATATTCTATCCGGCCATAATGCTTTGGATCACCCAGTTCGTTATTTGTAACGCCATCCAGTTTTATAAGCCAATGACTGAAACCATCCGGAGCTTCTATCTGGCCACTACGGATATCACCGGTAGTTTCATTATATGCTATGACAGCCTTTGCCCTTTGGCCTCCTGCCGATGTCCCTACTCTTATGATATTTGCCACAGCCTCCTTAGTGTCAACATTCAGATTAACATCAAGCTTCTTTTTCTCATCAAGAACCTCTCGGGCGGTTTCAATGAGAGTCTTGATTTCCAAACCAGTACTCAATTCCAGATAGTTGTCCTGTGCTGGAACAAACTCCAAAGCGCCCATACTGCGCTTACCCTGGTAGCAGAGTCTTTCAATAGGATTGGCAAAAGTTCTTCCCGATAGTGCAAGCCATTTGTCCAACAACGCCTTACCGAACGCATCAGGCAGGGCATCGGCCAAAAGGCCCGGCAGTCCAATGAATGTATCATGTGATAATTCCGGAAACTGATAGACACGATGAGGCATGAGCGGCATCATCAAAGGAGAGAGTTCTATACCCGATTCGGCAAACTCCGGGGTATATTCAAATCTGGATGAGAGGCGTCTCTCATCCCAAGCAACTGTGGCAACATGGTTTTGCCATAAATAAATGTCAGCGTAGTTAATCATAGCTAATTGGTTTAGGTTATTGATATATTAATCCCAATTTAAATCTTCCGCAACTTTCCTGTCCGGATTATCAATCGTATATGAACGATAAGCACGTTTCCTCTCTTTCATCTGCATCTTCTTCATTGCCTCAGAATATGCAACGGGGCTCAATTCTTTTTCAGCAAACAGGTCATTCAGTATATCAAGACGCTCCAGTGCCCGCAATATCATTATCAGGCTTAAAAGCGATGTGTTGTGGCCATTCTCTATCTGGCTTATGGAAAACATGGATAGCCCACAGGACTTGGCAAGTTCCTTCTGTGATACGTTCCTTGCCACCCGTTCCTCTTTAAGTTTCAGGCCTATCCGGGCCATAATCGCATTGTCTGTCAATTCATAAATATCAATCATATCCTATTAGTTATATCTAATATTTTGCAGCAAAAATATCATTTTTATTTGATATACCCAATATATAACACTTCTTTTTACAAAATTATTATCGGAAATAATATTGGTATATTCCAAAGTGTGGAAGCCTATCAGTGCGGAAAAATCAGAGTGCGGGGGTGAGGATGGCACGCAGGATGCCTATGGCGCTGTCAATATCCTTTACGTCCGATACCTGGAGGCTGCGTTTGGTGCCTTCCTCACGCAGACGGCACAGCATGGGGTTCTGAGCGGCGTAGGCCAGGATGGCGCCGAATGCCTCGCTCTCGTAGTAGGGACTGTCGGGGCTGGCCACAAAGAACAGGCTCATGCGGCCGGCTTTGAGGTAGATTTTCTCGATGCCAAGTTCGCGACCCATGCGGCGCAGGGTGACAAGGCGGATAAGTTCGTCGGCCTGCTTGGGGATTTGGCCGAAACGGTCCTGCAGACGGTCGCGGAAGCGCTGAATATCGGCCTCGCGCTCCATGCTGTCCAGTTCGCGGTACAATAGGATACGCTCGCTGCCGTCGGGCACGAATGAATCCGGGAAGCAGAGGTCCAGGTCAGTCTCAACGGTGCATTCGTCAACAAAACGCGATGCATCCATCGGAGTGCTTCCAACAGTGCCCTGACCGGAGCCGGCACCACTACCCTTTTCCTTAGCCTCCTGCTCACGGAACAGATCCTGGAACTCATCGTTCTTGAGTTCGCGGACAGCCTCCTTGAGTATCTTCTGATAAGTCTCGTAGCCCAGATCGGCAATGAATCCGCTCTGCTCGGCACCCAGAAGGTTACCGGCGCCACGAATATCCAGATCCTGCAGAGCCAGTTGGATTCCGCTGCCCAGATCGCTGAAACTCTCAATAGCCTGCAAGCGGCGGCGTGACTCATCGGACAGTGATGCCAGAGGCGGCGCCAGCAGATAGCAGAAGGCCTTCCTGTTAGAACGCCCTACTCGTCCGCGCATCTGGTGCAGATCGCTCAGACCAAAGTTCTGGGCCGAGTTTACAATTATGGTGTTGGCGTTGGGGATATCTATTCCGTTCTCAATGATAGATGTGGCAATGAGCACATCATAATCATAGTTTATGAATCCGGTAAGAATCTTTTCAAGTTCATCGGGGTCCATCTGTCCATGGCCTATTGCCACGCGGGCATCAGGCACCTCACGCTCCACGATGGCTGCCAGATCGGGCAGAGACGATATTCGGTTGCTCACAATAAAGAGCTGTCCGTTACGGCTCATCTCAAAATTGACGGCCTCGCGGATGATATCGGGACTGAAGACATGGAGCTCGGTCTGTATGGGATATCGGTTGGGCGGCGGAGTCTGTATGACAGAGAGGTCACGGGCGCCCATGAGTGAGAACTGCAGGGTGCGTGGTATAGGTGTGGCGGTCATTGTGAGCACATCCACGTTGGCACGCAGCTGCTTGAGCTTTTCCTTGACCGATACGCCGAATTTCTGCTCCTCATCAATTATGAGCAGGCCCAGGTCCTTGAACTTGACCTGTTTGCCGATGAGTTTGTGAGTACCTATTACTATATCTATCTTGCCGTTCTTGAGGTCCTCCAGAATTGCGGTGGTCTGTGCGGCGCTGCGGGCGCGTGACAGATACTCCACACGGCACGGGAACTCTTTCAATCGGTCACGGAATGTCTGATAGTGCTGGAAAGCAAGTATTGTGGTAGGCACCAGAACAGCCACCTGCTTGTTATCGGCCACAGCCTTGAAGGCGGCACGTATGGCAACCTCGGTCTTGCCAAAGCCCACATCACCGCAGATAAGGCGGTCCATGGGACGGCTGCTCTCCATATCCTGCTTTACGTCCTGGGTTGCCTTGAGTTGGTCAGGCGTATCCTCATACATGAAACTGGCCTCCAACTCATTCTGCAGATAACTGTCGGGGCTGTAGGCAAAGCCCTTCTCCTCCAATCGCTTGGCGTACAGTTTGATAAGGTCACGCGCAATATCCTTGATCTTACCCTTGGTGCGCTCCTTAAGGTTCTCCCAGGCGCCGGTGCCCAGTTTGTTTATGTGCGGCTCCTCACCCTCCTTGCCCTTGTACTTGGAAACCTTGTGCAGGGCGTGGATGGATACGAACACCACATCGTCATTCTTGTAGATGATCTTTATCTTCTCCTGATAACCGCCTCCCTGAGGTACGCGCACCAGTCCGCCGAACTTGCCCACGCCGTGATCCATATGAACCACGTAATCGCCAATCTGGAACTCCTGCAACTCCTTGAGCGTAAGCGCCACCTTTCCGTTGCGGGCACGCTCGCTGCGCAGGTTATACTTGTGGTAACGGTCAAATATCTGGTGATCAGTAAAGAAGCAGCACTTAAGAACGCCGTCTGCGAATCCCTCATGCAGAGTCTTGCCTATGGTCTCAAACTGTATGTTCTCGCCGCGCTCGGTAAATATGTCGTGCAGGCGCTCACCCTGCTTGGGGTTATCGGTCAGGATATATATCTTGTAACCCTTTACTATATAATCGGTCAGGCTCTGTGACACAAGGTCAAAGTTCTTGTGGAACAGCGGCTGCGGCGTTGTATCAAATGTTATTGTGGCCTGTGCCACACCGGTGGGTTTGTTGCCGAACTCCACCACGCGGAAATCGGTTGTCTTGCGCAGAAAATCCTCTGCCTTAAGCAAGTGAGGCATCTCAACAGGCTCGGCATTATCGGTTGCGGAGGCATTGACCTGACGCATTCTTGCTGCCAGACTCTCCTGATCGGCAACTTCGTTGCTCACGGTGGTCATGCGGTCAGCGGTCAGCAGCAGGTCCTTGACAGCCAGCACTGTATCAGCCGGAAGGAAATCCATGAGCGATACCTGTGCGCCCTCCACCTTGTCCATATCGGGCACCACAACCACGCTCTCCTTCTTCTCTGTAGAGAGCTGCGTATCGACCGAGAACTGACGTATGCTGTCTATGTCATCGCCAAAGAAATCCAGGCGGAACGGGTACTCCGATGAGAATGAGAAGACATCCAGAATGCTGCCGCGCAAGGCAAACTGTCCCGGTTCATAGACATAATCCACGCGGTTGAAACCGAGTTCCAGCAGCAGGTTCTGCAGTTCCTCGCGGTCCAGGGTCTCGCCTACATTCAGACGTATGGACTTGTCCTCAAGGCTGGATTTGGAGACCACCTTCTCGGCAAGCGCATCGGCCGATGTCACAATCACCAGCGTATCGGCCCCGGGCTCAACGGTGGTAAGGCGGCTCAGCACCTCGGTGCGCAGTATCTCGCTGGCATCGTCCTTCTGGCCGTATTTGGCGGCGCGGCGATAGGCCGACGGGAAATAGAGCACATCCTCTTCACCCATGGTCTGCACCATATCGTGATAGAAATATGCAGCCTCCTCCTGATCATTAAGTATTATAAGGATGCAAGGCTTACCCCCGTTCTGAGCCACTCCACAGAACAAAAGCGGAGCCGAAGACGCACGGAGCCCCTGCAGAAAAACGTTTCCGGTGCGTTTTCCCGCAAGTTCCTTAATCAGCGCCTTGGTCTGCGCCAACCCGCCATAAAGACCACTAAGATCTGCCAATGTCATAGCAACTGCAAATTTACTCTTTTTTCTCTTGGCTGTCAAAAGTATCAGAAAAACAAATTTATCGTTTTTCAATAAATTTTTTACGTTTTTCTTTGGTGGGTAAAAAAACGCACTTATCTTTGCACCGAAAATATTTATCGTTTAACAATAAAAACCAATTCCAATTATGAACAAAAAACTAAAACTTTACTGCTCATTGTTTGTGACTGTACTGATTCTTTTTATGGTATTTAGTTTTATACATGTAACTTTTCCGTTCTCATACAGTACTTATGGTAATGAAAAACTGGAGTTCATGGATACACCCGGTGAGTTCTATGATGTTTTTGATACTATCCGCCATGAAGGCGGAAGCAGTGGATATGCAAGTGTCAAGACATATTATTTTGACGTAGATGTAATGCCCAAGCAGGGAGGCCTATACGGCAAAGACATGGCTTTGTTCTCTATCTCAAACAATCAGATAAACAAGATTCAGATGCAGTCAGTCAGGCTTACAACCCCTTCGCGCCAGGCATCAACTTTCTTCGTCATTCTTTCTTTCGCATTGTCATTGGTCAGCTTTATTGTGGCAGTTTACATCATTGTTCTGGTATTCAAGATAGTAAAAAGAATCCGGGAAGGAGAAATATTTGCAAGTCAAGTCTCACGGTTCATTGATATCGCCGGCAAATTGCTGGTAGGACTGTATCTGTTCCAGTTCATCATTTCTTTCATCTACAACATATACTGTATCAACCACATTCATCTGGCCCAGTATTACGTAGTGTACAAGAATGATGCAAACATAATGCTGATCCTGACCGGACTTGGTCTTATGATAATCTCACAGATCATCCTTATGGGCAAAGACCTGAAAGAAGAGCAGGATCTGACAATCTAAAACACCGCGACTATGAGCATAATAGTAAACGTTGACGTAATGATGGCCAAACGCAAGATGTCATCGGGCGAACTGGCCGATAAGATCGGCATAACGCAGGCCAACCTCTCCATCCTGAAGACCGGAAAGGCCAAGGCCATACGATTCTCCACGCTCGATGCCATCTGCAAGGCGCTGGACTGCCAGCCGGGCGATATTCTTGAATACAGATAAGTAAAAAAGGTGCCAAACGGAACCGTCCCCTTTGGCATCTTTTTTTTATATTTGCGAATCAAATGAGAATCTATGAAAACTAACCAGAGTATCGTAATCATTCCCACATATAACGAAAAGGAGAACATAGAGAATATCATCCGCGCAGTCATGGCGCTGGAGGATAATTTCAACATACTGATTATCGATGACGGATCGCCCGACGGCACCGCAGCCATCGTGAAGGGCCTGATGGAGTCCGATTTCAAGGACCGCCTCTTTATTGTGGAGCGCAGCGGCAAACTGGGTTTGGGAACTGCTTACATCACAGGTTTCAAATGGTGCATAGAGCGCGGTTACAACTTCATCTTTGAGATGGATGCCGATTTCTCACACGCCCCGTCCGATCTGCCCCGCCTGCTGAGCGCCTGCCGCGACGAGGGTTACGATGTTGCCATAGGCTCACGATATGTAAGCGGTGTGAACGTAGTCAACTGGCCCATGGGACGTGTGCTGATGTCATACTTTGCATCCAAGTACGTGCACATAGTAACCGGCCTGCCCGTGCATGACACCACCGCCGGATTCAAATGCTACCGCCGTCAGGTTCTGGAGACCATAGAACTGGACAAGATCCACTTTAAGGGTTACGCCTTCCAGATTGAGATGAAATTTACCGCCTACAAGTGCGGATTCAAGATCAAGGAGGTACCCGTTATATTCGTAAACCGCGAACTCGGTACATCAAAGATGAGCGGAGGCATATTCAGCGAGGCCCTGTTCGGCGTCATCCGCCTCAAGATAGCCAGCTGGTTCCGTAAATATCCCCAAAAGCCCCAAGCCCCTCAAGCATAATGAGCAGGACACTGATAAAAGACGCTATGGTGGTAAACGAAGGGCAGGTGCAGCGCGCATCGGTCCTTATTGAAAACGACACCATAGCCGGTATCTTTACGTCCGATGCCCCCAAGGCCGATACCGTCATTGACGCCGCAGGAAAGTGGCTCCTGCCCGGCGTGATCGATGACCACGTACATTTCCGTGACCCCGGCCTGACACATAAGGCCGATATGTCCACCGAGAGCCTTGCAGCCGCTATGGGAGGTGTGACAACCATATTCGATATGCCCAACTGCGTACCCCAGACGGTTACGCTCCAGGCACTACAGGATAAGTTTGACCACGCAGCCCAGACCTGTCTGGTAAACCACAGTTTCTACCTGGGCGCCACCCACACCAACCTGGACCAGATTGAAAAGATTGACCCTGCAAAAGTCTGCGGAGTCAAACTCTTTATGGGCTCCAGCACCGGCGGAATGCTGCTGGACGATGCAGCATCGCTCAAGGCTCTATTCAGGGCCGCGACAGTACCCGTAGCAGTACATTGTGAGGAGACATCAATCATTAACGCAAACATGGAACGCTACGCAAACCTGTTGGGCTGTGAGCCTCCTGTTGAATACCATCCTCTGATACGTAGTGAGGAG
>JAZMZT010000125.1:0-6577 GCA_045586125.1 Bacteroidaceae bacterium | reverse complement strand
CACTGAGGAGCAGGTTGACGCTTATATGAGCGATGGTGGCACTCCGTTCCTGGACAATGATTATACCGTATTCGGAGAGGTTATAGACGGTATGAAGGCTGTATACAAGATAGAGCAGGCCGGAACCGATATGAATGACCGTCCGCGCAAGGATATCAGGATAATATCGATGGAGATAATCAAATAACAGATGTTTATGAAAAGGAAAGTCACTTTGATTTTGGCCATGATGCTGTTGGTATTGACAGCATCCGCTAAGAAAGGCCCCAAGTATGTGTTTTATTTTATTGGTGACGGAATGGGAACCAACCAGGTTATGGGTATCCAGTACTATCTGCAGGATATTGAAGGAGAGTACGGATTCAAGCCTCTGTGCTTTACCCAGTTCCCTTACACAGGATTTGTTATAACCTACTCTGCCAATAGTGACGTTACTGACAGTTCAGCTGCAGGAACAGCATTGGCATCAGGTCAGAAGACCGATAACAACGTTCTGGGTCTGTTGCCTGACAGGGAGACTCCGGTTGTTACTATTGCCGAGATGGCCCATAAGAAAGGTATCCGCGTAGCCATTGGAACTTCATGCTCTATTGACCATGCAACCCCGGGCAGTTTCTACGGCCACACCCGTCACCGCAACATGTATCACCAGATTGGAAACCAGCTGAGTGATTCAGGATTTGAGTTCTTTGGCGGTGCCGAGTTCCGTCAGCCCTCAGCACGTGATGAAAATGACCAGGATAACTATGTAAAGGCAGAGAACGCCGGATACACTGTGGTACGCGGATATGACGAGTACAAGCAGAAGGCCGCATCGACCGATAAAATCATTCTTTTTGACAAGGATTCCAAGAGTGACCATGCACTGGCTTACTCTATCGATCAGAAAGAGGGCGACCTTAAACTTGCCCAGGTTACCGAGGCTGCAATAGACTTTATGATGAAAGAGCCCAAGAAGGGATTCTTCATGATGATGGAGGGCGGCCGTATTGACAACGCCTGCCATGCCAATGATCCCGGTGCATACATCCGGGAGATGCTTGATTTTGATGAGGCCATCAAGGTTGCATATGATTTTTATCTCAAGCACAAGAAAGAGACTCTGATAGTCATTACCGCCGATCATGAGACCGGAGGACTGGGTCTGACCGCAGGTGACTACAAGATCAATCTCAAGGTGCTGCAGTACCAGAAGATGAGCAAGGATGCTTTCACCACACATCTGGAAAAGATGGGACGTGAGATAGGTGATATTCTTACCTGGGAGGAAGTTGAGAAGGAACTTAAGGAGAATTTTGGTTTCTGGGATAAGATTGAACTGACCGATAAGCAGACTGCCAGCCTTAAGAGCGCATATGTTGAGACCTTTGGTATGGGCCCCGGCGCACTCGAGGAGGGTAAGTACTTTGAGGTTTCCAAGATGGCCGATGAGGCTGCACGTGTAATGACCGAGTGTGCCCAGATCAGTTGGGCTGCAGGTTGCCATTCAGGCAGTTACGTTCCCGTATTTGCAATAGGCGCAGGAGCTGAGCAGTTCACAGGCCAGATTGACAACAAGGAGATTCCCATGAAGATCAAGAAACTGGCCGGTTATTGATCCTGACTGAAATCAAGATAGGGTTCCAATCTTATAAGATCCTGAGCAGAAAACTCTTCCATGAAAGAGAGCTGCTCAGGACCTTTTATTATTCCCCTCTCATTGCGGAACTCCACAATGGCGCGCGCCTGATAGAAATCAAGATAGGGGTGACGGCGCAGTTGGGCAAGAGTAGCCTTGTTTACCGGAATCTTTCTTACGGGTATGGTATCGGTAATAATGAACCATTTCATCAGTGAATCGGGCAGTCCTTCTATCTCCGTCAGTTGCCGGATTTCAGAGTAGCCTCCCAGCCTTTCACGGTATCTTATGATCCTCATCGCGTTGGCAGGTCCTATGCCAGGAAGTTTTACAAGTTCCGTACTGTCGGCCGAATTCAGGTCAAGCGGCTCAACAGGTCTGCTCTTGGCGGAGTATCGGACACTTTTTACCTGAACCGTTACCGTATCCCAGACATACCATTTTCTTCTTACGGTGTCCCTGATGTAAACCGTACGCCTGAAAGTATCGGGAACATGAACCAAAGAATCCGTATCCACGCTGTCATCAGGGACAGGCGGATTCCACGGGTTCCGGATTATATTGGCAATTATGATGACAGACAACAGGATAAGGGCTACGATTCTGTCATTGCGGTTAAAATAGAAATGGTCTTTAGACATTGTGTTATGGTATTATTGGTTATTTTTGCGGCATGTTATATTTCATCAGAAAATATCCGCTCTCACTGCTTGTCATAGCAGCCATACTGTTCCTGTCACTGTTCAACCCTCCCAAGACCAAACTGGATCCTATTTCAGGTATTGACAAGGTTGTTCATGTGGGCATGTACTTAGGGCTGGAACTGATTCTCTGGATAGAGTATCTGCGTCACCATGAGAACCTGAACTGGGTAAAGATACTCATATTCGGAATCATTGCCCCCATAGCGCTGGGCGGTCTGATGGAGATAGCCCAGATGAAACTGACTCAGGGCAGAAGCGGAGAGTGGGCTGACCTTGTGGCTGATATCATAGGCGTGCTTATAGGCGCCGCCATAGGATACTTTGCCATCCAGACTATCTTCCGCAAGAAGAGATAATCAATCTTTATTCCAGGTTTTGTAGGGATTTGTGGCCAGATATGCGTTGTAATAACGGTGGTCACCTGTTACCTCTTTGCCGATGAAATCGGGCTTAACGAAAGTCTCATTCTCTGAACTCAGTTCAACCTCGGCTATGACAAGACCATCATTTTCGCCATGGAACTCATCGACCTCAAATACATGGGGGCCACTGTGTACCAGGTAGCGTGTTTTCTCAATCGCTCCGCTCTGGTGCAGTTCAAAAAGTTCACGGGCCTCATCAACTGAGATAAGGTGATTCCACTCGTAACGGCTCATACCCTTGCTGTCTGAGGGGCCTTTGATTGTGAGTATGGCTTCCTTGTCGGTAATGCGGACACGTACCGAGCGGCCGTTCTCATGAGCAATATAACCCTGAAGAATCTCATAGTGGTCATATGCCTGAGTCTTGTAGGTTGTTCCTTTTACCAGGAACTTACGTTCAATCTCTATTGCCATAGTATTAGTGAATATTGGATTAAGGATTATTACATCTGTTTTTCCTGGGACTCGGCAAATGACATCAGATATGACTTGATGAAACCGTCTATGTGTCCGTCCATGACGCCGTTTACATCGGATGTCTGGTATCCGGTACGGTGATCCTTGACACGGCGGTCATCAAATACATATGAGCGGATCTGTGAGCCCCACTCAATCTTTTTCTTTCCGGCCTCTATCTTCTCCTGCTCGGCCATGCGATGCTGCAGTTCCTTGTCATAAAGTATGGAACGCAGGTGCTGCAGGGCACGCTCCTTGTTCTTGGGCTGGTCACGGGTCTCGGTGTTTTCAATAAGGATCTCCTCCTCAGCACCGGTATAGGGATCTTTGAACTGGTAACGCAGACGTACGCCAGACTCAACCTTGTTCACGTTCTGACCTCCGGCACCGCCGCTTCGGAAAGTATCCCAGCTCATGAGTGCAGGATTGATGTCAACCTCAATGGAGTCATCAATAAGCGGGGTTACAAAGACGCTGGCAAATGATGTCATGCGCTTGCCCTGAGCGTTGTAGGGTGATACGCGAACCAGGCGGTGTACTCCGTTCTCTCCCTTAAGGTAGCCGTATGCAAACGGTCCCTCTATCTCCATGGTCACCTGCTTGATTCCGGCTTCATCGCCGTCCTGAAGGTTGGCAACGGTAACCTTATAGTTGTTCTCCTCACCCCAGCGCATATACATACGCATGAGCATGGAGGCCCAGTCCTGACTCTCTGTGCCGCCGGCACCTGAGTTTATCTTGAGCACGCAGTCCATCTCATCGGCTTCCTCGCGAAGCATGTTCTTGAGTTCCAATGACTCTACAGCGGCTATTGCCTTGGCGTAGTTGTCATCGACCTCCTGCTCGGTTACCAGTTCCTCCTTGTAGAAGTCCATGGCAAGTTGCAGTTCATCGGCCAGAGCCTTGACCTGCTTGTAACCGTCAATCCAGCTTTGAAGGTCCTTGACTTTCTTCATCTGGATTTCTGCCTTCTTGGGGTCATCCCAGAATCCGGGAGCCTGTGTGCGTAACTGCTCCTCTTCAACCTGGATGAGTTTGGCGTCTATGTTCAGATAGCGCTTCAGGGCCTCTGTGCGGTCAAGTACGTCTTTGAGTTGATCTGCTGTAATCATACGTTGTCGTTTTGGACTGCAAAGATAGTCAATTTTTACGATACTTTATCGGCGCAACCAGTCTGAAGGATTGAGTCTTGTGCTCTCTTTGTGAAGTTGGAAGTGAAGAATGGGGGTGCCGTTTTCGGATGTCTGGATGTTACCCACTATGTCGCCCGTCTTGACCTTGTCGCCTTTCTTGAGTCTGGTCTCGCTCAGGTTGCAGTAGACCGATATGTATGAGCCGTGACGGATAAGCACTCCAATCTGTCCCTTTCCCTGCTGGAAAATGGATGAGACGGTGCCGTCAAATACCGCTCTGGCCTGTGCTCCGTCCTGTCCCTGTATGTCAAGACCCAGGTTGTTCTGCTTTACGTCCTTCATTCCGGCTACGTTCTGTACGCCATATTCACCCACAACCAGATAAGCACCGGTGATAGGCATGGGCAGGCGGCCCTTATTGCTCTCAAAGGTGCCAGACAGTTTGATATCCTCGGGCGACTGAACCTTATCAGGAGTTTTGGCCTTCTCCTCCTTGAGGGCAAGTTGTATCTGGCGGTCAATCTCCTTGGAGAGGGCATCCATCTTCTTCTGCTGGGCGGCTATCTCTTTTTTAAGGTTTGTACGTTTGTTCTTGAGCTGGTTGACCAGGGTCTTCTGCTGTTTCTCTTCCTTGCGGGCCTCTTCCTTATTCTTTTGCTGCACCTTGCGCAGTTCGTCCTTCTCTTTCCTTACAAGTTCTACCTGAGCCTTGCGGTTCTCAAGAGTATCCACTTTTTGGGTGATTTCATCGGCCATTTCCTGCAATGAGTTGGAGTATTCACTCACGTAACGGGCGCGGCGGCTCATCTCGCGGAACGACTCGGTGGCCAATATGAAGGTCAGGGGATTGAAACTGGAGTTCTGGTGCTGATAGAAACGGCAGGCCTCGGCATAACGGTCCTTGCACTGCCGGTGCTCCTTTTCAAGTTGCTGTATCTCTTTCTCCAGACGGGTGGTCTCACGGTCCAGGGAGCGGATCTCACTGCGGGTCTTGTCAAGCAGTTTGGTGCGCTCCTTGAGTTTGGCGGTGATAATGTTCAGATTGCTTACCTGACTGGTGATATTGGACTCTGTGCTGGTAAGAATCTTCTCCTGACGGGCTATCTGCTCCTCCATCTCAGCACGTTCCTTACGCATCTTCTCAATGACGGAATTGGTCTGTCCCTCCATGAGCAGGGGGATGCAGAGCAGTAACAGCAGGATTATGTTTCTTTTCATCATAGATCAATATTATCCAGCAATTCATCAAGGGATACCTGCTTCATACGGCGGGTAACCTGTGTGCGGTCAGGCCAGTTTTTTTTATCGGTCGATACCGATGACATCTTGGCCGATACGTCTATATCCTTACCCGATGCGTTGACATGGAAGTTGACGCGCAACGGATACTTCCACTTGCCCGAAAGTGCGGTGAAATCATCGTAATCAACATTGAAGCTGAATCCGTTTCCGGACTTTGTGAGAGATTCTATAAGCTCGTCGGGATTAACCTTGAACTCATATCCGTATTCCCTGTCCTTGATATACGTATTCTTGTCCTGATCGGTTCTGTCCACATGCAGGCGGCTGGAAGCACTGACCTGACCATTGCTGCCGGGGGCAAAAAGGCGGTTCCACAGGAATGCCTGTACAGTTTCAAAGTCCAATCCAAGTTCATTGCGTAACGGGATGTCGGCGTAATGGCAAACGGAATACAGGTTATGGAACTTATCCATTATCACAACCATGTCAGGCAGGAACTCTATGCGTGCAACCTCAACCAGGCCCAGCATACTGGCGCTTATCTGGATGCTGCGGCCGCGGCGCATTCTTAACTGTCCGCTCACTTTTGTGCCTGACAGGTTCAGTGAGAGGCTGGAGGTAAGTTCCTGTACAGGGGGAGCCTCCAGAAGGGAGTGTATCATACGCGCACTCTCCTGTTCCTCTTTTGCCTTCTGTTTCTTTAGTGCCGACTGTGAACGGCAACCGCCCAGAAACAGTGCGGCAATCAGAACGGGTAATATGTAGCGTAATGATTTCATTCCAGATATTTCTGCTGTTTGATTTTCTGATCCAGTGTGGCCGATGTGCTGTTGGCCTGCAATGCCTTGTGCCAGTTCTCAAGCGCCTTCTCCTTCTCTCCGCACATAAACAGTACGTCTCCGTAATGCTCGTATACCTCGGGGTTGTCCCTGTCAAGATATCTCATAGCCTTCTCCATATATCCCAATGCCTCCTTGTACTTTTTCATCTTGAAGAGTATCC
>JAZMZT010000124.1:0-12540 GCA_045586125.1 Bacteroidaceae bacterium | reverse complement strand
CTTGAGAAACTCCTCAAGAGCGCCTCATACCCCATGGTTCTGGATGCCGATGCACTCAACATCATATCCCAGAGCCGATATCTGATGGAGTACATACCCGCCGGCTCAATACTGACACCCCACCCCGGTGAACTGAGACGTCTGACAGGTGATTTCCGCGACCCTGAGGATATGATTGACAAAGCCATCCGGCTTTCAAAAGAGAATAACATTACGGTTGTAGTAAAAGGTGCACCCACCGTTACAGTATCACCCGCAGGAACACTCTATGTGAACACCACCGGCAATCCCGGCATGGCCACAGGAGGTTCAGGCGATGTGCTGACCGGAATGGTTCTGGCCCTGCTCGCACAGGGTTACAGCCATGATGAGGCCGCCTTTATTGCAGTATATATGCACGGACTTGCAGGAGACATTGCGGCACGCCGCTTGAGCATGACAGCCATGACATCGGCCGATATCGCCGACTCCCTGCCTGCAGCCTGGTTACAAATGACAGAAACGCTATGATTATGAATATCAGAAAGATGGCCCTTACCGCAGGGCTCCTGCTATCAGTTATTACCGTATCATCACAAGGGTTGTCATCAGCCTATCAGCCGGGTGTGACCCAGGACGGCGTCGCCTACTGGCTCCCCAAGACAATGATCACCGTAACCGTGACAGCCCAGAAGCAGACCTTCAAGCCTGGAGAGTTCTCACGCTACGCCGAGCGTTACCTGCGCCTGAGCGATGTCAAGGATAAGGCCGAAGAGGTTTGGACAATAACAGACGTCAGGATATCCACCGCCGGTGTACCCGACAAGGCTAACCTCTATACTCTGGCATTCCCCGCCAAGGGCAACCGCCCCTATTTTGAACTCACCAATGACGGAGTGATATCGGCCGTAAACGTACGCAAGAAAGAACAGCCCGCACAGAGTGTTCAGGCACCGGCACCCAAGCAGGTCAAGAAGGTCAATCCCCAGGAGTACATGACTGAGGAGATCCTTATGGCCAGTTCAACCGCCAAGATGGCCGAACTCACCGCAAAGGAGATATACAACATCCGTGAGAGTCGTAACAACATAACCCGCGGCCAGGCCGATTTTGTGCCCACCGACGGCGAATCGCTCAAGTTCATGCTGGAGTCACTCACCGCCCAGGAGACAGCGTTGCTGACCCTCTTTAACGGCACCAACGAGACTGAGGATATTACATTCACCATCAACGTAACCCCCGATGAGGCCCTGAGCAAGCAGATACTGTTCCGCTTCTCATCCAAACTGGGTGTGCTCCCCATTGACAATCTGGCCGGCGAGCCCGTATGGATAGACCTTACAGACCGCAAGATGTCTGACAACTACACCATAGACCCGGACCAGCAGAAGAAACTGCAGTCTTCAAAATCCAAGAAGGAGGCCGCATTCCTGTACTACCGTCTGCCGGGACGTGCCGAACTCAGGATTTACAACAACCGCACCACGTTCCTTGAGCAGGAGATTCAGATTGCCCAATTCGGAAACGTAGAGACCATATCATCATCCATTATGGGAAAGATGGCCGATACCAAAATCACCTTTGACACCACTACAGGTGCAGTACTCACGATAGAGTAATAATAATATAAGGCGCATAAAAAACAAGGGCGGCTCCGGATGGAACCGCCCTTTTATTAATCTGTCACTACAGTTACAGGCAGGCATAACGTATAATGAACAGGATTGCAAGAATCCAGGTCATCAGGTTAATCTTCTTGAACTGTCCGCAGATAACGTTCAGAACTACGTATGAGATCATACCCAGCATGATACCGTCTGAGATGCTGTATGCCAGAGGCATCATGATCATGCAGATGTATGCAGGGATACTCTCCGAGAAGTCAGTGAAATCAACATCCAGGATAGATGTCATCATCATGCAACCTACCAGGATAAGGGCAGGAGCTGTTGCTGCTGAAGGAATTGCAGTGAACAGCGGAGCAAAGAACAATGCTATTGCAAAGCAGATTGCAACCGTGAATGATGTCAGACCGGTACGGCCACCTTCTGCAACACCAGATGCACTCTCCACATAAGTGGTAGTGGTGCTGGTTCCAAAGATAGCGCCGAATACGGTAGCGATGGCATCGGCCATAAGAACCTTCTTTACACCGGGAATGGTGCCGTCAGGGTTAATGGCATTGGCCTTCTTTGATACACCGATAACGGTACCGATGGTATCAAACATATCGATATAGAGGAATGTGAACACAACGATGATCATGTCCTTGGAGAATACATGATTCCATTCAAACTTCCAGAATATCTTGTCAATTGAAGGAACCTTGTCAACGACACCTGTAAATGCAGTCAGCGGCTGCATTACTGTAGAACCATCCTCCAGAACAACCTCATGCTGGAAGAAGAGGCCAAGGATTGCTGTTACGATAATACCGATAAGCATTGCGCCACGAACCTTCTTTATCATAAGAACAGAAGTGATGACCAGACCTATCAGAGCCAAAGCAGCCGGACCGTGCATGATGTCGCCCAGACTTACTACTGTACCGCCGCCACCTACTACTATCTCGGCGTTATAAAGACCGATGAATGCAATGAACAGACCGATACCGGCTGAAACGGCACTCTTCATAGCCTTAGGAATGGCATTGATGATAGCCTCACGTACATTGGTTACAGTAAGGATGACAAAGATGATACCCTCTATCAAAACGGCAGTCAAAGCGAACTGCCAGGTGCAACCCATGGTAAGGCAAACAGTGTATACAAAGAATGCGTTAAGACCCAGACCCGGAGCCAGGGCATAAGGCTTCTTTGCATAGAAAGCCATAACCAGTGTACCTACAATAGCTGCCAGAGCAGTTGCTGTAAAGACAGCAGTCTTAGGCATACCCATAAACTCGATAGTGCCGAAGATATTCGGGTTAACGGCCAGGATATAAGCCATTGTAAGGAATGTGGTGATACCTGCCAAGATCTCAGTTCTGACATTGTGCTTGGCGGGATCAAAACCTAACATTTTTAGGAATGACATAACTGTAATGTTTTAAAGTTATACCTTATAAAACCTTATTAGAAATCCCACTTAAGACCGAGGCAAGGATTAACCATGAATCCCTCGTTACCTGCAAAGTTGAAGCTCAGCTCAACCTCACCGCCGGCACTCAGGTTGGGGCAGTTGAAGAACTGACCAACGTTGTACCAGATCTGAGGCTCTGAAATGAATACGAACTTGGTATCCTTATCAGCTACAAAGTCACCATCTGTGTCAAATGAGTTGTTCTCGCCCCAGATATCAGCGAAGCCTGAGAACTTGAGGCCCTCAACGCCGAAGAGGTTCTGCATACCCCATACGAATGTGAACTGCAGAGGAATGTCACTCATTTCGCTCTTGGGATAGTTCTTGTACATGAGCTCAAATGTAAAGGTATTTGAGAAATCGTCATTGTGCAGGAAATACTCGGCACCAAACAGCCAGTTACGTACACCGTAAAGACCTGAGTTAAACTCAACATGTGCGCTCAGAGCGCCCAGGCTTGACTCCTGCCAGAAGTTCAAAGAACGGGCAATCTCAAAATATGAGCTCTTGCCGCCCCAAAAATTTAAGTCACGATTGTCCTTGTTGGCATAGTCATAATCAACAAAGAAGAATGTGCTTCCCCAATCATCACCCTTGAACATCTCAAGAGTTGTGGTAGCCATCTTACGATCCTTACCGAAATCATAGAAGAACTGGAGGTTCGTCTGTGCGAATGCACCTACTGACAGCAGGGCGAGACCTGCAAATGCTACAAATTTTTTCATATTAAAAACTTAATGAGTTAATATAAATGAGTTAATAAGTTATCCGTTGTACTTGGGATCGTCATGCAGAGGCTTCTTGAAATCCTCGGGCAGGTCCTTACCCTCAGCCTCAGCACGCTTACCGCTGGCGTAATCACTTGTAAAGTGGAAGTCGTTTCCGGGAAGAACGGCATTCAGGATGATACCTACCAGAGCGGCGACAGCAAGACCTGACAGAGAAATCTTACCGAATGAAATACTGCCGGGACCAAAGTTGATACCGATGGCCAGCACCAGAATCAGAGCTGCTATGAGCACGTTGCGGTTGTTGGTAAAGTCAACCTTGTTCTCAACCAGGTTACGTACACCTACTGCCGAAATCATACCGTAAAGCACCAGAGACACACCACCTACAGTTGCAACAGGCATTGCGTAGATGATCTGGGCAAACTTGGGGCAGAATGAGAATACGATAGCCAGACATGCTGCAATGCGTACAACCTTGGGATCAAACACCTTGGTCAGGTTGAGCACGCCTGTATTCTCGCCGTAAGTTGTGTTGGCGGGAGCACCGAACAGGGCTGCCAGAGCGGTTGCGGCGCCGTCACCCATAAGAGTGCGGTGCAGACCGGGATCGGCAATATAGTTACGGTTACATGTTGATGAGATGGCGCATACATCACCAATATGCTCAATCATGGTTGCAAAGGCAATAGGCACGATGGCAATGATAGCAGTCCATACAAATGACCAGTCAGGATCCTTGAGAACTGCAAAAGCGGTGTTTTCCCATGCAAAAGGCATACCGAACCATGCGGCTTCCTTAACTGCCGAGAAATCAACCTGGCCGAAGCAGGCTGCAACGATATATGAACCGATAACACCCAGGATGATGGGGATAATCTTGACCATACCCTTACCGAAGATATTGCATATCACGATAATGACGATAGCCAGCAGGGCAATCCACCAATTGCTCTGGCAGTTGTTGATGGCGCTCGATGAAAGGATAAGGCCGATAGAGATGATGATAGGACCGGTAACTACGGGCGGGAAGAAACGCATTGTGCGACGTACGCCATAGAACTTGAACAAAGCGGCCAGCACAAAGTAAAGAAGACCTGCGCAGAAAACTCCGACACATGCATAAGTAAGAGCCACGCCCTCAGTCATGCCCAGACCTACACCGAATTCCTTTACAGCGGCATATCCGCCCAGGAATGCGAATGAAGAACCCAGAAATGCGGGAACCTTCATCTTTGTGATCAGATGGAAAATCAGTGTGCCGATACCTGCAAACAGCAGTGTAGCTGAAACTGACAGACCTGTAAGAAGCGGAACCAGAACGGTAGCACCGAACATAGCGAACATGTGCTGACAACCGAGCACAAACATTTTACCACCACCAAGGGTACTGGCATCATAGATGCCTTCCTGTTTTAAATCCATGATTATTAACGGTTTTGGTTACGATATGTTTAAAGTTGTTTTTACGTGTTAGCAAAAATAATTTCGCGCATAAAAATGTAAAAGAAATTACTCCCCTTTTTTGGCAATTGTTGATAACTTTAGGCAACCGGTTGAAAACTTGGATTTCAGCCCAAATAAACCCCGATATTTCCATAAATTACACTATATTTGTGCTTTGTGTTTTCTGTTAATTGGATTAAAATGCAGATACATTTTCAGATAGAATACATTACCCGCTGGGGCGAGAATCTTTACCTGTGCCTGAACATGAGCGACGGTTCACAGTTGAACCTGGAGATGGCCAACAACGGTGCAGGCACATGGTTCACCGACTATGAGATAGACGATGACGATATCGCTGCGGGTGACATAACCTACTGCTATGTAGTCCAGATTGACGGAAACATAACCCGTCGCGAGGAGGGCTCGCTGCACGCCATCCCCTACACCCGCGCCAAGCGTCTGGTTCTTTCAGACCGATGGAAAGACTACGGCGGACAGAGCATCGAGCAGCGTACCGTTGCACTACCCTACGTACATCTGAACAACCGTCCGCGCTGGAAAGGCGCCGGCACAGCCATTCCCGTATTCTCACTACGTTCCGAGAGGGATTTCGGTATAGGCCAGTTCACTGATCTCAAACTGCTGGTTGACTGGGCAGCCGCCACAGGACAGAGCATCATCCAGACCTTACCGGTCAATGACACCACCATGACCGGAACATGGCGTGACTCATACCCCTACAGCGCCAACTCATCGTTCGCACTCAACCCCATCTACCTGGACCTGGAACTGGTTGGAGAACTTGATGACGCCAAATTCCTGAGGCAGGCCCACAGAGAACAGAAGGAACTCAACGCACTTCCTGCAATAGACTACGAGCGAGTGTTCAGACTCAAAAGCCAGTATATCGACCGTCTGTACGCACGTTACGGAGAGCAGTGTTTCCGTACAAAGGAGTACAAGTCATTCTTTGCTGCCAACCGCAGTTGGCTGGAGCCGTACGCACTCTATTGCTACCTGCGTGACAAGTACGGTACGGCCGATTTCAGCCAATGGAAAGAATCAGAATACACCCCTGCTCTTCTGGACAGATACTGTGCTCCCGGCAATGACCGGTATCTTGAGATACGCAAACATTACTTCATACAGTTCCATCTGGACAAGCAGTTGACCGATGTCAAGAAATATGCCAATAAAAAAGGTATACTCCTAAAGGGTGACATACCCATAGGCGTAAACCGTCACAGCTGCGATGTCTGGATACATCCCGAACTGTTCCACACTGACTGTCAGGCAGGCGCTCCGCCCGATGCCTTTGCAAAAGATGGCCAGAAATGGGGCATGCCCACATACAACTGGGAAAATATGGCCCGTGACGGATATGCCTGGTTCGTAGAGCGTTTCCGCAAGATGGCCGATTACTTTGACGCCTACCGCATAGACCATCTGTTGGGATTTTTCCGCATCTGGGAAGTTCCGTTGGAGTATCACAGCGGGCTTATGGGCCGATTCAACCCCGCCCTCACCTACACCCCGCAGGAACTGTGGGACAAGGGCTTCCCGTTCAACCCCGCCATGCATGCTAAGGCGCCTCAGGGAACACCCGAAACCAACGTGCTTTTCCTTGAGGACACCCATCGTCCCGGCACCTACCATCCGCGCATAGAGGCCTTTGATACCGATATGTTCAAAGCGCTGACAGACAGTGAGAAAGATGCTTTCCGCAGCATACATGACGACTTCTACTACAGCCGCAACAACGATTTCTGGAGCAATGTGGCGATGTCCAAACTCCCGGCTCTGATTGAGGCAACCGATATGCTGGTTTGCGGCGAGGACCTGGGTATGATTCCCGCCTGCGTCCCTGAAGTTATGGACCGTCTGCGCATCATAGCCCTTGAGGTTCAGCGCATGCCCAAGAACATGGGTGTGAGCGTATCGGATCCATCGACCTACCCTTACATGTCGGTTTGCACCACATCCACTCACGATATGAGCGTTCTGCGCACATGGATTGAGGATGAGATGGAGCCCAACGCGGTCATAACCGCCAAGCAGGCAACCGTAGCAGCATGCACCAGCGTGATATCGGCCCACCTGGCATCGCCCTCAATGCTGGCCATATTCCCGCTTCAGGACTGGCTCTCCATGAGTTCACAGTTGCGGGCCAAGGATCCGCGCGCAGAACGTATAAACGTTCCGGCCGACAGCAACAACTATTGGCGTTACCGCATGCACATAACCATAGAGAAACTGATCAAGGCTCACAAATTCAACGACGAAATACATCAGATGCTCTATCTCTCCGGCAGGTGACACAGAAGGAACCGTCCCTATTGTGTCACAACGAACTGCGGACGCAAAGTGCGATTAGGATGAAGGTCATAACGAATCATTCTGGTATCTAAAATGTTTTTCCAGAGATAGAGTGTTACAGCAAGACCATGATCTGTATTGGGGGCGCTCATGTTTGAGATGTAGTTGCCCAGCGACCAGACTGTAAGATGCCTTATGGGACGGTTGCGGTAGTCCGGAAGGGTGCGCACGGGCTGCACCACATGGGGATGACCGCCTATTATATGGTCCACTCCGTGGGCGTAGAGCCAATCCTCAAGCTTTTTCTGCTTTGAGTCGGGCTGGAGCATATACTCCGTTCCCCAGTGCATGCAGGCTATGATGCAGTCAGCCTTCAACTGGCGGGCGCGACGGATATCGGCCTTTATCTGTACTGTGTCTATGTAATTGACTATGCAGGGCGGTGCCACAGGTATGCCGTTGGTGTCATAGGTGTAGTTGAGCAATGCTATGCGCAGGCCGGCTTGCTCAATTAAATAAGGATAGAGCGAGTCCCTTTCAGCCTGACTGCGATAGGTGCCCAGATGCTCAATCCCCAGGCTATCCAGCACATCAAGGGTACGCACAAGACCTCGGTTACGGCGGTCCATACAGTGATTGTTTGCGGTCAGGAAGATGTCAAATCCGGCATCCCGGACCGCCTGGGCATATGCGTCGGGCGAGCAGAACTGCGGGTATCCGGAATAGGGCGCTCCGCCCAGCGTGGTCTCAAAGTTGCAGACAGCAATATCGGCTGCCTCAATCTCAGGTGTCACCTGAGTGAAACAGCCGCTATAATTGTATGTACCGTCGGGTTGTAATGCCGCATCCAACTGGGCCTTATGCTGCATCATATCTCCTGCAAAATAGAGGGAGATACTGTCAGGAGTTTGGGCCGATGCGCATAATGTGCAAACCAGCCATATCCCTATGAATATGGCAGATCTGGTCACGGTTTACTCGTAAATGCACTTCTGACCTGCAAGCAGGGTATTCTTCATAAGCGAGCAGATGGTCATGGGACCTACGCCGCCGGGAACGGGAGTGATGAAACTGCACTTGGGCGCAACCTCGTCAAACTGAACGTCGCCGCACAGGCGGAATCCGCTCTTCTTGGTTGCATCGGGAACGCGTGTGGTACCTACGTCGATGATTACTGCACCCTCCTTGACCATATCGGCCTTTACAAAACCGGGCTGGCCAAGTGCGGCTACTATGATATCGGCCTGCAGGCACTCATCCTTGATGTTGGCGGTGTGGCTGTGGCAGACGGTTACGGTGCAGTCACCCGGGTTGGATTTCTGCATCAGCAGGCTTGCCATAGGCTTGCCTACTATGTTGCTGCGCCCCAGTACAACGGCCTTCTTGCCGCGGGTCTCAATGTTGTAGCGCTTAAGCAGTTCCATGATGCCGTTGGGTGTGGCCGATATGAAGCAAGGCAGACCTATGCTCATGCGGCCCACGTTTATGGGATGGAATTCGTCCACATCCTTGCGGTAGTCAATAGCCTCTATCACATGCTGCTCGTTGATGTGCTTGGGCAGGGGAAGCTGAACTATGAATCCGTCTACATCGGGGTCGTTATTGAGTTCTGCAACCTTATTCAGAAGGGTTTCCTCAGTAATGTCGCTCTCAAAACGAATAAGGGTTGACTTGAATCCGCATACCTCGCAGGCCTTTACCTTGGCTGCCACGTATGTCTCGGAACCTCCGTCGTGACCTACCAGAATGGCGGCCAGATGGGGACGTTTCTCACCTCTCTCTACCATTGCGGCCACCTGGGCTGCAATCTCCTGCTTAACCTGTTCGGCTACTGCTTTACCGTCTATTAACTGCATATGCTGAATGTGTTTATCTTCTCATCATTGAACCCAAGTTGGGGAGTTTGGCGCCGGCCACGTTTTTCATCATCTTGCGGGTCTGCTCAAACTGCTTGATCATACGGCTTACCTCCTGAAGTGACTGTCCGCTACCCTTGGCAATGCGGTTCTTGCGTGACTGGCTCTTGTCAAGCAGTTCAGGGTTGGCACGCTCGGCGGGAGTCATGGAGTGTATCATGGCCTCAATGCCCTTGAATGCATTGTCGTCAATGTCAATATCCTTAAGCGCCTTGCCTACACCGGGAATCATACCCATCAGATCCTTGACGTTACCCATCTTCTTGATCTGACCTATCTGCTCCAGGAAATCGTCGTAGTCAAACTTACCCTTGCCCATCTTCTTCTGGAGGCGTTTGGCCTGCTCGGCGTCAAACTGCTCCTGGGCACGCTCCACGAACGATACTATATCACCCATGCCAAGGATACGGTCGGCCATACGGTCGGGATGGAACACATCGAATGCATCCATCTTCTCGCCGGTGCCCACAAACTTGATGGGTTTGTCAACTACTGTACGTATGGAGAGGGCGGCACCACCGCGGGTGTCACCGTCAAGTTTTGTCAGAATCACACCGCTGAAGTCCAGACGCTCGTTGAACTCCTTTGCCGTATTCACGGCATCCTGACCGGTCATGGAGTCAACTACAAAGAGAATCTCGTTGGGTGATACGGCCTCCTTGATGGCGGTTATCTCCTGCATCATCATCTCGTCAATGGCCAGACGGCCGGCGGTATCTATGATGACAACGTCAAAACCCTTGGCACGGGCCTCCTTTATGGCGTTCTGAGCTATCTCAACGGGCTTGTTATTACCCTCCTCGGTGTATACGGTTACGCCAATCTGCTCGCCCAGCACCTTCAACTGGTCAATGGCAGCGGGACGGTAAACGTCGCAGGCTGCAAGCAGGGGCTTCTTGGCGCGCTTGGTCTTGAGCAGGTTGGCCAGTTTGGCACTGAAGGTGGTCTTACCGGAACCTTGCAGACCGGCCATCAGGATAACTGCGGGATGTCCCTTGATATCAATGTCCACAGCCTCACCGCCCATCAGGGTAGCAAGTTCATCGTGTACAACCTTGACCATAAGCTGGCCGGGACGGACCGATGTGAGCACGTTCATGCCCAGGGCCTTCTCCTTTACGGTATCGGTGAACTGCTTGGCAACCTTATAGTTGACATCGGCATCAAGCAGGGCCTTGCGTACATCCTTGAGGGTTTCGGCTACGTTAACCTCGGTGATTTTTCCTTCACCTTTCAGTATCTTAAGTGACCTTTCAAGTCTTTCAGAGAGATTTTCAAACATGGACTTTTATTTTAGGGTGCAAAGTTAACAAAAAAGGGCGTAATACGTCACAGATATAAAAAATCAAAAAAAGTGGCCTATTATTCCATAACCCAAACATCAAATTATATCTTTGTCACTTGAGAGAAAAAAACCAATATGCTTATGAAATCCTCTACAACCTTTGCTTTCGCTTTGCTGCTGTCGCTTTCAGCAAGCGCCAAACTGACCTTTCAGGAAATCCGTACCGCATCTGACAATGTGATTGAGCTCTTCTACACCAGTGACACTCTGGATGTAAACGAGGTCGATATCTCAGATCCCGCACAGTGGAAGGTAAACGGCACCCAGGTTCTGGGCGTAAACCGTACCGCTGCCGCCGCCGATCAGTGCGACCACTTTATCTACCTGACCGTCCCCACCCTCAAGAACGGCCAGAAGTACAGCATTGAGACTCCCTACGGTTCATACAGTTTCAAGTTTGATCCCAAGAAGATATACTGCGAGGCCATCAAGACCAACCAGGTTGCATACAGTGCACTGTCAACCAAGCGTTTTGCCAACTTTGCCATCTATCTGGGCGACGGCGGCGTCAAGAAGATTGAGGGTGCTCTGCCTAACTACACCGTATATCAATTCAAGAAAAACAAGATAGGCAAGAAGGTAACTTCAGGCCAGCTTGTAGAGATTGGCGATGACCGTTCATCGGGCGACTTTGTATACCGCATTGACCTGTCAAAGGTTCCCGAGGGCGGTCCCTACAAGATCGTAGTTGACGGTTACGGTTCATCCTACCCCTTCGGCGTAGGCGGCCAGTTCTCACAGAAACTCTCATACATCAGTTTCCGTTCACTCTTTAACCAGCGTTGCGGCATACAGATCATTGAGCCGTACTCAGACTTCAGTTACCGCACCAAGCGCTGCCACGAGACCATCTATCAGACCTACTACCGCATCAACGAGGCCAGTCTGATAGTCAAGGGCGATGAGCCCACCATCCAGGCATGGGGCGGCTACCACGATGCAGGCGATGCAGACCGCCGTACCTACCACATGGACGTACCCAGCACCCTGCTCACCACATTCGAGGCATTCCCCGAACTCTTTACCGATGACCAGTTCAATATCCCCGACAAGTTCGATGAGCAGTTCAACATCCTGGGCAAGGGAAACGGAATACCCGATATCCTTGACGAGGCCGAATGGGGCGTGATGTTCTGGAAATATTTCCAGGAGGAGGACGGCCAGATTCCCTGGGGAACCGAGACCAACGGCTACTCACCCTTTACAACCTATGACTTTGAGGACCACCTGTTCGGTTCAGAGACACTTGATCCGCGCACATCGTCATGGGCATCGGGCCTGTTCTATCACTTTGCACGCATAATCAAGCCATACGATGAGGCCAAGAGCAAGGAATATGTTGAGCGTGCAGAACGCGCTTACAACGCATCGGTCCGCGTATACGGCGAGCGTAACCGCCAGATGCCCGCTTCATTCCAGATGTACTACAACGTTGAAAAGTACCTCATGACCGGCGATGCCCAGTGTCACGAGTACATCAAGTCACACGTGGCCGATGCCGAGCAGATTCTCACCACCTACAACCAGGGTTCCGAGATATTCGCAGAGCGCGGCTGGCTGACCTCATATTTCTTCAGTTACATACTGGCTCCGGCAAGCAAGACCGATCCCGCCACTGTAAAGGCATTCAAGGATATCCTGCAGGCTACAGTCGATAAGCAGCTGGATGCATTCGCCCAGAACGCCTACCCCAACGGCGCGCCCATGAACGTAAACTGGTGGGGCA
>JAZMZT010000123.1:0-6245 GCA_045586125.1 Bacteroidaceae bacterium | reverse complement strand
GCACCGACTTTGAAGAATACTTTTCTTCGTTTTTCTCAAGGTGGCGCTCCACGCAAAGAGTTCCGGAATTGACTCCGCCTCATTCAGGAGCGGTACTATGATTGAAAGGTCCATATTATTGTTGTATTTTAATCCTTTTTGCTGTTAAAAGTGCTACTATCAGTGAGATGATGTTACCCCACATGAGTGATGACTGGATGAGTTGCTTGGTCATGGCCGATGCGGGGAGCGAGCAGAACCATGCTATTGTCTGCTGCATGAGTTCCATCGTCTTGTTGTACTGCTCAATCTGTGCGGGATCAGTCATCAGGGCTGTCGCCTCCTGCGATGACTGCATCATCAGGTCCATGCGTGCCGTCAGACCGGCTGCCAGTGCGCCGTTGTCAAGAAAACGCAGATAAAGGTATGCCACCATGCATGAGAGCACCGTTGCGAACAGGAATGTCAGTATGGAGAGCATCCAGGATATGGGGAACGGGAAGAACGGAACCTGGGTTGAGTCGCGGAAACGGCGTATCAGGAAGAACGCCACCACCGGAATACCTATGAACAGGGGAACTGCAAGCAGTGACAATGCGGGATACTTGACAGTTAGCAGTGTTACAAGGTATGCCAATATAATATAAGCACCCAGATAGGTTCCGAGTGTCATTGATGTCTGCAGGATGTTTATCCTGATTATTTTGGGCTCGTTCTGTTCCTCCATACAGAAATGCAAATTTAATGAATTCTTTTGAAAGAGGATTGCAGATACGAAAAATAGCTTTACCTTTGCATCGGGTAAGTCCTACACGGCCAGCTCCCTTCCAACCCTCCAGGGCTTGACGGCAGCAAAGGTACCTAGGTTGTAGCGGCGCGATGCAGATCGCTTACCCATCTCATACGAAAAATGGTCGCCTTGTGGCGGCCATTTTTTGTTTTTGTCAGATCTTGCGGCGCAGCAGGAAACGCAGACGGGCCAGAGGACCGGGCTTGACGGTGTCTATGTGTCGGCGTATCTTGTCCTCGGCAATATATTTGAATGGTATCATGATGCCCGAATCCAGCACGTCACCGAACTCGTCGTTCAGGCCGGTGCCAAAGTACTGCATCTTGGGTGACAGATTCATGTATGAGTTTACCAGCGGCGGAATGCTCACACCGAAACTGGACACGTATGCCTTGAGGTTGCGGTAATCATCCTTGTAAGTCTTGCCGGTGAGTTTCTTTATGTACTTTCCGGGTCTCTTTACGCGTACCGGTTTGCGCAGTCTGACACGACGCAGGTTTGCTGCTCCGAACCACTTGCTCAGGAACACCTGGATCATTTCACGGGCCTGGGTGGGATACTGGCTGTATATGGTCATCTTGCCAAAGAAATACTTCATGCTGCTCTTGTACATGACCATGAGGGCACCCAGTCCGTCAAACAGGTTGTCAAGCGCAAAGATGCTCTTTGCGCCGCCTTTAGAACTCTGATAATCAAGTGTCACGAACGAACGGCCCAACTCAATGGTATGCTGCAACTCCCTGTCTATGAATTTTCTGGAGAACTGAAACATGTGTGATGACGTGAGCAGCGGCTGACCGAACCTGTCATAGACTATGTTGTTGCAAAGGGCGTATCGGTAACCGCCTATAATGCGCTCGGCCTCCGGGTCCCAAAGCACCAGCTGCTTGTAGCCGTATGCCGGATCGGTGTCAAAACGGTCCAGGTCAAGTGCCTGGCCGGTGCCGCCTCCGCCTGCACGGAACGCCTCCTCACGCAGACGGCCTATCTCACGCAGCACATCGGGCGCATTGGTGTTGTCAACTACGTAAATCTGATTGTTTCCGTGGTTTGTGGTACGCAGGAAATACTCCTGTTTGAGCTGTGACTTGAGAATCTCAACGTCAACCGGGGGAATGATATTTTTCATAATTCGTAAACGGTTCTGCGGATATCCTGTGCCCAGTCATTAAGGGACTTGGATGAATCAAAAGTCTGATATGGAATTGGTTGGCCTATCACCACGCGGTACGTGCTGCCCTGGGCGCGGTACATCTCATCGGGCAGAAACAGCATGCCTAAAGGAAAGCGCAGGTGAAAGAACTTCTCCATACGGCCGATGCGGTAGAACCTGCGTGAATTCTCACCGATAAAGTGCATTGGAACTATGTCACGCCGGGTTTCTATACTTTTCTGAAGGAATGTCTTGGCCCATTTCCGGTCCTGGATGACTCCGCCTGTCTTTCTGGAAACCTTACCGGCGGGACAAACCAGCATATTTATATCGCTGCCGAACGCCTGGTCTATGTTGGACTTGAGTGAGCGGCTCTGCATGCCCACCTTGCTGATAGGGACTATCATAGGTGCAAGGCCCTTGATGGCGGCCAGGAAATCATTGCCCAGAAGTTTTACATCCCTGCCGTCGGAGCCTATCAGGTCAAGCAGCGCCAGACCGTCAATGCCTCCCAGCGGATGGTTGGACACGAACGTGTAGGGGCCGCCCTGCGGTATTGTACCCTCAACCTGAATCCTGATATTGAGGTACTTGAGTGCCTCATGGCAGAACTCTATGCCGGTAAATCCCTGACGGAAGAATCCGTTCAGGAAATCCTGATGGATTAGCCTGCGGATGAACCTGGTGAGCAGTCGCGGCGCCTTGGGGAACCGGCTCCTGATGACCTGTTCTATGTCTATTTCGTACGGGTTGGGCATGGGACAACAGTTTAATTCCGATTGCGAATTTATAGCCTATATAATAATATACCTAATAGATTTACAAATGTAGAAAAAGCACCTGCGGCATACTGTGTCAATAGAATCTGATTCTATTATCGGCCGATATCCGAGGCTTTTTCTTAGTCTTTATTCTGCTGTGCAAATGATGCTGTTGTCTTTTCTTCCGCATTTTGAATGGTGCTTGGAATGTGGTGCTATTGTGGCGACCTTTGCGGCGAAAAACAAAAACAGTCCTATGAATAAACAGACAATTGCCATTGACACCCCGTTTGTACGCCCCGATGTGTACGGCTCATTATCAGTACCGTTGTATACCAATGTATCGTTTGAGTTTGCCGATGCACAGCAGATGGCCGACGTATTCACCGGCCGCATAAAAGGTCCTGATTACGCCCGCGTGGAAAATCCTACCGTGAATAACCTGGAGCACAGGGTACAGCGCCTGAGCGGTGCGGCCCATGTAAGTGCTTTCAACTCAGGCATGGCCGCTATCAGCAACACCCTGCTGGCGGTATCGGCCCAGGGTAAGAACATTGTGACGTCACGTCATCTGTTCGGCAACACCCTGTCACTCATTACAACCACACTCCGTAACTTCGGGGTAGGAGCCAGACTGTGTGACCTTACCAATCCTGATGAGGTCGAGGGTGCCGTTGACGATGATTCCTGTTGTATATACCTGGAGATTGTAACAAACCCGCAGCTGGAGGTGGCCGATCTGCAGGCCCTGTCAGCAATAGCACGTAAAAAGAACATCCCACTGATTGCAGACTCGACGGTGATACCGTTCACGGAAACATCACTTCATGAGTTGGGAGTTGACATAGAGGTCTTTTCAAGCACCAAATACCTTTCAGGAGGTGGAACATCGCTCGGCGGCCTGGTTTTGGACTACGGAACATTTCCGGATTTCAACCAGCGCATCAAGGGCGATCTTCTGTTTAATATAGGAGCCTATATGAATTCGTATTCGGCATATCAGCAGACCCTTGGTCTGGAGACTCTGAACGTGAGATACCAGCGTCAGGCATCGAACGCCCTGCATATTGCACGCGGCCTGCGCGGCATCAAGGGAATAGAGCGCGTCACGTATATCGGCCTTGAAGACAATCCGTTCTATGAACTGGCACGCAGGCAGTTCGGACCTACATCGGGTGCCATGGTAACCATTGATTTGGCATCAAAGGAGGCCTGTTTCAGGTTCATAAACAGTCTGAATCTGGTACACAGGGCAACCAACCTGTTTGATAACAGGACGCTTGCCATACATCCCGCTTCAACAATTTTCGGTAACTTTACGGAGCAGCAACTGGCTGATATGGACGTGCACGACACCACGATACGTCTTTCGGTAGGTCTGGAGGACCCCGAGGACATTCTGGCCGATATCCGTCAGGCTCTTGGACAATAAAAACAGACAGATATGAAATACGATTTTGACAGGATAATAGACCGCTCGGGTACCAACGCACTCAAGTACAGCGTGCTCAAGGAGCGTTACGGACGTGATGATTTGATACCCCTCTGGGTGGCCGATTTGGATTTTGAGACCCCTGATTTCATAACCGATGCCCTGCGCAAGCGTCTGGAGCACTCGCTGTTTGGCTATACCGCCACGCCCGATGAGCTCTGGACCACCATTGCCAAGTGGATAGAGGACCATCACGGCTGGAAGGTAAGCAAGGATTGGATTACATTCATTCCCGGTGTGATGAAGGGTGTGGGATCAGTTGTGAACGTATTCGTAAAGCCTGATGAGAAAGTCATCATCCAGCCGCCTGTATACTTCCCGTTCCGTCTTACACCGCAGGGTAATGACCGAGAGGTGGTTTTCAATCCCTTGAAAAGGGTAGAGGGCGGCAGCTATGAGATAGACTTTGAGAATCTGGCCGCTGTGGCCGATGACAAGTGCCGTCTGCTTATACTGAGCAACCCCCACAACCCCGCAGGAATATGCTGGAGCAGGGAGACGCTGGTAAGACTGGCCGATTTCTGCTACGAGCGCAACATCCTGGTAATAAGCGATGAGATACATTGCGACCTGGCGCTTTTTGGCAACAGACACATACCGTTTGCAAGCGTAAGCGACAAGGCTGCAGAGATAAGCATCACCTTTGGCGCTCCCTCCAAGACATTCAATACCGCCGGTATAGTGAACTCATACGCGATAGTGCCTGATAACACGCTGCGCCGCCGCTTTTTCAAATGGCTTGAGGCAAATGAGTTCAATGAGCCGCCCATATTCTCTGCCATAGCCATGATAGCAGCATTCAGCAAGGGTGAGGAGTGGCGCCATCAGCTTATAAGTTATATAGAGGATAACGTACGTTTTGTACAGGATTACTTCAAAACCAATATCCCGTCCATCAAACCGCTGCGTCCGCAGGCTACATTCCTGGTATGGCTTGACTGCCGTGAACTGGGTCTGGACCACAAGGGACTGATAGACCTGTTTGTGAACAAGGCACGCCTGGCGCTTAATGACGGCGAGACTTTCGGCCCCGGCGGAGAGGGATTCATGCGCCTTAACGTGGGTGCTCCCAGAGCCATTCTGGAGGCTGCTTTGGAGAGGCTCGCCGGCGCAGTAGAAGATTATTCTACCAAATAGGCAAATCGGGGGTATTTCGGCTATTTCTATTCTACTTGATCCCTGATAAACATATATCCTTTTCCAATCATTTGAGTTTTGTTGGAATGAGATACTATTTGACCGAACTTTGCATCGTCAAAAACAAACAACAAGACTAAATAGCCCGTACAATATGAAAAAGATCGTTTACACCATTGCCGTTTTATTAGGTCTTAATGCCAACGCTCAGGAGATTAATACCATCTCACTGAGAGTACCTGAATTTGCACGTCCCCTGGTAGAGGATCTTGCCAGAGAGTATCATGAAAGCCACAAACAGGTAGAATTCCAGTTCATATCAGCAAAAACACAGGATGCTCAGAACATCCTTTCCCTTACAACCGATGAGCAGGCCGTGAATTTTGCACGCTACGCAGTCCTGCCTGTAGCGGTTCAGGGATCAGAGGCCGATAAACTGACAGCATCACGCCGCCTCAACGCCCGCAAACTCCGTTCACTCTTCTTTGTAAGCGATGACGATGAGGAGCAGACCAAGGCAGAGCAGAAGGTGCACATCTACACCGGTAACAGCCAGTTGTCAGCCTCACGCGTATATGCATCGTACCTTAACGAGGAGGTGACCGATTACAAAGGCAAGAAGATTTCGGGTGATGACACATACCTTACCGCCGCAATCAGCCGTGATCCGCTGGGCGTAACCGTAAACTACCTGTCAAACATCTTTGACCTTGAAAGCCGCACTCCCGCCTCATCCCTGACCGTGCTTCCGCTTGATCTTGACAAACAGGGCCGTCAGGTGCTTGACGCCGCCAATCTGGATGCTATCATCAGTCTCCTTGAGGAGCAGACCTACGATGAGATTCCCGTAGGAACCGTTGGATTCAGCTATGACCAGACCAACCGCCTTATCAACGACTTTGTATGTTGGGTACTGACAGCCGGTGTCGATGA
>JAZMZT010000122.1:0-3376 GCA_045586125.1 Bacteroidaceae bacterium | reverse complement strand
TGTTGCTCAGTACAGTCTGTCCCCAGCCGCGCTGACGGGGATTGCCGGCAAAACGGGCTGTGATATCACCGGTGGTACGCCATGAGTGGCCAACCTCGGATGCCCATTCCCAGGGTTTGTTGCTACCCCACTCGCACATGCTGAAGAAAATGGGACGGCCGGCGGCACGCAGGGCGTCACGCATCAGTGTATATGCACCGCGCGGGTTGATATTCTCACTTGCACACCAGTCATATTTAAGATAGTCTATTCCCCAACGGGCATACTGCAGGGCATCCTGATACTCATGACCGAAACTGCCGGTACGGCCTGCACATGTGCGGCGGCCTGCATCGGAATAGATTCCCAGTTTCATGCCCTTGGAGTGAACGTAATCGGCCAGTGCCTCAATTCCCGAGGGGAATGTATTGGGGTCAGGCTGAACAAAACCGTCGGCATCGCGCTCACCGTGCCAGCAGTCATCCATGTTCAGATATATGTATCCGGCATCCACCAGACCTTCGGCCACCATGGCATCGGCCTGCTCACGGATAAGTTTCTCGCTGATGTTCTGACCGAACTTGTTCCAGCTGTTCCAACCCATCTGAGGAGTATCGGCCAGTCCTTCCCATTTCTGTGCTGCACTCCATCCCGGAACCAGCATCGCTGCAACCAGCAGCATTCCTGTAAGTTTTCTCATAATTGACTATTATTGGTTATAATTTGTTGCGGATAATGCTTTCTGGCAAATATATAAAAAATCCCCGGAACCGCACGATTCAAACAGTTCCGGGGACTCCTAAACTCAGGGGGACAAGACCCTGAAGTTTAGAATGAAATTCCAAAAACAAGGTATGCCATCTCGGCACATGGGTTGACAGTCAGTCCGGCCGATACCGGAAGACTGAAGTTTTCTGTTATGTCAATTGATTTTGCTGCACTGAGTGAAACATTGGTTACGGCAAATCCTTCGGTTCCGTACAGTCCGCTTTCAAAGGGAACCATACCCAGTGTTGCAGTCCAGTCTGCACCGCCAAAGCTGAACGGAGCGGCAATCTCGCAGTACGAACTGAATGCGCTGCTGCCGTCGGCCTTGTAATCGGCACCTGCAAAGTTTGTGTACCAACTGATTGAGGCAAATCCAAAGTCATATCCGGCAAATGCTTCAAACACATGGTTGGTAGCACCCTTTCCATACTTGAAGTAACGTCCGAAAGGCTCATCACCCGCGCTGAACCAATAGTCTGTAACACCTACCGATGCTCCGGCTATCGAGTAACTCAAAGTGATATCCAGCTCTTTGGTATCACCAAAGTTGGCAACTCCGACCGATCCCCAAAGCGAGAGGTCAAATCCCGCGACGCTTACTCCCAGTGTGGGTTGAATTGCAGCATCACCCAACTTGCATCCTCTCCAGACGTACTCACTTACTACGTCGGCTGCAACTGTTGTTTCAACTTCGGCACATACAGGTGCCATTATCATTATCAATGCTACTATTGAGAATATTTTTTTCATAATTGTAAGGTATTAAAATGTTGGTTTATTAGATGTTGTATGCTGTTTCTCCATGCTCATAGATATCCAGGCCTTCCTCCTCGACGCGGGCCTCAACGCGGATTCCGTGAACCTTCTTGAGGATTACGAATGTGAGCAGACCAAGTCCGAATGACCATGCGCAGGTTACAAGTGATCCAAGAGCCTCAACGCCCAGGAAGTGCCAGCCACCACCGTAGAACAGGCCACCGTCAACTGCAAACATACCGGTCATAAGTGTACCAAGGATACCGCATACTCCGTGAACTGATACAGCGCCAACGGGATCGTCAATCTTGCAGACCTTATCAATCAGGGCAACCGAACCTACCATTGCAACACCGCAAACAGCACCGATGATTGCTGCACCACCTATTGATACAAGGTCGCAACCGGCTGTGATACCTACCAGACCTGCCAGAATGCCGTTGCATACCAGTGAGAGTGAAGGTTTGCCATATACCAGCCATGTAAGGAACAGAACTGAAAGACCGCCTGTGGCTGCAGCCATGTTGGTTGTGCACATTACGTGTGAGATTGCGATAGCGTTCTCAGCACCTTCGGCAGCCAGCTGTGAACCGGGGTTGAAACCGAACCATCCGAACCAGAGGAGGAATACGCCCAAAGCGCCGAATGTCAGGTTGTGACCGGGGATAGCACGTGATTCGCCTGTCTTGGAATACTTACCGATACGGGGTCCGAGTACCATAGCACCTGCAAGAGCAATCACACCACCGCATGAGTGAACAACGGTTGAACCTGCAAAATCATGGAAACCAAGCTCTGAAAGCCAGCCGCCACCCCATGTCCAGTGACCCTCAATGGGATAAATGATTACTGAGATGATTATTGAAATAAGTACGTACATGGAGAACTTGGTTCTCTCTGCCATACCGCCCGATACTATAGTAGCGGCAGTGGCGCAGAATACGGTCTGAAATATCAGGGTGCATTCAGCGGGAACGTTTGAGTCTCCAATGAATGACCAGTCAAAAAGGTGAAGTCCACCAATGAAACCGTTGTTGGCTCCGTGCATCAGACCGAAACCGATCATCCAGAACAGGAAAGAACCTACCATGAAGTCAACAAAGTTCTTCATGAGGATGTTGGCGGTGTTCTTGGAGCGGGTAAAGCCGGCCTCAACCAGCGCGAAACCGGGCTGCATAAAGAACACCAGCATAGCTGCTATCAATACCCAGACTGTATCCAGTCCGCTTATGCTACTCTCACTTACTGTTGTAATAATGTCTTCCATAATTCAATGATTTAACCGTTTTTACTTTTTGTCGGCCAGAACCGTATCACCGTGTTCTCCGGTACGGATTGACCATGTGTCATCTACAGGGCTTACGAATATTCGGCCATCACCCACCTGACCGGTGCGGGCTGCTCCCATGATGGCATCGATGGCAGGCTGTACAAACTGATCACGGCAGATAATTGTTATCTCAATACGCGAAATGATATCAGTACTGTACATCACACCACGGTATATACGATCCTGACGGGCCTGACCGATAGCATGAACCTCCGCATAAGAGAACCAGTTGATGTCGGCCTCAAAGAGCGCCTCCTTCACATCTTCAAACCGGGTTTTCCGGATGATTGCTTCAATCTTTTTCATTGTGTTTTGATTTGAGGTTAATTATTGTGTTTTGATGCATCGTTAAACAAAAAAAGGCCGGTCTAAAAAGACCAGCCTTAATTCTTTTTCTTTATCTAAATCAACAGTTACATACCTGACCGGTCAAAAGGTATAACCATCGGAACCTGATTATTATTCTGGTTCTGATTATTCTGCTGCTGATTATTATTCAGCTGAACAGTGGTTATATTCTTAAAACCGATAAACATAAAAATG
>JAZMZT010000121.1:0-4236 GCA_045586125.1 Bacteroidaceae bacterium | reverse complement strand
TTGGCCTCCGACTTTCTCGTTGTTGAGATACCATGACTCATCGGCCATAACCATGTGGCGTGCCCTTGAGAAGTCGGTGATCTCTGTGCCTTCGCCCTCATTCATCTTCCAGTAACCTGCCAGATGACGTGTTGAAGGATTCTTGGTCTTGCTGCGGTCAACAAGGGCAGTGGTGATGTCACGGGCTGTATCCCAGAGCAGAAGTTCGTGGATGGCGCCGTTCATACCCTTACCTACGGCAAGCTGTCCGTTACCGGAATACTCCTTGATGTCATAAGCGGTGATAATGTTTTCAGTTCCGCTTTCATCGGCCTTGGCTGCGATCAGCTTGTAGCTGTTTCCGTTCTTGGCGAATGAGAGTGTCAGGAATATCCACTTGCCTGTGGGCAGTGCTACGTTTGACTTGTATGGAGTTCCGGCAATGTCAACGACAAGTTTGTTGTCCGATGTTACTCCTACAGTGAACTTGGTGTTGCCGTTTCCGTGGCTCAGGATGGTACCTGCACCGTCAATCTTTACCCACATGTCAAATGAGAACTCCTTGCCGGCCAGATTGATGTCTGCCTCGGTTGATGCAGTCAGGTCACTGCCCGACATACGCAGTGCGGTCTCGTGGTCAATGGCGGCGCCGTTCAGTACACCGGTCAGGATAAAGTTGCCTGTCTTGGTGAGTTCACCGTTCATGAAGGGCTCATTGAATGTGATGCTCAGTTCATCGCCTATGCTCAGTATACCGTCGGCGGGCTCAGGCTGACCGAGCGGACGCGGACGCTGCATATCCTTGGTGAGTGCTATCTCCTGGCTGTACTTGATTATCTCTTTGCCGGCATATGTGCTTACGGAGAGTACACGGAACGTATATTCGCCGTCCGTGAACGATGCCATAGGCAGTTGGTAGGTTACGGTTCCGCCGTCGGGAAGCATCTCGTTGGAATCTGTGTTGTCATTCTTGTTGACGACATACTCCTTGAACTGTGTCCACAAAGCACTTCCCTGTTTCTTGTACTGCAGACGGAAGGCTTTCAGACCCAGATAGTTGCGGTCAAAGTCCTTAAACGAAACGTTAAGGTTGGTACCTGTTGTGGAGTTGATCAGAGTGTTGTCCAAACTGATGGTAACATCCGATGATGACGGTACGAATTGAGCGGTAATCTTGACAGTATCAGCGATGACATCCCATGTGCTGGTGGGGTCAAACTGTGTCTGTGAAGCCAGGACTATCTCAATGTCTTTGTACTCAAGTATGCTGAGATTGGTCTGCTTGAGCTGAAGAGCCTTGGTTATGGTCTGGCCAGCCGGAATCTTGATGATGCGGCTGTCGGTAACGGGTCGGCCATCAATAGTCAGGTTGGCACCGTTGGGGTTGGACTCGTCGTTAACAAGCAGGCGATAATATACATCCTCGTCAATCTCTGAGGCGTTGGACAGCTGCAGGGTGAAGTTTGCTGTACCGCCTGAAGGTATGTCGCTGATGACATCTTTTGTAACCTGAATGTGAGGAACCTCAATCTGCATGGTTGCTTCCATGATTGTGGTACCGGGTTTGTAGTATTTGGTTACAAACTCGCCCTCATACGGATTGCAGGTCTGTCCACCGCGTGTACGGAATATGGGGCTGTATGAGCCATACTCGTATACATCGACTGAAATGGCGTCGTCATCACCCTCCTCAGAAAGAGTGAATGAGAATGATGAACTGGTACCATTGGTGGTTTCGTCTGTCTCATGTCTTCCACCGGTGGTCTCATCTTCCATCGAAATCTCAATGCCGAATCCCTTTATTTCAACTCCGAATGAGTTGTTGAGTATGACACCTGCTGCAACCTTCCAGTCCCAACTTGATGTCTTGGTCGAATCAATCTCGATGGAGTAGGTTACATCACTTCCTGAATCGAATGAGTAGTTGCGGGTTTTGTCGGAGCGGTTGTTGAATGCCTCAACCTTCTCCTGCTCGTTACGGGTCAGGTATTTTATCCAGTTGTCAATCTGAGTGTTGATCCAGATCAGACTGTCGTTGTAGGGCACTCCATTCTCGGGCGCAATGAATTTATATGTACCGGGTCTACCGTAGTTTTCATCGTCCGGTTCCAGAGTTGTAAGGTAGATAGGCTCTTCACTTTTAGTTGTGTTGTTGTATCTATCCTGATCGACAGTGGTGAGCAGGTTCCTCATCATGAGGTTGTAGTTGGGGAACAATACATTCTCAATATAGTTCAGTGTGTAACTGAACAATGTTCCGAACCTTAGTCCGGTGGTCATGATGTCCTCCAGATCCAAAGAGAGTTCATCGTTGACACCGCGTTTGAAACGTACGTCACGGGCCTTGCCGAATACGATATTGGTTGACTGGCCGATGAACACGTCTCCCATCGCACCTACATATTCGGGATCGCCGGATGTTGCGAAAGCCTGAGTGATGGTGGTGGTTGTCTCCATTGTTGTGGAACTCTCGCCTTCGCTTTCCATCTTGGCACCTATCTCAAGGTCATCCTTTGATTCAAGTACGGTGATGTCACCTACGCCCGGAGTACCGGCAATAAGCTCGGTGTGAAGTCCGAAACGATGCTTTGCCGTTACCTGGGCATTCTCGGTGAATGTGTTTCCTCTTACCGATGACTTGGTAGTTACACTACCTGTGCTCCATTCGGCCGATGAGTTTGTCCCGGGGGGATCACGCAGGATCATGAGAAGTTTGTCAGGACCTGCGGTGATGAAGTTGTTACCGGTGGAAAGTGAACCCAGAATGACACCTTCCATACCGTTTCCACTCCAATCCTTTGAAGTTCCCTCAATATCGTAATATATTGATATGGTACGTGTAAACGGTTTTGCAATATTGGGCAGACCGGCTTTCCATTTGTATGTTGCACATCCCAGTGAATCCAGCATAAGCTGGTTGCTTTTGAGTTCTACCAACTGTCCGGCCTTTACGTTTATGCCGTCACGGTCATAGTCCTCTACATAAACACTCTGATCGGCAGACAAGGCGTTGCTGATGGTGATTATGTTATCTTTCAAAGGAACTTTGTCATGAAGTATCTCCAGGGGGTTGTCAGAATTGGTGTACTCCTCAAATCCTTTCAGAAGGAATGTGTAGTTATCTTCCTTTATAAAAATAGGATAGTCGAACCTGTAAGTGACGACACCGTTATTCACTGTGTAGATGTCGTTGATATTGATCTTTCCAAGATCATCTTCAAACTCATAGGTTTTGATTCCGAAAGCACCCTCATCGGCACCCTCCTACTGGACTGTGAATGTGGCGTCGCTGTGATAGACTTTCTTGTAGAGAACATTGTACTTGTAGAGTTCATATGATCCGTCTGCGTTGTACAGGGTATCACTTAACTCCTTGGTTGTATTAGTTAGATCTATCGTCACACCTGCATCCAACAGAGACTGTCCGGTCTTGAGTACGGTGATGTTGTTGATCGAGTACTCCAACGGCGGCAACATTACAGAGAACTCACTGGTCATGGAGTCTGTGTTGACATAAATGGTGTTGCAGAATGTCTTTTCGGCACCATACCATGAATTACTGTTGATAGCATGGCTTGAAGATGCGGCTTCTCGCTTGGCTGAATTGACATCATACCAGTAGGCTGTGCTGTCATTGTTGTATGTTTTGACAGAATTGAGGCTGAAGTCGGTGTTGAGCGGTGTAATCTGCAACTGGGCAATACCGATGTTGTTCTTACTGAGCGCAAATCCCATTTTTTTGTTACCTTCGATACTTCCGCCTACCACACGACCGGTAAAGTTGACAAGAGTATTGTCAAAGAACTCCAGATTCTTAATCTCCTTGTTGAAGGTGTGTTTTGTTCCCACATTGTTTCTGTCCTCGGGATAGCGGCCGTTAAGTACGAATGTGTGTCCGTTCTTTTCGGCAGTTATGAAATGGTCTCCGATAGGTACGCTGATGGTATATTCACCATTCTCGTTGGTCTGTATTACATCACCATCCTTGGTGCAGGTTACACCGTCAACCCTGAAGGTGACGCCTTCGACGGGATAAGTGGTATTCTCATAATACACTGTACCGCTTACGGGGAATGATGACTGGTCATCAAAGTCAACGGCGCTGTGTACGAGTGATGACTGGCTCACGAATCTGGACTGTGATGTGGGCGAGAACTGATGTATTCCAAGTTCAGGTATTACACTGTATGCAGTACCGTCATCTGAGAAATGTACTCCACGGATGGTGTAGTTACCGTTTACGTCCGTATATGCCAT
>JAZMZT010000120.1:0-14055 GCA_045586125.1 Bacteroidaceae bacterium | reverse complement strand
CGTATTTCAGCGTATCAATAGACTCCCTGGACTACTATGACCTCTCCACCAATCCGCCCACCTTCCGCCACTATGACGGTACCACCGGAGAGTTCCAGTCCCTCAATCCCTTCGTTAAACACTAACCCTGTTTGCTCTATGAAACATCTGCAGTCCTTTTTCCTTTCCGTTGCTCTAACGCTTCTTTCATGGCCGGTCAGTGCTCAGCAAGGCATTTCGGTTGTAACCAACTTTGATGATTCGTTCAAGCAGGCTTACCTTCAGCCGGAGTTTCTCAATGCACCTACAGTCATACATCTGCCTGTGGTTAGCAATTTGTCAGACCGTAGCATTCCTGTAGTGCAAGTGTTTATTAACGGAGAGGTCTATCGTTTCGGCTTTGATACGGGTGCATCAAGTTGTTTCTTTAACAGCGGCCGTTTGCCTGAAGGCTTGAAGGATAGTGTAAGCAGTATGGGACAGATACTGACACATGATGGCATTGCAGAGGTGCAAGGCTGCTTTATCATGGCAAGGAATGTTGATTTGGGTGAGCTTAGGATCAAGGAGATTGTCATGCCTGCAGTACAGGGTATGGATATGCCCACAGACCTGGATGGCATCATTGGCCTTGGACTGGTATATGATTATGACATCTACATAAATTGGAGTCAGAATGAGATTATGCTCATTGATCCAGAGAGTACTGATTCAGTTCTGGCAGGTAGGCATACATTGTCCACAACAGTGCCCATAAATACTCAGAGAGAGCCTGCCGTTGCTGTGGTTGATACCAAAATTAGAGGACAGCTCAAGAAATATACATTCCGTCTTACGATTGATACCGGTGCATCATATTGCGTAGTACCCGGCAAGGCAAGGCCTTGGTTTGGCTTCAGGAAGTATGATATAAAACGTACAGGAGTTGTTGATATGTCAGGTGATACCAGCTATGGTGCTGCGCGTCTCAGGATGGATGTAGGTGGTGTAAAATACAACATGAAAGTAACTCTGTTGAAATTTCCTACAGACCACAAGTTCTGTAAAGATAAAGATGGTGTTCATGGATATGGGGCATTAGGTACCAATGTTCTAGGTGACAATCCTATACTGCTCTCCACTACAAATAAAAAACTGATCCTTTTTGGCTGGTATTGATTATGCCAAGGCACACCCACCATCACCCCAAGACACACCGTTCCAACCACAGAAAATCCGGCCATTTTGAGTGGGCTATTCCAAGACTGCAGACCTGATCTTTACTTCATACAAACCGCCATCAACCAACGGTCATCCAAGTAAGCAACTGTCATATCCGGCAGCGCATATCGCATCATCAGCAACCATATTTCCGTAGGGTGGGCTTTGTGTCATGGTTGTGGGCCAAAATCAACCAACCAGGCAACCCCCATCAATCCCGTATCCGCCAACTGCATCATACCTGGTACTCCTGACAAAAAAGAGTGCAAGGGAGTCAGCCTCCCTTGCACAAGCTGCACAAACTTTGCACAAACTTTGAAAGTGTTGCACAAGTTGCACAAGCTGCACAAACCCAGTGGACTGTTTGTTGTAGAATATCGATTATCAGCATATTAGAGGTTCTTATGCACAGTGTGCGCTCACGCGTTTTTGTGCAAGTTTGTGCAAGTTGTGCAAGTTGTGCAACGGTTTTCATCTTTCTTATTTGTATCTTCTCTCATAGTGGCCTCTCTGGGTCAGTATAAAGAAGTCGGTCGTCAGCCAGCTTTTGAACGTCCTCTCACCCATACCCATGGCCACCGCAATCTCCACGCCCTCGCCGGTGGTAAATGTTACCGGTATCCTCTTGTATATCCTCTTCTGCAGGATGCTAAGTTTCGTCAGCGGATCATACTTGAAATTCTCTCTGGCCTTCATCCCGCAAATAAGGTAATAATCCACCAGCTTCAGGGCGCCTTCCATTGCCCATCCGGACAGCTCTATGATGGGCTTGCCGTCACAGCCGTAACGCATCGCGTCCAGGACGATGGCCAACCGCACAATATACTTCTCCATCTTGGTGGCGGCCATGCGGTAAATGGAGCCCTCCAGGTCTTTCTTTCTGGCCAACTTGTTGAACCAGTCCCCGTAAAGCTTCATTGCCTCGTCCGACATCATCTTGGGCGTGTTCTTCTCGCTGTACTCCAGATCCAGCAGCCGGTTGATTATGGCTTTCCAGCTCTCCCTTAGTTCAGGCATCGGCCGGCCGTACTTGAATGTGGGCGCCACGGGTGTCTTGGGGTAGGCAAACAGCCAGCGGTCCACAAATCCGTTCTCGGTCTTACCTTTCGAGAATTCCTTAAGTGAGGATGGCTGTATGGTACCGCATATCGATACGCAAGCATCCTTCAGCTTGGTCTGACGCTTGTTCTTGCGAGTAGTCTGTATGCTGCCGCCGCTGAAGAGCTTGGTCCATATCATCTCATCATTGCCGCTGCTGTAACGCCCCATGTTACGGGTAAAGTTCAGCAGCTCATCCTGCACCACCAGCATACCCCGCGGGTTGGCCGCATGCTGCTGCATCAGGGCCTCCATGGTGTAGTCGTTCAGTATCAGCTGATGATAATCCGGAGGGTTAGGCAGTATGCCCTTGCTCGTCAGGGCCTTCTTATACTCCAGCTCATAGACATCGTACTTCTTGTTATAGATCTCCATCTCCTCATCATCACGCTCCTCAAGCGGCTTTATGGCAAAGTCCAGCGGAGCAGACTTGTTGGTACCGGGTTCACCGACTATGGCCATATAGATGATTGGCTTCTCAATCCAGTCGCCCGGCAGATAAACCTTCAGGCTGTTGCTCACCGCACCCGCTGCCGCCACAATCAGGCTGGAGCCTATAAAATCGATGGGAAAGTTCATGTGCTCATGCGTCTGCTCCACAATCCTGCGCACCTCATCCGGGAACACCTCATACGGAAAGTCAGGTGTGGGGTTATAATCCTCCTCATCATAGAACTCCATATCATCATCCGCAGCATCATCGGCCACCATCCGCACCGGCTCCTCGGGGAATATCTCACTGTACGGAATCTCCACCTTCGGAAAGTCGCTCACGTCATACTGTGGGCTCTTGAATCTCTTGGGCCGCACGCCGTACTTGTGGCACAGATAGAAGAAGGTGGCAATCGTAATCTGCCGGTTCTTCCTGATGCCGTAGTCGAACACCTTGCGGTTCTGCCGCTCGTTGTAATGGCTGCTTGACTGCGATACAGCCTCCAGAACCTGCCAGCCGCTCTCCCCAAGGGTAGAGAGTGCCAGGCACAGCGGCAGCCAGTCGCTGTAGTCATCAATCACCGCGCCCACGCGCAGCCATTCGTTCACATAGTCATTGATACGGCTCACGGTATCTTCCGTTGGGTACAGCGGCACAAACGTCTTCTGTCTTCTCGGTTCCTCCACACCGAAGCCCTCCGGCAGGTGGTAGAACTCACAACCCTCGTTAAAAATCCCGTTCCCGTCGAACGATGCAAACCTCAGCCGGGTAACGTCACTGCACCGCTGGTCCGCCTTCAGCCCCAGCTTCTCCATCTCCGCGCTCAGGGCCGCAAAGTACAGCTTGTGCTTCTTCCAGTCCCTGTTGTCGGTCGGTACCAGGGCAAAGAAACCCCGTCCGCTCGATGAGAGCCCGCAGTACCACACCCACGGCAGCTGCGCCACGCGCTGTTTCTGCTCCTCAACATTAGGCACATTGTCAATATCCAGACTGATTATACCGGTATAGTTCCTGATGCGCTCTTCCAGCTGAACATTACCGTCTCTTGTAGTGAAAGTAGCCGATATGGATGCGGCAGGCAGCATCGCCCGCTTCATGACATCCCTCTCGCTCTTCTCGTTAGTGGCACGGATCTTATCCAGGACCGAAATATATCTGGCACCCATGTGGATAAAATCCCTTATCGGAATCTCCAACATTTCCGATTCTTCTTCCAAAGGACTGTTCTTGATCTCCTCCTTCGTCATCAGCTTTGCTGATGTACAGATAACCCTTTCAAACAGATTCACCATGATATTATCGCTAAAGAATCTGTCAGGGCTGCAAACCTCGCTCATAACAGTAATCAGGCATTATTCAGGACTAAATGACCGCAAAGGTAAACTCACTTTTTGACAGGGGTTGTCCGCCAATATATTTTTCTTCATAGCCTCAACCCTTTAAATCCGACTCCTGCGGCGGCAGCCTCTGTTGTTTGCATACTTCTTGGCAATGAGGCTCTTCTCCAGCTCCTCATGCAGGATAAGGGTACGGCCCCCGCTCTTCACTCTAGTAAGCGTACCGTTCTTGAACCGGTCATAGATGGTACTGACCGAAAGGTCATACATCTCTCCAACCTCCTTTACAGTAAGGTACTTCTTGGTCTTCACCTCTTCCGAGGGTGTCATTGATGACTTCACTGCTTCCACTACAATAGGCCTTATAAGGTCCTGCAGGAAGACTCTCACTTCTTTTACTACGTCCATTTTGTGGCTGTATTGAGGTAAACAAAACAGCCGAGCGCTCAACTGTACCGGAGTGTATCTCCGACACCGCAAATGTATATACCAAAATTCTGACAAAAAAACAACACCCCCCGCCGTAAGGGTCTGTTTCCAGCAGACCGCAAATGCAGAATAGGAGCGTCAGTGTCCTCACGCCCCGTTTTTCAGTCTGCCCCGCGTGCAGACTAATTGCAGACTATTTCCGATACCTTATTATAAAGGGGTGTGCCCAAACATACGGTTCATTCGCCCTTCACCGCATCCAGCATCTCCTTAAGGATTGGGTAAATCGCATACTGGTCATAGGCCCGTGGCTGGTATAGTTCAGCTTGATATACTTGTCATCCTGGTTGGTAAAGCGGAACGAGTCATTCATCTCCTTGCAGCTCTTGCCCAGCATCTTACCCATCACGATGGCCTGACGCTTATCCAGCTTCCACCGGGGCCTACCCGCCAAAGACACACCGTTCATCACGAAATTCTGCAGCGCCGCACCCGTCACATCCTCAAAGTAAGGCCGCAGTTTCAGGGCAGCCTTCTCAAAAACATCGTCCAACCGTACGCCAACCCGGGGCTTGCTCTCAATAAAGCCGATGATAGCCTTCGCCTCATCCTCCCAGACCAGCATATCCTGCAGGTAACGCCGTCCGATGTCATTTCTGCCAAACAGAGCGTCCGCCTCAAACCAGTGTCGCTGAACCAAATCATCAAACTCCCAGGTCTGCTTCAGGAAATCCCTACAGCACCCGATGTAGGCCTTCAAGTCCTCCAGCAGCATCGGGTTCCCCGCAATCTCATTCCACTGATGCTTGACAGCCCACAGCGAATCCCTGAGCAAATTCTTAAGCTGCTCTTCATTAGCACGCAGATAATCACACTTAACCTTGCAAACAGGGTTCTCTCTCTCATCGTCTTCGGAATCCTCAAGAAACCGGCTGACTGCGGCCATCGTATCACCGATAGCCCCAATCAGCCGTTTCGTGTCCAAGACAAGGTCATCTTTGCCGTTCATCTATTCTCTAAAGTATGTGTATTTCTTATTGATCTTCTGAACCACATCCAGCTCATCCGCCTTGATGTACTTCTTAAGGGTAAGCGGAGTAGAGTGTCCGGTAATCTTCATGATGTCAAAGACATCCATGCCCGCCAGGTACATCAGCGTAGCACCCGTACGCCTTGCCGTATGGGTATGCACCAGCTTATTCTTGGGGGTGTATTCCACAATCTTCTTGCCGCCCACAACCTTCTCAACCTTAATCATCTCATCCAGCCCCGCCTTCTCGGCCACCACCTTAATATATTGGTTGATCTTCTGGTCCGCCATGTACGGAACATCATAGTCGTACTTCTCAAGAATACCTATCAGCTCCGGATGGCAAGGAATATACACCTTAGCGCCAGTCTTCTGCTGAATGATGGTAAGAATCTTAGTCTCCTCAGTCACAATCACAGGCTCCGTCTGTCCGGTCTTCTCATCCACCACCTTCTCCACAATGCGCTGCTCCGTCAGGGTCTTCACATCCTCCTTCCGGATATTGTTATAGTCACTCACGCGTTGCGCCGTCCAGACACCAATCAGGAACTTGTCCCGAGCCAGAGTATAGCACTCCGGCATATCGCTAAGGTCAGCCTTACGAATCTTGTCCAGGTCCTCCTTGGTAAGGTAGATGGAATCCACCTCAGTCCTCGACCCTCTGAACCTCTTATCCTTAAACGAAGGATTGTTATGAAGCCCCTCAGCCTCAGCAAAAGCCATCAGAGTCTTAATCCAGTTGATAAACTTGCCCACCGTATTCTGAGCCTTCCCAAGCCCGGTAAGGAAGTCCTGGAACTGATAGAAGAAATCCATGTTGATATCCTCAAAGTCATACTCCCGTCCCTGTTCCTTCTCAAACTCATGGAACTTGTTAATGGACTGCTGGATGTTAGTGATAGAATAGGCCGCATACCGCTTCCCATGAACATTCATCCTCTTACCCTCCCGGGCCTCCTCAATGAACCTGTCAATGAACTTGTCAAAAGTAACCCGGTTCTTCCGCTCCTCCTCAAGCCGCCTTTTTTCCTCCTCGGCCTTCTTTCTCTCATTCTCCTCCCGGTTAGTGATGTCGCTCACAATATCACGGACGGTCACTTTGTCCAGCTGCTCGCCGGCATCATACATAGCCTGCAGCTTGCGCCTAATCTCTCCGGCAAGATTGAGAATCTTACGGATTTCTTCGTTGTTTCTGTGCTTGTAAAGATAATCCTCATCATTTCTCCTTTCCCAAATATTAGGAGCCATGAAAAGACCAGTAGCCTGAAGTACATTGACCGGAGGATTTGTCCCTTGAACGCGGACCTTAATCGGGGCGGTACCATCTTTGATAACGCTCCCTAAAACGAATGTTACTGCCATAGTTTTTGTTGTTTTGTACCATCTGCAAATATACAAAAACTATTGGAAATCCTTACTAAATCCTTACTAATTTTTCCCAAAACCCTCGGAAACCCTCGGAATACGTTTTTGCGGAAAACTATCAATATCAGTAATTTAACCCCCAAATCGCTTCCGATAAATTCCGTCCAATTGTTCTCGTATGCTCCACAAATAAAGGGTCGCAATTGCGGCCCTTTATTTGTGGAGCATGTGCGACTTTAAAAGATTATTTGTAAGTTTACGGCATAATTGTCAATTAAGAATATAGCGCTATGAAAATGAAAGGTTTGCTGTCTGTTATGGCAGCTGCGATGATGCTCAGCCTTACATGTGCATCATGTGAAAAGGTATTGGAGACCGATACAAACGCCAATGATCCGCAAAACGGAAATGACACACTGGTTTTCACCCAACGGGCCGTGGCATACCTGCCCAACTACTACAGTGACCGCACCATTGAGGCTTGGTACTCTGTTTATTCAGAAAACGATTACAAATCAAAGGTAGAGGCCGTATTCCTCTTCACAGACAGCGCCGTTGCCATAACCAAGAGCAAGACCTATTCCATTGAGGACGGCCGCGAGCCCTCACGTGAAATAGTAGCCCTAGGTATATACCACCAGCTTGAAGGCAACCTCATCAACGGAACCCTGAGATTTGAACTCTCATCAGGCTTCCCGCGCAATGCCCAGATCGTAGACGGCGTATTAACCCACGACAGCATTTCCTACAACAAGCAGGATAACGCCGACGCTCCCGCTCCTTACCAGCCGGCTAAGAATTAACTGCAAGTCAGGAAATTACGCCAGAACCCAGCATCTCATCATCGGCCTCATACCAGACAGCAAACTGGCCTGATGTGATGCCACGTTGGGGCTCGTCAAATAGTATGTACAGTGCTTTCTCACGCTGAATCAGCCATGCATCCTGCAGGGGCTGACGATAGCGTATGCGCACGCGGTAACGGCGTATCTCACCGTTCTGCATCTTAAGGTCGGGACGTATCCAATGAATCTCACCGGGGCCGATGCCCAGGCAGCTGCGTGACAGGCCGGGATGCGTGTGTCCCTCACCGGCATAGACTGTATTGTTCTCAATGTCCGTGGCAATGACAAACAGCGAATCATCATGTCCGCCCACGTTCAGGCCATGACGCTGACCTATGGTAAAGAACTGCGCACCGTCATGAGTACCGATTATCTTGCCCCACGGATTGGCCTTAAAGCGGGTCTTCTTGACATGCTTCCGTCCCGAGCGGTATGTCTCGGTAATGAATTTGATTGAATCGTATCGGTAGGGCTTGGACAGACGCTCCAGAGTTTCATCGCTTAACTGTGCAATCTTATCTGGATCGTAGTTATTGCTGCTCAGCGTATCCGTGCACTTATCCTCGCTGATGTATCCCGTAACCATATTGGCTTTTGAGCCATCGGCCGTAATGCTATTCAGCGTCTCCTGCTGGAACTTGTAATGCGGGTTCTTTGAGTAGAACTCCGGAAAAACTTCCACGATATTACCGTCAACGCTCTTGAGTTTCTGCTTGAGGAACTCCGGCAGGTCAACCTTACCCACAAAACAAATACCCTGCGAATCCTTCTTGGTGGCCGATGGCAACGCGGCGTCGGCAGCAATCTGGCGGACTTGGGATTTAAGCAGATGCCCAATCGGGAACATGGCCCTGGACAGTTGTTCCTGATTCAGTTGGCACAGAAAATAACTCTGGTCCTTGCCTGGATCCACACCCTCAAATATGCGGTACATGGTGCTGCCGTCATCGGCCTTAAACTCATCCTTGCGGCAATAGTGTCCGGTTGCGACCATATCGGCCCCCAACTTGAGAGCTGCATCCAGAAAGGCGTCGAACTTTATCTCACGGTTGCACAGGACATCAGGATTGGGGGTCCTACCCTGCTCGTACTCTGAGAACATGTAGTCTACCACGCGGCGGCGGTACTCATCGCTCAGGTCAACAAAATGGAACGGAATGCCTATTTTCTTGGCAACCATCTCGGCCACCAGACGGTCCTCCTCCCACTCGCAGTCTCCGTGCAGCGTTCCCTCGGTATCATGCCAGTTCTGCATGAACATGGCAAACACATCATATCCCTGCTGCTTGAGCAACAGAGCCGCTACGCTGGAGTCAACGCCTTCCGAAAGTCCTACACACACTTTCATGCTGCAAAGTTACAAAAAACTGCGATACCATTGGGGACGGTTCCGTTTGGTACTGTTTTGCTAAATAAGAAACAGCGGCTTAATTGTAAGTCGCTGTTCTTTTTGCAGTTAGTTATAAAACAGTACCAAACGGAACCGTCCCTAGTGGTATCGTTTTAAAGCGCGGAGCTCATCAGGAAGACACCGGCCAGAGCTACGATAGCGTAAAGCTCGGGGAATACGGCAAGAATCAGAGTCTTGCTGAATACGTCGTGACCCTGTGCGATACCGGCAATACCGTTAGCGCAAACCTGACCCTGACGGATAGCCGAGAACAGACCTACAATACCCAGAGCCAGACCGCCGCCGAATACCGATGCAGCCTGCAGCGGAGTGATATCGGGAGTAAGAACACCTGCCATGTTGGCAAAAATGAAGTAACCTGCAAAACCGTACAGACCCTGTGTACCGGGAAGAGCGGTGAGCACGATAAAGTTACCGAACTTGTCAACCTTCTTGAGTGCACCAACTGCTGCGTTACCGGCTATAGTTACGCCGTATGCGCTACCGATGCCTGCAAGGCCGATCATAAGGGCTACGCCCACAAAAGCTAAAACTAAACTTGACATAATTGTATTTATTTAATTTGTTATTTTAAACGGTTTGTACTCAGTGCCGCCACCGGTGTAACCCGAGTTCTTGAAGAACTCAACGAATGTCAATCGCATGGGGTGAACAATGGCTCCCAAGATATTCATAAAGATGTTCAGAGCATGGCCGATTACAAAAATCAGCACCATAACGATAAATCCGGCCACCTTGTTATCGGGCGCCATACCCACAGCCATGCTGTTGAACACGTTGGCCAGGATACCGCCTGACAGACCCAGCGCAAACAGACGCACGTAAGAGAGCACGTCGCCCAGCAGGCCGGTTGCCATGTTGTAAGTATCCCAAAGTCCAAGGCCGATGTTCAGCAGCGGGTTCTTGCCCGGGCTGTTGAACAGGAATATCAGCACCGCTGCAGCAATGAGAATACCCATCACCACAGGATTGCTGAATTCAAATCCTGCCAGAACCGATACTCCCACAGTGATAAGGAGCACCAGCCACCCTATCGTACCCAGCGCATACTTGACGCCGCACTGAATACTCAGGTTCACAGCCTTGATTGCCATACCGAACAGAATCTGTACCACACCTATGCAAAGTGACACGGTGAACATGGTTGAGTTATCGGTATAGAGAATTTCCTTCATCTTCTGGACGAAAGGAATGTCAAGGTCATACATGTTGAACCCAAAGAACGTACCCGACAGCAGTCCGCAAAGCATTGTACTAGCGCCGAACAGCACTACCAGCCACTTTGAGAAGTTGGGGTTGATAAGCTGGAACAGCTTTGTGAATATGGGCAGAGCCACAATCATAAGCAGTCCGTAACCTGTATCGCCCAGACACAATCCAAAGAACAGCATAAAGAACGGCGCAAAGAACAGCGTCAGGTCCAGTTCCTGATAGGTAGGCAGCATGTAGAGCTTGGTAAGCGGCTCAAACAGCTTTGCGAACTTATTGTTACTCAGTTGGATAGGAATATCATCATCCGGTTGCGGATCCTCAACATCAAAGAACACGCCCTTCATGTCAAGAGCCTTGCTCACCTCATCCACATCGGCTGCGGGAATCCAGCCCTCAAGCAGTATCAGACTGTCTGCGGCAAGTTTCTCACCGGTCAGGCGTACTCGGCCAAAGTCTATATTGTTCTCCAGTTCCCTGACCGCCTTCTCCAACACAGGAATACCCACCTGAGCCAACTGTGCAAGTTTAGCCGGGATGGCGTCGATTGCAGCCTTGGTCTTGGCTATATCCGACTCTACGGCCGATAACGACATATGCGGCAGGTGAACCTGCTCTGCGTCAATATCAACAGTCACATCCGTATGGGTAACCGTAACAAAGTTGACCTTCTGCTTGTCACGCTCAATCTCTATCACGCCGTACTTATCGGTCCATTCATCCTTGAATGCACGCAGAGGGCATGTATAGAAACCTATATTGTAACCGGCAGCAGCCAGACGCTCCACCTTGGAGGGCTCAAAATCGCCCCAGGGAAGCAACTGCGCGCGGTCACGTGACAGAGCCTGCAGGGTCTGCTCCTGAACCACCTTATCGGCCTCCAAAATATCAAATCTCTCCAGAACCTTGGCCGGTGTATCGAACGCAAAGCCCTTAGTCGTGCCATTGGGGCCTGACCCCATTGGCTCGTTTTTGGCACTGGACTCCAGTTCACGGATAGCGTTCTTGCATCGGGCCAGCAGGTTCAGGTCCTCCTGGAGTTCCTCATTCTGAACGGTTCCCTGCTGTTTCCGGATCACATGGACTATGCCCAGTGAGCGCAGGTGCTCCAGGAACCCTTCATACTCCTTACTGTGAATAAGGAAGGAGAGTTTTTTCATCTTTGTAATCATGACTCTGCCTCCTCCTCTTTTTTAGCCGCTTCACGGGCCTCAAGCAGAGATTTCAGAATCTTCTGGCTTGACTTGCTGAGGTTCTCCTCATCCTCCATAAAGCGTTTTATCTTACGTATGGCATCTTCATAACCCGGAATCTGCACCTTCTCAAACAGGTTCACCTTCTGGGTAGTCTTTTTGCGGGCCTTCTCCAACAACGCCAGCTTGGCGGTAGTAAACTCCACCAGAATAGCGTCATGGGCCAGTCCCTGCAGTATGTTGATGCCGTCATAGTACCATTTGGGCTGACTGAACAGGCTGAACGGAGCAACCTCAAACTCCACCTCGTCAAGCACCGGAATCCTGGTTCCGGCAATCTTGCGCACGGTCAGGTGAACATCCTTCACGCTCACCAACTGCGGGTTGAATTCGTTCCAAAGCGCAAACATGGATTCATATCGGCCGATGCCCTCCTCCAGTTCGCGTTCCAGCCGGACCAGGTCGTCCTTGCATTTCTTGACCTCCATACGCAGCGCACTCTCCTTACTCTTAATAATAGGTAAGGTACGCTTACGCACTTTCAGCTGCTTTTCCAGCATCTGCAGTGAGGTTTTATTATATTGGAACTTTATCGCCATTTAGTTTTTGGGCCAGTATTGTTCAACCAGAGCCGCCTTGATGTTAACCTCATCGGGCTTGAAGTACTTGGCAAACAGGCCCCAGGTAACATCCAGCATCTCGGTTGTATCCAGGTTCACGTCAATTGCCAGCAGCTTCTCGCTGTAATCATGAGCAAAGTCAAGGGCACGCTGATCATAGTCAGTAAGGTCAAAACCGTTCTCCACCTTGGTCTTTGCGTTCGATGCATCAGCATACAGGCGCACGGCGGCGTTCATAACCTGCGGATGGTCGGCACGCGTCTTCTTACCGTTAACAAGCTGTTTCAAACGGGACAGCGAGCGGAACGGATCCACGATAACCTTACCTATATCACTGTCGCGGCGCAGGAACAACTGACCCTCGGTGATATAACCGGTGTTATCAGGCACGGCGTGAGTGATATCGCCGCCGGACAGCGTTGTCACAGCGATAATGGTTATAGAACCGCCGCTGGGGAACTGCACGGCCTTCTCATAAATCTTGGCAAGGTCCGAATACAGGGAACCCGGCATAGAATCCTTTGAAGGAATCTGGTCCATACGGTTAGATACGATTGCCAGAGCATCGGCATACGATGTCATATCACTGAGCAGTACCAGCACCTTCTCATCCTTCTGCACAGCAAAATACTCGGCAGCGGTCAGAGCCATATCGGGCACCAGCAGACGCTCTACGGCAGGGTCCTCGGTGGTATTCATGAAACCTATGATACGGTCCATGGCACCGCCGTTTGAGAACACGTTCTTAAAGTACAGGTAGTCATCATTGGTCATACCCATACCGCCCAAGATAATCTTATCGGCCTTGGCACGCATGGCCACGGTTGCCATAACCTGGTTGAACGGCTGGTCCGGATCAGCAAAGAACGGAATCTTCTGACCGGACACAAGAGTATTATTCAAATCGATACCTGCAATACCGGTAGCAATCAGTTCTGAAGGCTGTTTACGGCGAACAGGGTTCACTGACGGACCGCCAATCTCAACCTCAGTGCCCTCAACAGCAGGACCGCCGTCGATAGGATCACCGTAAGCGTTGAAGAATCGGCCGGCCAGGCTGTCACTGACCTTAAGTGTAGGAGCCTTGCCCATAAACACCACCTCGGCGTTGGTAGGAATACCGCCGGTGCCCTCAAACACCTGCAGCGTAACCTCATCGCCCACAATCTTAACCACCTGAGCCAATCGGCCGTCAATAACAGCCAGCTCATCGTAACCCACACCCTGCGCACGTAGCGAGCAGGTAGCCTTTGTAATCTGGCTAATCTTGGTGTAAATCTTCTGGAATGCCTTTGTTGTCATAGCTATAGCGGGTTAAGCGGTTTTACGTTCATCGATAAGAGCCTTAAGCTCCTTCTCGTACTCAAAATACTTCTCTGACTCAAACGGCTGGTAGTTCATCTGCTTGCACAGGTTGATAACCTTCTTGAAATAGTCAATAACCTCCAGGAAAGTATCAAACTTGAACTCGGTGTGGCAGATGTCAATCACGCGGTCCACGATTGTCTCCTGACGCTCCATCGGGGTTACGGCATCAACCTCATCGAACGCATCCTGCTGCAGCACGATAAAGTCTATCAGCTCTGATTTCCAGAACGTTACGTGATAATCCACAGGTACGCCGTCATCACCCAGAATGTTAATCTGCTCGGCAATCTCCTTACCGCGCAGCAGACGGGTCTTAAGTTCGTTCACCTTACCGGTCCACTGATCATTGATACGGTCAGTGATATATTTCTCAAATTCCGGATAATCCAGATACTTGGAGTAAGAGTCAATGGGGTTGATGGCCGGGTAACGCTTGCGGTCAGCACGCTCCTGCTCCAGAGCATAGAAGCATCGGGCCACCTTCTTGGTGTTCTCCGTTACAGGCTCCTTAAGATTACCGCCGGCAGGCGATACCGTA
>JAZMZT010000119.1:0-12360 GCA_045586125.1 Bacteroidaceae bacterium | reverse complement strand
GCTCGGGGTTCATGATGGCGAACTTGGGGCGGCACAGATTGTTGGAGTAACCTACCTTTACGTCACCGTCCTCGTTGGTGATTACGCTTGAGTCACTCATCTCAATGCCTGCGGCAGGAATGGTCAGGACCGATGCAACCGGAAGGCTGGCCACCGGGTTGTACTTGCGCAGATATACATCCCATACCTCACCGTCGTAAGGAACGCCGTATGCAATGGCCTTGGATGAATCAATCACGCTGCCACCGCCTACAGCAAGGATGAAGTCCACCTTCTCCTTGCGGCACAGGTCAATGCCCTCATGCACTTTTGAGAGTCTGGGGTTGGGAACGACACCGCCCAGAGACACAAATTCAATACCTCCTTCACGGAGCAGTCGCTCAATCTTGTCCAGCAGGCCTGACTTGCGGGCGCTCTGGCCGCCGAAATGTACCAATACTTTGGAGCCGCCGTACTTGCGTATCAACTGGGCTACCTGTTCCTCTGAATTCTTACCGAAAACTACCTCGGTTGGGGCGTAGTAATTAAAATCTTTCATAATGTTATAAGTAAGGTTAACAATCAGTTATCTTGTTTGAATAGACATACCATATGTGGCCTTCCACCTGTGGGTGGCCCATCTTGCGCAGCAGGTCCATATACTCCTGAACCTGGTGCATATACTCTTCGCGCTCACGGCCGAACTTGAAGTCCACTATGACGGCACGGCCATCGGGGGTGATCATCACGCGGTCGGGGCGGCGGTTCTGCAGCACTCCTCCGTCGCGGTATATGATTGAGGCCTCGTTGAACAGCGAATAATTGCCGCTGAACCACTCCCGGGCGCCCGGCGTGTCGGCAATATGTTTGCGGATATCCTTTTTGAGTTTATCGGCCTTATGGGTTGATTCCAGAAGTCCGTCACGCAGCATCTGGTCTACCTGCGGGTCTATGTCGTCCTGGGTGCGGATGGTGGCAAAGAGGCTGTGCATGAGTTTTCCGGTCTGTATGTACTCCTCCTGGCGTTCTCCGTCCTGATCGTCGCTGTGGACAAAGCGGGTGGATTCACCCGACTGGCGGAAGCGGGCGTTGATGGGGAAGGTGCGTAACGTAAGCCCTGTTACATCAGGCTTGACGTCAAAAGGATTCTGTGAGCCTATGTCATTGCGCTCGGTATGGGGGCAAATGATGCCGGTCTCATAGGTTATTCCTTCATCTGAGAATTCGCTGTTGAACGGTTGGGCGCTCAGACATACCTGAAGCACGTCATTTACCGATATGAACCCGTTACTCTTCAAAGGACGGTTACTCAGTATGATGAGGTTGCTTATGGCACGTGTCAGGGCTACGTAGAGCAGGTTCAGGTTATCGACTGTCTGAAGTCCTACTTCATGCTTGTAATGCTCGCTGAAAACGGAATTTCCCAGGTTCTTACTGAATCCTACGGGAATGAACGGCATTCCGTCAAAGGGTTGGGCCTGGGGTTGGATCCAAAGACGTTCCTTATGGCTGGTGTCAATGATTGACCAGTCACAGTAGGGGACTATGACGGTATGAAATTCCAGTCCTTTGGACTTGTGTATGGTGAGCATGCGGATTCCGTTGATGTCTGTGGCCGGGATTTTGGTTTTATGGAGTTTATCATCCCATTCAACGATGAATTCAGCAAGTTCGCCGGGGTTACGGCTGAGCCATTGGCATATAGCGTCCTGGAAAGCCATCACGTACTGGCTCTGACCCTCAATACGGTCCAAACTCAGAATTCCGTAGATTTTCTCGGTGAGTTCATATAACGGCAGGCTACGCAGAGTGGCAGCCTTCTCTGTAAATGCTTTGGGCAGGGCGTTTTCCAGGCCGTTGGCGTAGATGCGGTCAAACGGTAGTTCGCTGCCTGTGGCCTTTGAGTACTCCCATGCCAGTTGGGCCAGCGCTATACGGTCAGTGTTGTCCGATAACCAGCGCAGAGCGTTGACCAGAATCCTTACCGTTACCGATGAATCCAGTTGGAATGCCTCGCTGGAAATCATGTTGTATTCCGGACGGTTCTGGGCAAACCACTGGGCTATCTGTGCTATCTCCTTTGAATATCTGAACAGAATGGCTATGTCGGTCTGCCGTACACCAGCCTCGGTAAGACGGTCTAGTTGCAGGGCAAGTTTCTGGCAGACGGTTTCAAGAAGTTCATCAGACTTGATATCTTTTGTGATGATATCGGCGTAAACGTAACCTGTTCCGTCCTTTTGGGTACACTCCTGATGGACTGCAGCATAAGCCTTGGCAAGTTCAGGGTATTGGAGCCCGGTTACTTCAGTGTAGTTTTGGGCAAGGTAGTCAACAGCCTTTGGGAACAGGGTGTTGTTGAAGTCTATCACCTGCTGGCGACTGCGGTAATTGCTGTCCATAGTCACCTCACGGGGGGTGAACTGTGCAAAGTCCCTGAAGATTCCGGTATTGAGTATATTCCAGTCACTGTTACGCCATCGGTAGATGGATTGCTTGACATCACCTACAACCAGGCAGTCCATGTTGGCCGACAGGCACTCAAGCATAAGCAGGGAGAGGTTACGCCACTGAAGGTCTGATGTATCCTGGAACTCGTCTATCATGACGTGGCGTGTAAAGCTGCCGGTCTTTTCATAAACGAATGAGGTATCACCTTCCTCCATCTGATGCAGCAGTTGGGGGGTATCGGCCAAAATGAAACGGCCCTGCTCCTGACTCTGGGCGTCTATCTCACGCCTTATGCTCAAAAGCAGGCTGAGTTCGTGAAGGTAATTCAGGGCTGCCTCATATGAGTTCTTGGCGTAAACGTATTCGTTGTATATCTGCTCAACCTGAGTAAAGAGGGGCATCAGTACATCCTGTGCCAAACTTGCCAGATGGGGGTATTTCCTGATCTGGGTCTGCGGGATTATCTTGTCGGGGTTGGTGGCGCAGTTGTTCAGCGTCTTGCCCGGGTCTGTGAACATGGAACCGTCAATGATCTTGTATACAAGGGGCTTGGCGTACCGTTCCAATGAATCCACATATGAACCTGCCGAGCTGAGTATCTGCTCTCCCAGGGCTTTGGCCTGCTCGATATAGTGGGGCAGGACGGCGTCACGGGCGGCTATCAGGTTCTGTTTGTAGTCGTTCACGGCATCGGGGTTCCGGGTCATGATGCTGCGTAATTCCTGGCCGTACTGCATGAATATCTCGCTGAAGAGCTCTTTTGAGAAGTCTATGATGGTCTTGTCAATAGACCAGTTCTTGTTATTCTCTATGTTGTTCTCCACGAACTTCAAGATGTTGCGTTTGTCGGGCGAATCGGGCTGTACATTAGCCAGGAATGAATTGACGGCCTCCTCAATGGCCGCATCGATGTCCAGTTCCAGAGTCAGGTTGCCGCCTATGTTGAGTTCGCGTGCAAGACCGCGCAGCACTGTCTGAAAAAAACTGTCTATGGTCTCAACCCTGAAACTGCTGTAGTCCTGAAGTATCATGTCAAGGGCCAGCAGGGCGTTGTGACGGATTGTCTGCTCATTGAGCGTGACGGCTTTCTTAATCTCTTTGTAATATCCATCGGACCCGCTCAGGTAATGCCCTATACCGTACAACTGCGACAGGATGCGCTGCTTCATTTCGGCCGTAGCCTTGTTGGTAAAGGTTACGGCAAGGATATGACGGTAGTCCTCAGGCTGCTTTATCAGCATGGTGATATACTGCACCGCCAGCCGGAAAGTCTTGCCCGATCCGGCCGATGCCTTGTACACAGTCAGGTGAGAATTGTTACCCATAGGAGTTTAATCTATCCAAAAATAATAATAACTCTTGATAATAGTGCTAACTTTGCGGTCCTAATTTATATACGCTCATGGCGTAAAAAACTTTCAAAAAAAATGGGATACATTACTGAAGACAAGCGTAAGGTTACCACACAGCGTCTCAGAGAGATGAAACAGCGTGGCGAGAAGATTGCAATGCTTACAGCCTATGACTACACAATGGCCAAGATGGTTGACGGAGCAGGTATCGACGTTATTCTGGTGGGTGATTCGGCATCGAACGTGATGGCCGGCAACCAGACCACTCTGCCTATCACTCTGGATCAGATGATTTATCACGCCAAGTCAGTAGTTCGCGGCGTGCAGCGCGCCCTCGTGGTAGTTGATATGCCGTTCGGTACCTATCAGATCAATGACTCAGAGGCTGTTGCCAACGCAATCAAGATAATGAAGGTGTCTCATGCCGATGCCCTTAAACTGGAGGGCGGCGAGGAGATTCTGCCTCAGGTACGTCATATAATTGAAGTAGGTATTCCCGTTATGGGACATCTGGGACTTACTCCACAGTCCATCAATAAGTTCGGAACATACGCCGTACGCGCCAAGGAGGAGGCCGAGGCCGAGAAACTCATATCCGATGCCCATAAACTTGAGGAGGCCGGCTGCTTCTCAATCACACTGGAGAAAATTCCCGCTGCTCTGGCCGAGCGCGTAGCCAAGGAGGTCTCAATCCCCATCATCGGCATAGGTGCCGGCGGCGGTGTTGACGGTCAGGTGCTCGTATGCGCCGATATGCTGGGCATGAACAACGATTTCAGCCCCCGATTCCTGCGTCGCTACGCCAACCTCTTTGAGACCATCACCGATGCGGTTGGCCGCTACGTGGAGGACGTCAAGAACAGCGACTTCCCCAACGAGAAAGAGCAGTACTAAGCAGTACCATTGGGGACGGTTCCGTTTGGTACTGTTTTGCTGAATAAGAAACAGCGGCTTAATTGTAAGTCGCTGTTCTTTTTGTAGTTAATAATAAAACAGTACCAAACGGAACCGTCCCCAATGGTACTGCTTCAGACAAACTGCACTGATTTTAGATCATCGGCAAAAGCGTGGATGGCATTTTCCATCTTTTGCACGGTCTTACGGGTGGGTACGCTTCGGCCCGTAACATAATGGGATAACTGTCCCTGATTGATGCCTGTTATGCGTGACAAGCCAGCCAGAGTGAATGAACTGGCGTAGTAGGAGAGGAACGATGCCATATCGTATTTGTACACCATCTCTACCTTGGTGAATTTTTTGCCGATCTTCTGATAACAGCGGCGCATATCCTCATATCCACCCTCAAAGTATTTCTTAGCCTCTTGAACGGTTGATCCCGTGCCTGTTACCAGATAATTCAAATCATCGGCATCACTATATATGCTGTATGATCCGTCACTTGCACGTTCAATAATTGCATTTACTTTTCTCATAATCAGTTCTTTCTAAAAGCCTATCTAATTCGCTGTATTTCATGATTAGCGTTTTCAAAAGTACGAATATTAATATTACTTACAAAGAAATAATGTGGAAAAAGTATGAAAATTAATACTTTTTACAGGTGGGCTATGTCTTTTTCATACGCAAACAAGAGTTATGGTTAAACAATTAATCGGTACAAAACACAAAGGGTATTCCATCTGACACCATTGCCTTGCGGAATACCCTTTGGTATCAGATGATACAAATATACATTGTTTTTATTTTCAGTGCAAAAATATGGGCCAATTGCTGGTCAGAAAAGATGACAAAAAGAATCCCAATGTCATCTTTGGGGTTTGCGGAAGAAGGGTTTGCGGCCCTTGCCCTTGTGTTGGGGTTTGGGCTTGGGCTGAGCGTACTCGGGGGCTTCGCCGAGCTCGGCGGGGATGGGGACTTTGTAGACGTCTTTGCCCAGGAAACGCTCTATCTGGCGGAACTTGGGCTGGTCGTCCAGGCTGATGAAGGTGATGGCACAGCCTTCGGCGCCGGCGCGGGCGGTTCGGCCTATGCGGTGGACGTAGTCCTCGGGGTCGTGGGGGACATCAAAGTTTATCACCAGGTCTATATCGTCTATGTCTATTCCGCGGGATACTATGTCGGTGGCTACCAGGATGTTGATGTGGCCGTTGCGGAACTTGTGCATTATGTCGTCACGCTCGGACTGGGCCAGGTCGGAGTGCATCTCGCCAACGTTCAGGCCAAGGCGACGCAGTGATTTGGTTATCTCCTTTACCTTGAGTTTGGACGATGCAAACGCAATGACCCTCTTGGGGGCGTTGGCGCTGAACAGGCTCTGTATGATGGGCAGTTTCTGGGCCTCGTAGCATACGTAGGCGGCCTGCAGGATCTTGTCGGCAGGTTTGGAGACGGCCAGCTTGACCTCGACGGGGTTGTGCAGAATGGTGCGGGCCATGCGCTGTATCTCATCGGGCATGGTGGCAGAAAAGAGCATGTTCTGGCGTTTGGCGGGCAGCTGCTTTACAATCTGCATTATGTCGTCGTAGAAACCCATATCCAGCATGCGGTCAGCCTCGTCAAGAATAAAGAACGATACCTTAGACAAATCAATATTGCCCAGGCTGATATGGCTGATAAGACGCCCCGGGGTGGCTACAACGATATCGGTACCCATTGCAAAGCCGCGTTTTTCCTGCTCAAAGCGGATGCCGTCATTACCTCCATAGACTGCGGTTCCGGATATGTTGGTAAAGTAGGAGAATCCTTCTATCTGCTGGTCAATCTGCTGAGCCAGCTCACGGGTGGGCACCATGATGAGGCAGTTCACCGCGTCCTGGGGGTAGTTACCGCTGGAAAGTTTGTCCAAAACGGGCAGCAGATAGGCGGCGGTCTTGCCGGTTCCGGTCTGTGCTATGCCTATAAGGTCATGGCCGTCAAGCAGTACGGGTATGGCTTTCTCCTGAATGGGAGTGCACTCCCTGAAGTTCATTGAATCTATCGCGTCCAGCAGATCGGGCTGGAAATCAAACTCGTCAAATCTCACGGTGAAAAGGCTATTTAGGTGCTTTTATATAGAGGAAAATCGCTATCGGAATGTATATGACATTGGGGAGCCACTCGGCCCAGAATGCTGACATTGAGCCTGTTATGGCAAATGTCTGTGCAACCTCCTGGAACAGTATGTAACCAAAACTCAGGCCAAGGCCGATGCTCAGCGAGAGTCCCATGCCGCCCTTGCGCTTGCGGCTGGAGAGCGAGGCGCCTATGATGGTGAGTATGAATGATGCGAACGACATGGCGTAGCGTTTGTTGTACTCAACTTCAAAGTCCTGTATGTTGCCCATTCCGCGCTGTTTCTGCTTATGGATATAATCCCTGAGTTCGGCCGATGACATGGTCTCATGCTGGCCCTTCTTGACCAGGAAATCGCCCGGCTCAAAATGGATAATGGTATCCATCTCATTGCCCTGGGTTATGGTCTCGACGGTGCCGGACAGGTCTCGTATCATATAGTTCTTAATCTTCCAGTGATATTTCTCATATGAAAGGGTGTCATAAGCGGCGGTGCGGGCAGTGAGGTGTGACACCAGTTTCTTGCCCTCAAACTTGTCGAGCGCAAAGCGGTATCCGGTCATATTGTAGGTCTGGAAACTCTCTATGTACGCTATCACACCGTCCTCTACCTCCAACTGAATGTTGTATGAACCGTCGGAGTTGTCACGTGACGTGTGGCTCATGTTGTACCGCTGCTCAAAATTCAGCCTTATGACGTTACCCTTGGGTATGACATTTGATCCCAGATACAAAGTGAACAGCGATATGACTGCGGCCGATATAAGATACGGCACCATCATACGCCTAAAGCTCATTCCGGTAGAGAACATGGCAATGATCTCAGAGTTCTCGGCCAGTTTTGAAGTGAAGAATATTACCGCTATGAACACGAACAGCGGGCTGAACATGTTGGCAAAGTAGGGGATGGAGTTGAGGTAATACTCAAACAGTATCTCATGCGTGGTTGCCTTGCTCAGTTTGTCAATGTGCTCGTTGTAGTCAAATACCACGGCAATGACCACAATAAGCAGTATGGAGAAGAAGTATGTACCCAGGAACTTCTTGATGATGTACCAGTCAAGTCGGGACAGCAGTCTATGTCTGAACAGATTCCTCTTCATTACAGGCGTTGCATTACTCGTTTAACCATAATATCCTTCCAGGTATGGTAGTCATCGGCCAGGATATGCTTGCGTGCTTCACCCACCAGCCACAGGTAGAATGCCAGATTGTGGACCGATGCAATCATCAGTGCCAGATACTCCTGCGCCTTGAACAGGTGGTGCAGGTATGCCTTTGTGTACAGGGTATCCACGTATGATGCGCCATCGGCTTCAATGGGGTCGAATACATCCTCCCACTTCTTGTTGCGTATGTTGATGATGCCGTCTTTGGTAAAGAGCATTGCGTTGCGGCCGTTGCGGGTGGGCATTACGCAGTCAAACATATCCACGCCTAACGCAATGGCTTCCAGTATGTTGGCGGGGGTACCCACGCCCATCAGGTAACGGGGTTTGTCCTGCGGCAGGATGCCGTGTACCAGGTCAATCATCTCATACATCACCTCAGTGGGCTCACCTACGGCCAGGCCGCCTATGGCGTTGCCTTCGGCCCCTTTGGATGCTATGTATTCGGCCGATTTTGCCCTGAGGTCCTTGTAAACACAACCCTGGACTATGGGGAACAGGGCCTGATGGTAACCGTACTTGGGCTCGGTTGCGTTGAAACGGTCAAAGCATCGGTCCAGCCAGCGGTGTGTGCGCTCCATGGATTGCTTGGCGTACTTGTACTCGGCGGTGCCGGGGCAGCACTCATCGAATGCCATTATGATATCGGCTCCTATGGTGCGCTCTATGTCCATGACGCGCTCGGGGGTGAAGAGGTGGCGTGATCCGTCTATGTGCGACTGGAATGTCACGCCCTCCTCGGTCATCTTCCGGAGGCCGGTCAGCGAGAAGACCTGGAATCCGCCGCTGTCAGTCAGCATGGGGCGGTCAAATCCGTTGAACTTGTGCAGTCCGCCGGCTTTTTCCAGGACCTCAAGCCCCGGACGCAGGTAGAGATGGTATGTGTTGCCCAGTATTATCTGTGCTTTTATATCCTCCTTGAGCTCATTGACATGGACGGCCTTGACCGAGCCTACGGTCCCTACAGGCATGAATATGGGAGTCTGGATAACTCCGTGGTCTGTAGTTATCTGTCCGGCGCGGGCGTGACTGGTGGCGTCAGTGTGCTCTAAGTTGAATGTCAGTTTGTTGTCAGACAAGGTTTTACTTTTGTGGTTCTTGAATGGGGACTATCTCCTGAGCATCGCGGACCTTCTCGTCAAGCAGCGCAATCTTCCATACCTCACTTATCTCATTGACGTAATGGAACTCTACTCCGTTAAGATACTCGGCCGGGATCTCCTCGATGTCACGACGGTTCTCGGCGCACAGTATAATATCGGTTATGCCGGCACGCTTGGCTGCCAGTATCTTCTCGCGGATGCCGCCTACGGGCAGTACCTTGCCGCGCAGCGTTATCTCGCCGGTCATGGCCAGGTGGGCACGCACCTTACGCTGTGTGAAGGCCGATGCAATTGACGTGGCCATGGTTATACCTGCCGACGGGCCGTCCTTGGGGATTGCGCCCTCAGGAACATGGATATGTACGTTCCATGAATTGAATACGGCGGGGTCAAGGCTGAGCAGGCCTGCATGTGAGCGTATGTACTCCATTGCCAGCATTGCAGATTCCTTCATCACGTCACCCAGGTTACCGGTAAGTGTCAGTTTACCCTCCTTGCCGCGGCTCAGGCTGGTCTCCACAAAGAGAATCTCACCGCCAACGGCAGTCCAGGCAAGTCCGGTTACCACACCGGCGTAGTCATTGCCCTGATACTTGTCGCGTGAGTAGGGACGGGTACCCAGCAGTTCTTTTAGATCGGCCGGTTTCACCGTCATTTTGGCCTGATCGGCGTTATCGGCATAACGGCAGGCTGCCTTGCGGCATATCTTGCCTATCTTCTTTTCCAGTTCACGCACGCCCGATTCACGGGTGTAGTTTTCTATGACAGACTCAATGGCCGGCTTGGTGATGGCCAGCGAGCCTTTCTTGAGTCCGTTGGCCTCCATCTCCTTGGGTATGAGGTGACGGCGGGCAATCTCAATCTTCTCCTCAGTGATATAACCGCTAACTTCAATTATCTCCATACGGTCCAGCAGGGGAGCGGGTATGGTGTTCAGGTTATTTGCGGTGGCTATGAACATAACCTTTGACAGGTCATAGTCAATATCCAGATAGTTGTCGTGGAAGGCGTTGTTCTGCTCGGGGTCAAGCACCTCAAGCAGGGCCGATGAGGGATCGCCCTGGTTGGTCATCTGGCTTACCTTGTCAATCTCATCGAGTATGAAGACGGGGTTGGATGAACCGGCCTTGGCCAGTCCCTTGATGATACGTCCGGGCATGGCTCCGATGTAGGTCTTGCGGTGTCCGCGGATTTCGGCCTCATCATGCAGACCGCCCAGTGAAATACGTACGTACTTGCGCTTGAGGGCGTTGGCGATGGACAGGCCCAGTGATGTCTTGCCGACTCCGGGAGGGCCGTAAAGGCACAGAATGGGTGATTTGAAATCGCCGCGCAGTTTCATTACTGCCAGATGCTCCAGAATACGCTCCTTAACCTTCTCCAGTCCGTAATGGTCCTTGTCAAGGGCTTTGCGGGCATTGTTCATGTCAAGGTTATCCTTGGTGTACTCTTCCCAAGGCAGACTCAGAACGGTCTGCAGGTATGAAAGTTGTACATTGTAATCAGGTGACTGTGAGTTGGTGCGCTCCAGTTTGAGCAGTTCCTTGTCAAAGATCTTGCGGACATCGGCACTCCATTTCTTTTGGCCGGCCTTGAGACGCATCTCCTCAATGTCCTGGTCCTGGACGCTTCCGCCCAGCTCATCCTGTATGTTCTTGAGTTCCTGCTGCAGGAAATACTCTTTCTGCTGCTTGTCTATGTCCTCATGGGTGCGGCGCTGTATGCTCATCTTGAGCTCGGCCAGCTGTATCTCGCGGTTAAGCAGCGAGAGCAGTGTCAGGGCGCGGCTTGAGCATGTTCCTTCACGAAGCAGACGGGCTTTCTCCTTGACCTCAAAGGGCAGGTTGGCGCAAATGAAGTTTATCAGGAACAGTCCGTTGGATATGTTCTTGAGGGCAAAAGCGGCATCGGGCTGTATGTTCTCGGACAGTTTTACATATTTGATGGCGGCGTCCTTGCAGGAATCAACTATTGCCTTGAACTCCTTGCTGCGGGTAGGTGGCAGCACTTCGGGGAACAGATCGGCGGTACCTACCAGATAGGGCTGGTCGCTTATAATGCTGCGTAGTTTGATACGCTGCATACCCTGAAGCACTACCGTGGTGGTCTGGTCGGGCATATCGAATACGCGGATGACCTTGGCCAAAACACCTACAGAGTAGAGGTCGTTCAGGCCGGGATTCTCGGTATCAGGATCCTTCTGGCAGAACACGGCTATCTGCTTGCCGTCTGCCGATGCGTTCTGTATTAGCTTGAGTGACGATTTGCGGCCTACGGTGACAGGCATCACCACAGTGGGGAACAATACCATGTTCCTGAGCGGAAGCACCGGTACCACCTCGTCCATCTGGGCGTCAAAGAGCCCGCTTTCATTGCCGTCAAAATCAGCAATCATTGAGAAAGCCGGATTTGATTCGTCGAAAGTTTCTTCAGATTGTTTCTTCGTCCACATAAATCATTCTGCAAATAATCTGCAAATTTAGATAATTGCGCGCACGTATCAGCTATTTGTGGCGTCAAAAGGGGTGAATAAAACAAAAAAAGTAATTTTGCAGGGAAATTTGACACTTGCGGCATGTCCAACCAGTACTTTGATTTCAAACGTTTCCGTATAGAGCAGGACCGTTGCTCCATGAAGGTGGGGACCGACGGGGTCCTGCTGGGCGCGTGGTTCCCGATGGAAAGGGGAAAAAACGTGCTGGATGTGGGGTGCGGTACCGGACTGGTTGCCATCATGGCTGCACAACGCGGAGCCGCAAGCGTAACGGCCGTCGAAATTGATCCTGAAGCCTCACAGCAGGCATTTCAGAATGCCGCAAATTCAGAATGGAGCGACCGGATTTTTGTGCAATGTGCTGATTTTGCCCATTTCACCGCAGAAATCAGGTTTGACCGTATAGTGAGCAACCCGCCGTACTTTCGTGATTCATTGCGCTGTCCCGATCAGGGCCGAAACGCAGCCCGTCACAACGATTCGCTGAGTTATGAGACTCTGGTCAGATGCGCAGCACCTATGCTGGCGCCTGACGGCCTTCTGTGTGTGGTTCTTCCTTATGATGCTGTGGGCGAGTTCACCAAATGCGCATCGGCTTTTGACCTGAACCTGTGTCTTGAGACCGATGTGGTTACCGCTCCGGGCAAGCAGCCCAAGCGTTCGTTGCTGGCATATGGTTTTGGCAGTCAGTGTCTGAAAAAGGATGTTCTTGCCATGTGCGGTCACGATGGGAAAGAGACATCGGGCTACATCAATCTTGTAAAGGATTTTTACCTTAAATTCTAGATCCTGCGGCGCTT